>JAZPZK010000050.1:0-13395 GCA_045544675.1 Acutalibacteraceae bacterium
CTCTGTCAGCTTCCGCTGACATCTCCCACGGGAGCGTAATGAATTACCTTTTGTTGCCTTATAATTATGCACACAGCGGGATAAATCCTTCCTGTCAGCAGATTGTCATCCATGGTTGCACATTGCGAATTGTGAATTGAGAATTGAAAAAGCTCCCTTCGGGGTGCTTTTTAGTGATATTTCTGCTTCGCAGATGTGATGTTCGCCTTACGGCGAGTGATATTGCTTCGCAGTGATATATTTTCCTTCGGAAAATGTTATGGGGCTGCGCCGCATTATAATGCCCTCTGTCAGCTTCCGCTGACATCTCCCACGGGAGCGTAATGAATTACCTTTTGTTGCCTTATAATTATGCACACAGCGGGATAAATCCTTCCTGTCAGCAGATTGTCATCCATGGTTGCGCATTGCGAATCGGGCATTGCGCATTAAAAAAACGCCCAAACGGGCGTTTTTTTATATATGGCAGGCCTCGTGATCCTCAATCTTGCCTACGATAGGCTCGGGATCAATACCCTGACGCTTGTAATAGTCTGCAAGAGCTGCCTTTATAGCCTGCTCAGCAAGCACGGAGCAGTGAATCTTTACTGCGGGAAGTCCGTCGAGTGCCTCAACAACTGCCTTGTTTGTGAGCTTGAGAGCCTTAGAAATGGGCTGACCCTTGATCATATCTGTTGCAATCGAGCTTGTTGCAATAGCACTTGCACAGCCGTAGGTCTTGAACTTTACGTCAACAATAATGTCGTTTTCTATTTTGAGGAACATCTTCATAATGTCACCGCACTTTGCGTTACCGATTTCACCTACGCCGTTTGCATCGGGGATTTCGCCTACGTTATGAGGCTCTGCGAAATGTTCCATTACTTTCTTGCTATATTCCATTTTAGTTGTTCTCCTTTTCCTGTTCTAATATATGATCCCAGAGAGGGGACATTGAGCGAAGTCTGTCGATGATGGGGGGCAACACTTCAAGGATATAATCAACATCCTCCTCGGTATTGTTTTCGCTGAGTGAAAGTCTTAAAGAGCCGTGGGCAACCTCGTGCTTAAGACCGATTGAAAGAAGCACGTGGCTGGGGTCAAGTGAGCCTGACGTGCAGGCTGAGCCGCTTGAAGCAGAGATGCCCTTGAAGTCAAGCATAAGAAGAAGGCTTTCACCTTCAACGCCCTCAAAGCACATACTGAAGTTACCGGGAAGTCTGTGCTCTGTGTCGCCGTTGATTCTCGAGTGGGAAATCTTACTTGCACCCTCAAAAAGCTTATCTCTGAGTGCGGATACCTTCTTTGCGTTTTCCTCAAGATGCTCGCACATATCTGTGATTGCAACGCCGAGACCTACAATACCCGGTACGTTCTCGGTACCTGCTCTTCTGCCGCTTTCCTGAGCACCGCCCTCGATAAGATTGGGAAGGCGGAGTCCCTTTTTGCAGTAAAGTGCGCCGATGCCCTTGGTGGCATGGAATTTGTGTCCCGAAAGGGAGAGCATATCGATGTTCTGCTCTTTAACGTCAATCTTCACGTGACCTACTGCCTGAACAGCATCGGTATGGAAAAGCACGCCCTTATCACGGCAGATTTTACCGATTTCAGCAATTGGCTGAACGGTGCCGATTTCGTTATTTGCATACATAATTGTAACAAGGCAGGTTTCATCGGTGATTGCCTTTTCAACATCCTCGGGCTTTACAATACCGTTTTCATAAACGTCAAGGTAAGTAACCTTAAAGCCTTCTTTTTCAAGAGCTGCCATTGTGTGAAGAACGGCGTGATGCTCAAACTTTGATGTGATAAGGTGCTTCTTACCTTTTTTTGCACCGAGGGCTGCTGCGCCTCTTATTGCCCAATTATCAGCCTCAGAGCCGCCTGAGGTAAAGAAGATTTCCTTACTGTCAGCACCGAGAGCATCTGCTACCTGCTGTCTTGCCTTCTGCACAGCCTTGTTTGCAACCTGACCGATTTCATAAAGGCTGGAGGGGTTGCCGTAATGCTCTGTCATATAGGGGATGATAGCTTCAACTACCTTTTTTGAGACAGGAGTTGTTGCCGCGTTATCCGCATAAACATATCTCATTTCAAACACTCCAATTCAATTTTATCAATAGTCTGACTTCTTTCGGCCAGGTCCTTAAGGGTGATGGAGCTTACAACCGAAATAGTCGCTTTATAAATTTCTGTCCAGATAAAGGACGTTACACAGTCGCAGTAATTCTGACATCTGCCCTCATCCTCGGCACAGGCCACGGGAGCAAGTGAGCCTTCGGTAGCCCTGAGAATGTTCTCGACGGTTATTTCCTCGGGAGTGCGGGTAAGACGGTAACCGCCTCTTGCACCGCGTACCGATTCAATAAGACCTGCTTTTGTAAGCTTACCTACAATCTGCTCAAGATATTTTTCCGAAAGATGCTCTCTTTCAGCAATATCCTTAAGAGAAATACAGCAATCCTGACCGTTTACGGCAAGATCTGTCATAACACGAAGACCGTATCTTCCCTTTGTGGAAATTTTCATCTGTATCTCTCCTTTTCTGTCATAATTCCTACTACAATGGTAGTATATCACACTTTCTAATTCATAGCAAGTAGGTATGATTTATTTATTGTTAAAATTTATTATAGGCAGCATATATTTTTTTATGCATTATCACAATTTTATGCTTAGTTGCTTGCAACTGAACATAAAAGGATTAAAAGTAGTAAGCAGCAAGTAGTAATGGGTGCCCTTCGGGCGTTAATGCGTTGAAGGCGCAATTTATGGCAAAGGCAATTCATTTTGCCAACCGAACAACACCCAAATAAAAATGGTGGGCAGAATGTTCCTTTCACCGCCCCTGTCGGGCGCAATTTTGCATTTTGCACTTTGCATTTTGCATTAAAAAAACCGCCCGAAGGCGGTTTTTTTATTCAGTTCTGAGTGCTTCAACAGGATCCTTCTTAGCCGCAATTGATGAGGGTACAAGACCTGCAACGAAGGTAAGCACAACGCTTATACCTATAAGCATTGCCGCTGCCTCTCCGGGAAGCGATGCTGCTGCACCGGTGCTTGTAAGCACCTTGAGCAGAATGTTTATCGGTATCTCCAACAGCAGCGTCGATATAATGCCCAAAAGACCTGCTCCCAGACCTATGGTTATCGCCTCTGCATTGAACACACGAGAAACGTCGCCCTTGGATGCGCCGATAGAACGAAGAATACCGATTTCCTTTGTTCTTTCAAGAACAGAAATGTAGGTGATAATGCCGATCATAACCGATGAAACAATAAGTGAAATTGCGATGAAAACAACAAGCACATATGTAACTATGTTAACAACGCTGAGGATTGTTTCGAGCATTGAGCCTACAACGTCGGTAGGAGTGATCTGATACTCGGGATGTCCGTCTGCAGCAACCTGCTCGTTATAATAGTTGATTATCTTTGTAACCTCTGCCTTACATTCGAAGTCCTTGGGATAGAAGTAAATTGAAGTGGGGTTATCGGCACCGTCATAGCCGAGAGTAGCCATAGTCTTCTTATAAGAGCATTTGGCGTTCATGGTATCAACGTATGCCTGCTTGAGTGCCAGCACCTGATCATCGTCAAGATAGCCCTCTATAAGCTTCTTCTGGAGCTCGGTCATATCGCCGAAGCCGAGGGTTGATGAAAGGTCCGCTATATTGATATTGGAAAGGTCAACATTTTCAACAAGGCTCATAAAGGGAGCAAGGTTGAGATATGTCATATCGATATCCTTGAAATCAATATCCTTAAGGTCGAAGTCGTTTACTGTAAGAGTATTGAATTTAAGACCTGTGAGAACGTCAACCGCAGGATTGTTGAGCTGCTCCTGAACAACCTCTGAATTCTCTGTCATTTCAAGAGCATAATCCATAAGGTCGGTTCTGTAGCCAAGACCGTTGGTACCAAGTGAGAATACAGTTTCGTCATTGGGAAGAAGCACGCCTACGATGCTGATTTCAAGGCCGTTTTCAATAGCCTTCTTAACAAACTCGGTATCCTTGCTCTTATCCTTCCATACGCCTGTTACGGGATCCTTCTGCATAAGCTCAACAGGAAGAACAAGCTTGAACTTAAGGCTGCAGATTTCTTCGTATGTGTAAACGGTTGTGTCAAGATTGAGTGCGTCGGAGCCTGCAAGGCTTGACATAAGGTCGTTTGAGAACTGACCCTGGTCTCTGAGTCCGAGACCGTAAAGCACGAACTCGGTAATCTCACTGTTCTGGTCAAGAATAAGCACAACCTCATTCTTAGCCTGAGGAAGTCTGCCGTAAACAACATCATACTGCTGCTTGATGAATTCCTCATCACCGATAAGCTCATACCATGCGTTAAGAATTGTGGTACCCATAATACCTTCCATCATACTCATAAGGTCAACGCCCTGGAAGTCTTCAAGAAGTGTGTTGGGGTTAACGTGAATAATTCCGTTATCCGTATCCGCACGGTAAATATTAAGCGGTGTGGTGTAACGGTACTGAATATCGTTGCAGATTTCGTCAAACTGCTCCTGATTTTCCATAATGAACTTTCTGAAGGCACCCACATTGTTTACATCGGTTTCAGAAACAAATGTGTTGAGCATTTCCGTAAGCAGATCATTTACATATACGTGCTCCTTATCGTGATCAACGCTACCCGTCGCCATAAGGCTTGAGAAGCTGTTCATAATCGTATCCGTATTGACCGCCTCACGCTCAACCGAATAGGGATAAGCCAGAAGTGCATCGGACTGCATACGTCCTACATAGTTTTCAATACCCGTTGAAAGGGCTATAACAAGAGCAATACCGATAATACCGATAGAGCCTGCAAAGGCAGTAAGAATAGTTCTTGCCTTTTTCGTCATAAGGTTGCGAAGAGAAAGACCGAAGGCAGTTTTAAGGCTCATTGAAGGCTTTCTGCCCTTCTTCTTTTCTTCATCGGCTCTTACCTTTTCCATACGGTAATCTGCCTCGGTAGGCTCGTAGGGATTGCTGTCACCGATCATACGTCCGTCCTTGAAGCGGATGATTCGGTTTGCATATTCATGGGCAAGCTCCGGGTTATGGGTAACCATAATGATAAGCTTATCCTTGCTAATTTCCTTAAGAAGATCCATAATCTGGATGCTTGTTTCACTGTCAAGAGCACCTGTAGGCTCGTCAGCAAGAAGAATATCAGGGTCGTTTATAAGTGCACGTGCGATAGCAACTCTCTGCACCTGACCGCCGGACATCTGGTTGGGCTTTTTGTTGATATAGTCACCGAGACCAACCTGCTCAAGAGCCTTGATAGCTCTTTCTCTTCTCTCTGTTTTGCCAACACCGGAAAGAGTAAGGGCAAGCTCAACGTTTGCAAGCACGCTCTGATGGGGAATAAGGTTGTAGCTCTGGAAAATGAAACCGATTGAATGGTTTCTGTATGTATCCCAGTCCTCATCCTTGAAGGTCTTTGTGCTTTTGCCGTTGATAACAAGGTCACCGCTTGTATATCTGTCAAGGCCGCCGATTATGTTGAGCATTGTTGTCTTACCGCTGCCTGAGGGGCCGAGAATTGCAACGAATTCGTTTTCCCTGAAGCTGACACTGACTTTATTCATTGCTCTGAGACTGCTGTCACCGGTAACATAATCCTTGACCACATCTTTCATTATGAGCATATGTTCTTCCTCCTGTTAATTTTCCTCGGACTTGTTCTTTTTACGGTCCTCTATATAATATCTGATTTTATCTCTGTTGATGACTACACCCATAGCCGTTATAACAAACACAACAAGCACAACTGTAAGAGCTACTTTAAGAGCCTTATTGTTTGTGCTCTTGTATTCTGGAACATCGGGTACATAATCTGACTGCTCGGTAACCTCTACCACAACTCTTTCTCTGAAGAAGAGCTTATAGAGCCATTCAACTGCCTCATCAACCGTCATAGCCTTAACATCCTCACCGATGCCCTGAGCAAAGGAAACAACCATCTGATTGTCGCCCATTTCGGTAAGCAGACTGTCAAGAAGTGAATCGATAAAGCCTTCGTTGCCGGGAGCCTTGACTATCTCAACGATGTATCTGAGAAGCGTTGCCGCAACCTCAGGCTGGTCAGCCTTGACGGCATAAATCTGAATCATAGTGCCGCCCTGTGTACGCTTTGACTCTGCAGCACCCAGCACACCCATACCCTCAAACTGAGAAAGGTTAAGCTCGGGAAGTGCAAACTGAAGCTGAAGATTTGCAAAGAGCTTGTTGACAACATCGTTTACATTAATATCGGCAAGAGCTGAAAGATTTACCATATCAGCTATACCGAGTCGGTTAAGAATGGTCATAGCCGGATAGATAAGGTTTTCCATACAGATTTTAAGACCGCCGTTATTAAGGAAATACATAAGATTGGGAAGAATTTCCGTAATAGTATATACAGGCTTATCAAGAAGTCTTTCGATAAGTGAGCAAAGAGATTCAAGCACAGGCTTTATGGCATCCTCGCTCTTTATTGCCTGAAGGTATTCGCTGTAGGAAAGAATATCCTCACCGTAAACACCGAGAGCTTCAAGTATGGGAATTATTGCTGTGTTATATCCGTCGCTGCCGTAGAAATCAATAGCATCAAGGAAGGTCATCTTGTCTCCTGCAAGAAGGAGCCTGAGCATACCGTCTGCAGGTCTTAAAACTGCACTTACCGCATTCACAAAGCCTTCTCTGTCGCCGTCGGTAAAGCCCCAGTCAAGATTTTCTCTGTTTACATATTTCCAGGATGTGAAGTTTCTCAGCTGAGCTGCAACTGAGGAGAACTGCGCTTCCTTAAGGCTCTTTGCTATAGCCTCGGGGGTAAGCTCAATATCAAGAAGAGCAATAACACTCTTGAGCTCCTCGCTTTCAAGCATCGTATATACCTCAACAACCGCATCTGAAAGCAGCTTGTTTGAGTAAAGCATCGGCTGAAGCATTTCTCTTAAGGTGGTTGCTTCTCCGCCCTCTGCTACGATATCGTCAAGAAGACCGTCCATCTCCTCAACAACCTTGATATAGTCATCGTGATTAAGATTGGGTGTATAAACAACGGTGGCATCCTCTTGCTGAGCAAAGCTCCACTGATAGTTATTGATTTCGCCCTGCTGAGCTGAAAGCAGACCGATAAGGGTAGAAATAATATCATCTGTCGGCTTTGCAAGAAGATTTGTTATGACCGTTTTGAGGTCGATGCCCTCTGTTTCCATATTTTCCGTTGCAAGATTTATAATGTAATCCTTGCTGAGCTTGAAGGATTCAACTGCCCATCTGAGAAATTCCACATAAACATCGCCCTTATTTGCCTTGACTCTGTTGCCTTCTACCGTACCGCAGGAAGCGAAGGTATCAAGGTTCAGCGGTGCCATACGGATACCCTCAAGAGAGTTACCCTCAAAGCTGATGTTAAGGTCGATACTGCCTTCAAGAGCATCGGTATTAATAAAGGTATCAACCGAGAGAAGAGGCACACCGAGAACGGAAATCTTCAGCGGCTCCATAAGCTTTGAGATGGCGTTTTCAAGGCCGCCGTTATTTATGAAGTGTGCTATGCTGGGAAGGTTTTCCGTAAGCTCCTTTGCAGGTGCTTCAAGAATTTTTTCCACATAGCCCATAAGGTCAAGAACAATGTTCTGAACCATTGAATACTTGTTTGCAGTTGCCTGGGAATAAAAGCTTTCGGGACTTGTGAAGCTTGTGCAGCCGAGGCTTTCATATATGGGAAGAATTGAGGTTTCATAGCCCTTTGCACCCTTGATGCCGAGAACAAGGATAAGGTCGTAATTACCGCCGCAAAGAAGAGTATACATTATTGAATTGAGGGGACCGAACATTGCGCTTGCCGCAACTGCGAAGCCCTGCTTGTCGTTTACGCCCCAACTGACGCCTGTAAGGTCAACACTGCTCCAGGACGAAGAAGCTCTGAGCTTTGCGCTTACCTCGGGATAATTGCTCATATACTGTGCAACATCGGCACAGGTAGCCCTGATGCCTATGGTGTTAAGGGTATCCTGATTTTTTTCAAGAGCCTTATAAACCTCTGTCATAAGAAGTGAAAGCACACCGTCGGAGCAGATTTCAGGCATAAGCATAGCCTTGAGCGTGGTGTTACTCAGACGGCTGAGCACACCCTCTATAAGCTTATCCGTATTTTCTATTGCATCCTCAGCCTGCTTGGCTGTTACCCCCGCAGGATATGTAACCGCTGATGCGCTCATAGGAAGCATCCCCGTCAGGAGCATAACTGCAACCACTATGCAGCTCATAATTTTTTTCATATTATTCCTCATTCAGACTGTCTCCTTAATATTATTGTATGCATTCAAGCTGTACGAACCGCCTGACTATTCTGAGAAGCTCAAGAACATCCTCTTCGCCAAGCTCCTCAACTATATTTGATGCGTTCTGTATAATTTCATTTTTCAGTTCACCGCTAAGCTCCCTGCCCTTTTCGGTAAGAGCAACGGTGGTTCTTCTTTTATCTTCATTGTGTTGCTTTCTTTCAATATAGCCCTTGCTCTCCAGCGCTTTGGTGACTGCCGAAAGTCTTGCGGCACTGTAATCAAGCCTTTCAATAAGCTCTGAGGGCGTGCTTGCTCCACCCAGATTATCCAGCACAAGAAGAAGTATGTTTTCTCCCTTAACCGTAAATCTGAGCCTGTCAAGAAGCTTTTCTGCTCTGACCGTTTCAAAGGTCTCGATTATTTCTCTTGCAAGAATTTCTTTATTCATTTCAGCCCTACTACTCCACAATACTTAATAGTGTTAAATAAATATATCACAGTTCAGTTTTATTTGCAATGTGTAAAAAAGAAATATTTTAATTATTATTTATAGTTTATAAAAAATTCATATTTCTAACATCTTTTAAAAACCTTCAATTCACAATTTAAAAATTCTTAATTGAAAATTGTTATTGACACAGGTTTTTCAGAGGTATATAATAGTTCGGTGGCTAACAATCAGCCGACTAACAAAAGCTCCGTCCATACAATTGTATGCTGTGGTTACACGGAGACGTGAAAGGGGAAAAAGGGTATGTCAGAGCGTAAGCTCGGCTTTGAGATAGGCAGAACCTCACGCCTTATAAAACGGTATATTGACAGCGATGCTTCCAGAAGCTATGTTGAAAAAATGACGGGCACCCACGGCTGGGCGGTAGGATATTTTTACCGCAACCGTCATAAGGATATGTTCCAGAAGGATTTTGAGCAGGAATTCGATATCCGCCGTTCAACAGCAAGCTCAATCCTCTCTCTTATGGAAAAAAACGGACTTATTACCCGTGAGAGTGTGCCTTATGATGCAAGGCTGAAGAAAATAGTTCTTACACAGAAGGCACTTGAGGTGCAGTCCTACGTGGATAAAAACTTCGCAAGGTTTGAAAAAACCATTCAGCAGAACATCAGCGACGAAGAGCTGGAGGTCTTTTTCGCCGTTCTTGATAAAATCAACAGTAATTTAGAAAGGAATGATGAAAATGATTAAACGGCTCGCAAAATGCATCAGGGAATATAAGCTGCCCTCCATACTTTCCCCGATTTTTATTTCTCTTGAGGTTGTTATGGAAGTGCTTATCCCTATGCTTATGGGTAAGCTTATAGATAACGGCATTTATAAAAGCGACACCTCTTATATTCTTAAGGTGGGCGGTCTGCTTGTTGTGCTCTGCTGCCTGAGTCTCTTTTTCGGTGTTGCAGCCGGCACAAATGCATCAAAGGCATCGGCAGGCTTTGCGAAAAACCTCAGACACGATATGTTCCATAATATCCAGAGCTTTTCCTTTGCCAACATCGATAAATTCTCACCCTCGGGTCTTGTTACAAGACTTACCACCGATGTTACCAATCTCCAGAACTCCTATCAGATGATTATCCGTATTGCGGTGCGCTCACCTGCTATGCTCATCTTTTCGCTTACGATGGCTATGAGCATCAATATGAAGCTCAGCCTTGTTTTCCTTTGCATCATACCATTCCTTGCAGCAGGTCTTATGCTTATTGTTTCAAAGGCCCACCCCGTATTCAAAAGGATGTTCAAGGTTTACGATAAGCTCAACACCGTTGTAAACGAAAATCTTCACGGCATCAGGGTTGTAAAATCCTTCGTTCGTGAGGAAGAGGAGAAAAAGAAGTTCACCGGTGTTTCCGGTATGATTTATGATCTTTCCAAAAAGGCTGAATTCTATCTTTCCTATAATGCTCCTCTTATGCAGATAAGCGCTTATACCGCAATGCTTCTCATCGCATGGATAGGTGCAAAGCTCATTGTTAATTCCGGTGAAACAGAGCTTACAACAGGTGAGCTTCTGTCGGTTATCTCTTATACTATGCAGATTCTTTCAACCCTTATGATGCTTTCAATGATTTTTGTTATGCTCACAATGTCAAGAGCAGCGGGAGAAAGAGTGTGTGAGGTTCTCGATGAAAAAAGCGACCTTCACTCCCCTGAAAATGCAGTTACCGAGGTTCAGGATGGCAGCATAGATTTTGAAAACGTAGGCTTCAGCTATTCGGGAGACAAGGAAAAGCTCTGCCTTAAAAATGTTAATCTGCATATTGAAAGCGGTGAAACCGTAGGCATCATCGGCTCAACAGGTTCATCGAAAACATCACTTATTCAGCTTATTTCACGCCTTTACGATGTTACCGAGGGCACACTTAAGGTAGGCGGAACAGATGTAAGAGAATATGACCTTGATGTGCTCAGAAAGAATGTTGCAACGGTGCTTCAGAAAAACGTGCTTTTCTCAGGCACTATAAAGGAAAATCTCCGCTGGGGCGACGAAAATGCCACCGATGAGGAAATTATTGAGGCCTGTAAGCTTTCTCAGGCTGACCCCTTTATTCAGGAAATGCCCGATAAATACGATACCTTTATAGAGCAAGGCGGCACAAACGTTTCAGGCGGTCAGAAGCAGAGAATATGTATTGCACGTTCCCTTCTGCAGAAGCCGAAAATTCTCATCCTTGACGACTCGACAAGTGCTGTTGACACAAAGACCGATGCCCTTATCAGAGACGGCTTTAAGCGTTACATCCCCGAAACCACAAAAATTATTATCGCTCAGCGTATTTCCTCTATTGAGCACGCTGACAAAATTATTGTTCTTGACGGCGGTGAAATTGTCGGCTTCGGAACTCACGGTCAGCTTATAGAGGAAAACCCGATTTACAGAGAGGTTTATTTATCACAGACGAAGGGAGGAAAGGAAAATGAGTGAAGCAGCAAGAAAAGCACCCCCTAAAATGCCTCCTAAAATGCCTCCCAACCGTCACGGCGGCGTGCCGATGAAAATTGAAGGCGCAAAGCTTGACCCCAAGGTTATAAAGCGTGTATTTTCATACCTTAATAAAAAGCAGAAGCTTCTTATGCTTGTTGTTGTGCTGTGCATTTTCCTTTCAAGCATTGCCAACGTCTTTTCGTCGCTTTTCCTCGGTGACCTTATTGACGGATATATAACTCCTATGCTTGAAAACGGTGACAAAAACTTCACAGGTCTTCTTATGATGCTTATAAGAATGGCACTTATCTTTGCCGCAGGTATTCTTTCAACATTTATCTATAACAGAATTATGGTTGTTATTGCTCAGGGCGTGCTGAAGAACGTAAGAGACGATATGTTCTCACATATGCAGTCTCTGCCCGTAAAATACTTCGACAGCAACAGCCACGGCGATGTTATGAGCCGATACACCAACGATATTGATACCCTCAGGCAGATGATTTCACAGACCATACCTCAGGTTATTTCATCTGCGGTTACCATCGTTTCAACCTTTACTGCTATGCTTCTTTCAAGCATTCCCCTTCTCATTGTTGTTCTCGTGTGCATATTTGTTATGATGATCTTCACGGGCAAAATCGCATCAAAAAGCGGTAAATTCTTTATGAAGCAGCAGGACTCCCTCGGCGACGTAAACGGCTACATTGAAGAGATGATTACCGGTCAGAAGGTTATCAAGGTCTTCTGCCACGAGGAAAAGGCAAAGGAAAGCTTCGATGAAAAGAATGAGGAGCTTTTCCGTAATGCATTCTCAGCAAACAAGTTTGTAAACATGCTGGGCCCCATCAATAATAATCTGGGTCATCTGCAGTATGTTATTCTTGCGGTGGCAGGCTGCTTTCTCGCAGTGCTGACCTCATCGGGAGCTTTTCCCGAAGCAGGCTTTATGAGCATTTTTGCAGTGTCTGCAGGCACCGTTGCCGAATTTCTTCAGCTTTCAAAGTCCTTCACAATGCCTATAAATCAGATTTCACAGCAGATGAACTCCGTTGTTATGGCTATGGCAGGCGCAAAGAGAATTTTTGACCTGCTCGACGAAAAAAGTGAGGTTGACGAGGGCTATGTTACCCTTGTTAATGCAAAATATGATGAAAAGGGTGAAATCACCGAAACAAAGGAGCATACGGGTCTGTGGGCATGGAAGCATCCCCACGAGGACGGCACAACCACCTACACAAAGCTTTGCGGTGAGGTACGCTTTTACGATGTGGACTTCGGCTATGATGAGGAAAAAATAGTTCTTCACAACATTTCACTTTATGCTGAACCGGGTCAGAAGGTGGCATTCGTAGGTGCAACCGGTGCAGGTAAAACCACAATAACCAACCTTATCAACCGCTTTTACGACCTTGCTGACGGCAAAATCCGTTACGACGGCATTAACATCAACAAGATAAGAAAGGACGACCTGCGCCGTTCACTCGGTATTGTTCTTCAGGATACTAACCTTTTCACCGGTACGGTAAAAGAAAACATCCGCTACGGCAATCTTGATGCAACCGATGAGCAGATAATTGAAGCGGCAAAGCTTGCAAATGCACATTCCTTTATTTCAAGACTGCCCAAGGGCTACGACACAATGCTCACAAATAACGGTTCAAATCTTTCTCAGGGTCAGAGACAGCTTATTTCCATTGCAAGAGCCGCCGTTGCAGACCCGCCTGTTATGATTCTCGACGAGGCAACCTCCTCAATCGATACAAGAACAGAAGCCCTTGTGCAGAAGGGTATGGATGCTCTTATGAAGGGCAGAACGGTTTTCGTTATTGCCCACCGCCTTTCAACGGTTATGAATTCCGATGTTATAATGGTGCTTGAAAAGGGTGTTATCATCGAAAGAGGCAGCCACGACGACCTTATTGCCAAGAAGGGTAAATACTATCAGCTTTATACAGGAGCATTTGAGCTTGAATAAAAAAAAGGGACTGTAAAAAAAGTGCAGATCGCATAAAACAAGATAAATAAAGGGTTTCTTCGGTTATGAGCTGGCCGAAGGAACCCTTTAAAATATAAAAAATGATGAAGAACAGACAAAAACACTGTTTTTGTGTTTTATGCTATAAACAAACCTCGCCCTCGGAGTACCTTTGTACGCCGTCGGGTAACCCAAAATAAAGCTTTTCGCTTTAT
>JAZPZK010000051.1:0-15845 GCA_045544675.1 Acutalibacteraceae bacterium
GTTATCCCCTGATTTTTAAACAACGCCCTGAGACAGCATTGTATCGGCAACCTTTATAAAGCCTGCAATATTAGCCCCCGCAACAAGATTTCCCTTTATTCCGTATTCTGCCGCAGCCTCTGATGACGAACGGTAAATGTTTACCATAATTTTTCTGAGCATTGCGTCCACCTTTTCAAAATTCCAGGAATACCGCATTGAGTTCTGACTCATTTCGAGAGCTGAGGTTGCAACTCCGCCTGCATTTGCTGCTTTTGCAGGACCGAAAAGAATATTATTATTAAGAAAATACTCAACCGCTTCAGGTGTTGAAGGCATATTAGCCCCTTCGGAAACCGCAATACATCCGTTTTTGCAAAGCTTCTGAGCATCAGCAAGACCTATTTCATTCTGAGTGGCGCAGGGAAGAGCTATATCACACTTTACCTCCCAGATTCTTCTGCAATCCGGAACATAGGTAGCTTCGGTGTGAATATCCTTATACTCGAGAATTCTGCCACGACGTGCTTCTTTGATTTTTTTGACAAGCTCAAGATCGATGCCTCTTTCGTCGTAAATGTAGCCATCAGAATCAGACATTGTGACAACAACCGCGCCAAGTTCAGTAGCCTTCTGAGCTGCATATATAGCTACATTACCCGAGCCCGAAATAACCACGCGCTTGTTTCTGAAGCTCTCCCCTTTTTCCCTGAGCATTTCCTCAGTAAAATAGCAAAGTCCGTAGCCCGTTGCTTCAGTACGCACCAGTGAACCGCCGTAGTTGAGCCCCTTGCCTGTAAGCACACCCGTAAAACCGTTCCTGATTCTTTTATACTGACCGAACATATATCCGATTTCTCTTGCACCGACACCTATATCGCCTGCAGGAATATCCGTATTATACCCTATGTGCTTTGAAAGCTCAGTCATAAAGCTCTGGCAGAAGTGCATAATTTCCATATCACTCTTACCCTTGGGGTCAAAATCACTTCCGCCCTTGGCTCCGCCTATAGGTAATCCTGTAAGTGAATTTTTGAAAATCTGCTCGAAGCCGAGAAACTTGACTATTCCCTCGTAGACCGACGGATGAAAACGCAGTCCGCCTTTGTAAGGACCGATTGCACTGCTGAACTGTACTCTGAAGCCACGGTTGACCTGCACATTACCCTTGTCATCAACCCAAGGGACACGGAATTTTATCACTCTTTCCGGCTCAACCAACATTTCGGGAATCCCCTTTTCGATATATAACGGATGTCTTATAAGCACAGGCTCAACTGACTCAAGCACCTCTTTTACCGCCTGATGAAATTCCTCTTCGCCCTTATTGCGCTCAACAACTCTCTGCATTAGATTTTCAAGATATGCCGTTTTAAAGCTCATATAATCTCTCCCTCTTTATATGTAAATTATATGGAGAGACCCCTTGATTATACAAAAAACGACTACCTGATGTAGCCGTTTTTCGTTATTACTGCTTATGCTTGTAGCTTTTGCAGAAATGAGGTACTGCCATTGAATCGGGACTTGTCTTTTCGTGAGTAACTTCGATTTTATCAAGTCTGCACTTATCACAGCCTACATGATACTCACACTCGTTAACTGAACACTTTACGCCTGTATTTTCCATAAATGTCACCTCCTGAAGCGGTGAAAACATTCACCGTGCATTTCTATTATTGTTCAGAAGGCTCTGTATTATTCAAAAACCGAACAGGCTTATTTTTACATTTTTTAATAGCCGAGGTATTCGGAAACCTCAGGCGAACGGACCTTTTCCCTGTTGTTTTCAGCTATACGTGCGCTGAAGCTCAAGGGGTTCTTTCTCCTTCTGAGGCTTTCGGTATATTTCATCGAAACAGCAATGAAAATAAGGAAAATATAGGGCATACCGAGATTTGTTTCAAGAAGTGAATTTATCATCATCGGAGCAAGCTTATCAAGCACAGATGTGAGTGCCGCAGAACGGATTCCGCCGAGGAAAAGCCCTACCTCCCAGCCGAACTGCACAAGTATACCGATTGCAAGAATCCAGGGCATATTGATTTTTTCTTCCCTCTTTTTTCTCGTTACATTCCATATAATTACGCCGAGATAACCGACAAAAAGAATAATTGCCATATATCCGTGATATGCACCTGTTGTACGCTGAATGGTTATCATATTTTCTCCGCTTCCGAAGGTTTTGACGATAAGCGGACAGCAAAGCCACCAGCCGAGTATCAGCGTTGTGTATTCAAAAAGATTTTTATCCTTTGAAATCCAGAGCCATATCCATGTGAAATTGGTAAAGCCGTAGCTCATACTCATCCATAAAAGCACCCAGAAAAGGCTGTGTCCTTCAGAAATGCTTCTTGAGCCTGTGAGCAGATGGAAAATTCCGTAATCAACTATCTGATAAAGTATGCCGGCAAGAAAGCCTACTATAAGTGTTGCATATTTTTTTCTGATAAACAAAATTGCCGCAAATACAATAAGAAACGCTATATCAATAGCTATATAAAGCGGATCAAATACTCTTTGTGCTATAACCTCCATAGCTTTATCCTTTCTTAAATGAAAGAGGCGGAAAAACCGCCTCCGTCAGTTTGTTATTTTGCAAATTTTTCAATAATTCCGTTAACGAAGTCATAAACCTTCATAACGATCTCATAGATAATGGAAACTAAGGTCTTCACACCGAATTTTTCAAGAATATCAACGGTATCCTCGCCTATGGTTTCATCCATACCGTTTTTGTATTCAGCACTTACGAAGGGATTTTCGCTGTCAAATTCAACGGCATCACCGTTCATAATTGTGAAATCAAAGCTGCGCTGACCTATAGGAGTAAGGTTACCGATAACATAGGAAATGCTGATTTCAAAGTTCTGAAGGCTTACCTCAGGAACTTCACCGATAAAATCAACGGTTTTGCTTTCGCCTGCCTTAAGATAAACAGGTGCAAGAGCAAAATCAATCGCATCAATACCCTTTACGGTGATTGCTGTAACAAGAACATCGCTTTCTGCACAGATGTTTGTGATTATAAGCTTACTGTCTTCGGATGAAAAATAGCCTTCACCGCTTACATCAAACTTTGCGTGAACAGCGTGAGCAGGGTTGGTTGTTGCATGGAACTGAGGAAATCTCTCAAAGGATGTTATATCGTAGCTTTCGTCGTTGAGAAGAAGAGTGTAAAGAAGGTCACGGGTGTATTCATCCTTATAGGTCATTCCGTGGTGATAATCCTGAATATACCAGGTATGCATAGGAAGATATCCTGTTGAGGCGTCGATGGTCATTGTGGGAGAAACCTGATACATTCCCGTGTCAACCTTCTGGGTGTAGCCGTCTGCAAATCTCTCACCTAAGGGAGCGCAGTAGGCACCTGTTGCGCCTGCTGTGGGAATGATAGCATCGGAAGAAACCGCCATACCGGTGACTACCTGAATATCATATCCTGCCATTATATAGATATTTGTGCCTGCCTGCTGAGCCTTTCTGAAGCCCTTGGCATAGTAATAATCTCCATCCTCGGACATAATCTCATAGTGCATAAAGTCACTCTTTTCGATAAGTCCTGCGTTGAGCTCTTCATCAAGGAGCTCAGCCTTAAGAGCCTCATAATGCTCCACGGGAATGAAATCCCAGAGACTGCCCCAGTAGCCGATGGTTTCAAACACATAGGGAACAAGTGCAGTTGCAAGCTCATCAAGGAAGCCGAGAAGGCCTGCTTCAACAAGATACTGAAGGTCCTCCTCCATCATCATTGCATGCTGAATAAATACAAGAAGACCTACATCGCCGAAGGTAAAGCCCTCGTGATTGTAGTTGAATGCATCGTAAGCAATACCTGCACCGCCAAGAGCCGGTATTGTAAGCACCGCATTATTAACCTTACCCTCATCGCCGTAAAGAGTAAGATATGTACCTGTAACCTGGCCGCCGTGTGAAACAGCGAAAATATTAACCTTTTCACTATCTGTATATTCGAGAACGGCATCAATATAATCTCTGAGGCATTCTGCGGCATCAACCGCACCGAGTCTGAAATCATAGTTAAAGGCAAATGCATTTTCTTCGCCGACTGCATCGCATACAACGGCCATAATTTCGCTCTCATGCTGATGCTCACCGTCGGGATAGTGCTCTCTGAGATATTTGAAATTGGTCTCTACAGGAGAGGTTACTCCGAGATAAACATCTTCATTATAAGGTGATCCGTCAGGATTTGACTTGATATCGGGGAAAAGTCTGTTAAAGCCCTCACCGAGACGCTTTGCAATGGGAGCAACGTCACCCGCAAGAAGATAGGACGCGAAATCCGAAACAATTCCGCCAAGATTACCTGAGGATTCGCCTCCGACAATATCCGCTGCGGCGCCCCAGCTCCATACGGTAACCTCTTCACCGGTTTCCTCATCAAGCTTATAGAGTGAGCTGCCCATAAATCCGGCAACAATTATAACCGGGTATTTTGTAAGCTGATATGTCTCATAAGCGGCATTTATACCTACTGAGCAAACAGACATAAGCATAACAAGGCAGAGTAATAATGATAATACTTTTTTCATTTGCTTTTCTCCTTTTCTGAAGTTCACATAAAATGAACCTGTTTTACATTCCGATTTTAACACAAACAAACAGCAATTACAACAATATTAATAAAAAAGACTTCACAATCTTGATTTGTTGTGAAGTCTTTTTAAATTATTCGTCCTTTTTAGCCTTTATAACCTGAGGCTTTCCGTCAGAAGCAGACTTGCTCTTTTCGGATTTTTCAGTTTTTTGGGAAGACTTTTTACTTTCGGATTTAATATCCTCCTGCTCGTCTTCTTCATCTTCATCGTCGTCCTTTTTCCTGATTTTAGGAAGCACTACACATATAACTATCGCCAGTAAAGCGGCAACAGCGATTCCTGCAGGAACAAGATAATCGCTGTCATCATCACCGGTCATAGGATTTACATAGGTCTGATAGTAGCCCTCATCAACCGCAAAAACGCTTACAAGAGCTGCGCAGGCACTCAGTGCCATAAGCACCGCCATAATTATACAGATGATTCTTATAACTTTCTTTGAGAACATACTCTATACCTCCGCTTGAAATTCATCCGGATTATTTTATCATTAATACACACATTATGTCAAGTATTTTTAAAGTTTGAAAAAGTAAGCGCTACTTTATTCAAACTATTGAAATCACAGAAAAAGAAGTATATAATAATTCCGTAAGTATTTTAAGAAAGAGGTTGAATATATGAAGAAATCAACTAAAATCATAGGTGGCGCCATCGCTGCCGCTGCAGCCGCAAATGCAGTTCATGCCGCAATGTATAAGCCTAAAAAGGCAGAAATCACTCCCCTTCCCGAGGAAAAGTTCAACGTGGAAAGATACCGTCAGAATCTTTCAAAGGCAATTCAGTTTGTAACAATTTCAAACAGAGATTCTGAAAAGGTAGACTGGAACGAATTCGATAAGTTCCATAAATTCCTCGAAGAGGCTTATCCTCTTGTTCACGGAAAGCTTGAAAAGGAAGTTGTTCCCCCCGCAAATCTTATTTACCGCTGGAAGGGCTCAAGACCTGAGCTTAAGCCTATCGCCCTTCTTGCCCATCAGGATGTTGTTCCTGTTTCAAAGGGTACTGAGCAGGATTGGGAGCACGGTGCATTTGAAGGCTATGACGACGGCGAATTCATCTGGGGCCGCGGCACTATTGATATGAAGAATCACCTTATTGCAGTTATGGAATCGGTTGAGGCTCTTCTTGAAGACGGATTTGAGCCCGAAAGAGACGTATATCTTCTTTTCGGTGATAACGAAGAGGTTGTTGCCAACTCGGAAAACGGTGCTTATGACATTATGGCAACGCTCAGAGACAGAGGCATCACACTTGACAGCGTTATTGACGAGGGCGGTGCAATTATCCCCGTAAATGTTCCCGGAGTTCTCAACGACAAGTACCTTATCGGTGTAGGTATTGCCGAAAAGGGTTATTCAGATATTGAAATCGTTGTAAACGGCAAAGGCGGACACTCCTCACAGCCCCCCAAGCACAATGCTCTCGGTGAGCTCGCACGTGCTATTCAGGCACTTGAGGATAATCAGTTCAAGTCCTCCTTCAACCAGCTTATGAAGGACCTTATGGATGCTATCGGCAGAGAATGTACATATCCCGTACGTCTTATCACCTGCAACATCCCCCTTCTCAGACCTCTCATTCTTGAGGTTGCAAAGCAGATTTCCTTCGGTGCCTGCTTCGTAAGAACAACAACTGCTGTTACTATGGCAAACGGCAGCCCTGCGGCTAACGTGCTTCCTCAGCGTGCATCTGCAATTGTAAACTTCAGAGCAATGCCCGGCACAACCAAGCAGGATCTTGTAGACCACATCAGAAAGGTATGCAAGAACGATAATCTCGAAATCAACGTCCTTAACTCAAAGGAAGCTTCAAAGTTCTCACCCACAGATTCACGTACCTTTAATATTATCGGTGACATCTGTAAGAATCTTGAGCCTAACTCAATCATTGCGCCTTATCTTGTTATGGGTGGCACAGATGCTTATAACTACGAGCCTATCTGTGACAACATTTACCGCTACGCTCCCTTCAGAGTAAGCGTTGAGCTTCTCAGAGGCGCTCACGGCACAAACGAAAAAATTCCTGTCGCCTGCCTTGAGGATGCACTTAAGTTCTTCAAGAACTACATCAGACGTGCAAGCGCTGAGGACTGATTTATAGTAGTCAGTAGCCGGTAGTCAGTAGTCAGGGAACGCCTTGCGGCGTTCGGACCCTTCCGTCAGCCTTACGGCTGCCACCTTCCCTTTCAGGGACGGCAAGAGCGTAAAGTAACCGCCGAGGAGTTAATCCTCGGCGGTTGTTTTGTATACATTACATCAGCTCACACACAAGCTCACTGAACTCTGTGGGATTCTCAATTGACTTGCCTGCGATAAGGCATGACTGTGCATAGAGAATTTTTGCATATTTTGCTGTCTTTTCTTTATCTGTTTCGTAAAGTGCCTTGATTTTGTCTGCAACAGGGTGATCCTTGTTGATTTCAAGCACAACAGTTGCCTTTACTCCCCCGTTTGCACCGGGCATTGCAGAAAGTACCTTTTCCATACCGAGGCTCATCATGCCCTCGCTTGTAAGGCATACGGGATGATTGCGAAGCTTATTTGTAAAGCGTACCTCGCTGACTGCATCACCGACACTCTCCTTAAGGAAGGAAAGCAGGTCCTTTGCTTCTTCATTTTCAGCCTTGAGAGCTTCTTTTTCTTCCTCGGTATCAAGGTCGAGGTTTGCCGCGCAGATATTTGTGAAGGTCTTACCCTTGTATTCACGGAGCATCTGGAGTGCAAACTCATCCACATCGTCGGTACAGTAAAGAATCTCGTAGCCCTTTGCCTTTACACTGTCTGTCTGAGGCAGGAGGTCGATTTTATCCACGGTTTCACCTGTTGCAAAGTAAATTGTGTTCTGGCTTTCGGGCATACGGTCAACATACTCGGAAAGTGAGGCAAGCTTCTTTTCGTTTGAGGAAACAAACATAATAAGATCCTGAAGAGTTTCCTTATTTCTGCCGTAGTCACTGTAGATGCCGTACTTTAACTGTACACCGAAGGCATTGTAGAATTCTTCGTACTTTTCACGGTCGGTACGGAGCATTTTTTCAAGCTCGGATTTGATTTTCTTTTCGACATTCTTTGCGATAACCTTAAGAAGGTGGTCCTGCTGAAGAGTTTCTCTTGAAATGTTAAGGGTAAGGTCTGCGGAATCAACAAGTCCCTTGACAAAGGAGAAGTAGTCGGGAAGAAGCTCCTTACATTTTTCCATAATAACTACGCCGTTGGTGTAAAGCTGAAGTCCCTTTTCAAAATCCTTTGAATAATAATCAAAGGGTGCATGCTTCGGAATAAAAAGAAGTGCATCATAAGAAATCTGTCCCTCAGTTTTGGAGTGGATAGTTTTTAAGGGTGCTTCATAATCATAAAACTTTGACTGATAGAAGCTGTTATAATCCTCGTCGGTAATCTCACTCTTGCTCTTTCTCCAGAGAGGTACCATTGAATTGAGCTGAGTTGCTTCGGTTACGGTTTCGTATTCGTCTTCACTACCCTCTTTGAGCTCTGTTCTTTCCATATCGAGCATAATGGGATAGCGTATGTAATCGGAATATTTTGAAACGATATTCTGAATAGTGTACTGACCGAGGTATTTATCGTAGTCCTCGTCTTCGGTGCTTTCCTTGATGTGAAGCATTATAACCGTACCTGCTTCTTCCTTATCTGCAGGTGAAACAGTGTATCCGTCAACGCCCTCTGACTCCCATTTGTATGCCTCGTCAGAGCCCTGTGCCTTTGAAAGCACAGTAACCTTGTCGCTGACCATAAACGCAGAATAGAAGCCTACGCCGAACTGACCGATAATTTCAACCTCACTGCCCTTTTCGACGCCGCTCTTGAAATCAAGTGAGCCGCTTTTTGCGATTGTGCCGAGATTGGTTTCAAGCTCCTTTTCACTCATACCGCAGCCGTTATCACTGATTGTGAGAAGTCTGTTTTCTTTATCTATTTCGATTTTAATTTTGTAATCCTCTCTGTCAAGGCCTGTTTCACCTTGATTCATTGCATTGTAGTAACGCTTATCAAGGGCGTCACTTGCGTTTGAAATAAGCTCACGAAGAAAAATATCCTTATGGGTATAGATTGAGTTTATCATCATATCCATAAGCTTTTTCGACTCTGCTTTAAACTGTTTCTTTGCCATTGTATTCGCTCCTGTTCTTTGATTTTAGCACTCTCAAGTGTCGAGTGCTAATTTATATTATATACCAATATTTGGGTTTGTCAAGAGATTTTTGAGTAGAAAAAAGTAAAAGAGGCTGTCGCACCGCAGTGAAACAACCTCTTATCATCGGATAATTCATTTAGTTCCCATATAAATCTTTTCAACAGAATCATCATAGATTTTTATAATTTCTTTCAAATATTCATCGTCGCCGTTTTTTACAGTGTGATACACCTCATTGAAATTTTCAAGCGCATAGACATAATCAAACTCATTCGGTCGGTAATATATTAATGTCCTTTTTGCATAATAGAGAGCATCCTCATATTTGCCTTCATCGAAAGCCAATCTGCACAGGGTTTCGGCATAATGGAATTCTATTGTACCACATACAAAAAACTCCTTCAGATAAGTATACAGACTTACATTATCGTCAGACGCCATTCTGCTTCTACGTTTTTTATTAAAAACAGGGTCATAAAACAGCTCATAAAAGAAAGCAAGCAGATTATTTACGACACGAATATCGTCGCTGTCGTCAATTTTATAAAACCTATGCTTATTATAATCCAAAACTTTGCAGAGTGAGCAGTCAACATCCGCATCCTTAAAAATATCCTTCATATCCTTCGGAGTTAAATCCTTATCCCAATATACTACATCACAGTGAATATCATAAAATATTCTGTCAGATGCTACATAACAAGCACCGTCATTTTCTATTGAACTTTTCATATCCTTATATGAAGGATGTCTGTCTCTTTCAACAGACACAAGCGCATAACAGTTTGTACCGTCTATTTTTTTGACGCAGGTGTGACCGCATTTGGTAAAACCTAAAGCGTTAAGATGCTTGTATATAAGCTTTTTTACCGCCATAATAACCACTCCTTTTATAATAATCCACAGCGAGAGTTTTCGTCGGGAATGTGAAGTATACCAAATTGAAATGTTAGCGTTTTATTTTTTCACGATATTATCTGACTGCTTCCGGTAAGCAATATTTTTATACCTGATATTTTATTTCACCGCCGATAATAGTTTTGTCTACATTGAATTGACTGTCTGTAATGATAATATCTGCATCCTTACCGACCTCAAGTGAACCCTTTTTATTTTCAATACCTAAGGTTGTTGCAGGGTTAAGAGATGCACAGTTCACGCACTCATACAAAGGAATGTCGGAATTTGTATACACATTCCACACGCCCTTATTGAGCTTCAGTACACTACCTGCTACCGTACCGTCCTCAAGGCGGCAGACAATGCCCTTATATATAATCTTCTGACCGCCGAGAGTATATTCACCTTCGGGAAGTCCGCCTGCAGGAAGGCAATCTGTAATAAAGCAGAGCTTTCTGCCCTTGAGACGCCAGAGCATATTATAAAGGGCTTTATCAACATGGAAGGTGTCAACAATCAATTCGCAGCTTACATCTGCATTAAGTGCGGCGGTAACAACACCGGGAGCTCTGTGTGCGTGGGGTGTCATTGCATTGTAAAGATGGGTAACGTGCTTTACGCCTGCATTTACGCTTGCCATGGCAGTTTCATAGTCAGCAGACGTATGTCCCATTGAAACAACCACGTCAGTGTCACGACAGATTTCACGTATAGCCGCAAAGTCGTTTTCATCACACTCGGGAGCAAGGGTGATCGACTTGATTATATCGGCGTACTCCTTAACGAATTTCGCATCGGGTTTAAGTATGTATTTAGCATCCTGAGCGCCCTTTTTGCTTTCACTGATGAAGGGACCCTCAGCGTGACAGCCTAAAATTGCACTGCCCTGCCAACCCTTGCTCTCTTCTTTAAGCTCACGGCAAACCTCAAGAGCCTTGCGGATAACCTTCATATCCTCGGTCATTGTTGTGGGCAGATAGCCGGTTACACCGTTGGCGAGAAGGCCTTTTGATATAGTGCGGATGCTTTCTTCTTCACCGTCGCAGACATCTTTACCGAGATAGCCGTGAATGTGCATATCAATAAGACCGGGAGCAACATAGCCGCCCTTCGCATCGATAATTTCAGCGTTTTCGGGCACGTTTGCCACGGGGACAACACCCTCGATAACATCTGAATAAAGCAAAGCACAGTTTTCTGCTATTCTGTCTTTAAGAATAATTTTACCGCCGATAATTGCTTTCATTTAATCA
This sequence comes from Acutalibacteraceae bacterium, assembly GCA_045544675.1. Lineage (GTDB taxonomy): Bacteria > Bacillota > Clostridia > Oscillospirales > Acutalibacteraceae > UBA6857. The sequence goes on from JAZPZK010000051.1 coordinate 10,913, forward strand.
CTTCCGTTTTGTGTTCAAATTTTGTCAGGATAATTATAACAAGAAGAAAGATAAAATGTCAAGGGTGAAGGAAAGAAAAAAGGAACGTACGGGACGTTCCTTGAATATTTGACAACTCTATTTATATAGCCTGAACCTTTCGGAGTTCGCAAGGGTTTGCGGTTTGAGGAGTATCGGTTTCACTATTTCCAAACATACCTATAGCGAAAAACATAACCCATGCAATAGCGATAATGCCGTACCTAACCGCAGGTTTCATATCTTTTTTTCTGTTTAAATTTCCCACTCAGCAAGCCATTCTGCAAATTCTCTGTAAATAGCTTCCATTTCTTTTTCGTATGTATCAGCATTATTCATCTTATACTGACTTCTGCCATCACCAAATGAACCGCTGTATTCGGTAGTTGTTGCATATTCCTCTGCTTTGAGATCTGCAAATGCACGTTCTGCAAGTGATTTTGCCTTTTTGATATTCTCAACAAGAGTAATAAAATCTGTAGTGCTTACTTCTTCGATAGTATTTATCATAGAATCGAAATAGCCTTCAGCATAGCCGTAATTAAATTGAGCACCTTCAGTTTCTATAAAATTGATTGCATCGGTCGGGTACAAGTAGTCTTTGCCACCCTCAAATTCAGCAGTATATGTGGGCCAAAAGCAAAGAAAGTTTACATACTCATACATATTATAAACATCACTTATTACTTCTGTAGAAGCGAGCTGCTGCCACAACTTCATCTTGTCAGACATTTCGCTTGTATCGACCTCAGTATAGGTTGCATCCTTGATTCTGTAACCGTATTCATAGCCGTATTCGTCGGTATAGTCACCGAACTCAAGGGTACCCGTAACTTTTATAGCTCTGTCGGTAAACTCAAAAGAGTCACCGCTTTTAGCATAAACAGCCATTGTGTTTGAAAGTTGTGTTGTGTTTGGCACACAGAAAGGACAGCTCTGATAAGGCAGATTCATCAGATACATAAAACTGCCGTTAATCGGTGAAAGGGTTGACATATAGCCAATGATGTTTACCTGCTTACCGTCAAGCTTCTGCATAGCTTCAACACTGTTGGCCTGAGAGAAACTCAGGGTATTGCCCATAGTTTCATCACCCCCGTTATCATTACCGCAGGAAGCAAACATGAACACAGCAAGACAGGATATAAGAATTAATGAGATTACTTTTTTCATTGTGAAATTCCGTCCTTTTTAGACATATTTACCGTACAGATAACGGTGGGAAGCACACTGATGACAAATACAACAGCCATAATCATCAGCTCAACGGGATAGATTTTTGCCACGTCAAGAACAATACCCATTGAAGATACATAACCACCCATAAGCACAAGACAAAGCCTTGAAGCAGCAAAGGCGAGTATTGTAGAAACCAGACCGATGATGCCATTCTGAATGATGTATACAAGATTAATCTTATTCATACCGATACCTATAAGTCGCATAAGTGCAATTTCTTTTTTTGAGTCATACATATTCAGAAGAGTGATAACCGAAATGATAAAGATGTTCATTATGAGGATTATTATGCAAAGTATGTAAACTATCGTGGTGCTCATATCGACATTTTCCAAAACTTCCCTCAGAACTTCTGACGGATTGATAACGAGAAGTTTTGAGTTTTCGCCGTACTCTGCAGAAAGCTGACTATAGGCATTGAAACTTTTACTCTTTACAAGAATTGCACATACATCGCCGTGCTGCTCGTGATTTTCCTCTTCGTGTTCGTCCTGGTTTTCTTCACTGTGATCATGGGTTGCCCAAACAGTTTCAATAGGAGTGAAAATAACATTGTCATAAGCCGTCTTAGTTTCTTTCAGTATGCCCACAACTGCAAGAGGATTGCTTTCGTGAGTGTGCCCCTCACCGCTGAGTCCGTGTGATGTAATAAGTTGTGAACCTACTGTAAGCGAGTATTTTTCTGCAACAGCGGCACCAATAACACACTGGAACTTTTCGGTGAACATCGTGCCATCTTTTATATCCTTACCATCAAGGAAATCGGCAGTAGTACCGACAATTTTAGCCGCGTTATAAGAGTCACCCATCGTAAAGGGCACAACCTTATTTACACGCATATCCTTTTCGAGTTTCTCAACATAATCATAAGATATGGTGCCGAGCGGCTTTTCCGTAAAGAACATTGTGTTCATTGCAAGCTGAGTAGATGAACCGGAGGGGCCGATAATAATATCATAATACCCTGCCGTTGTCTTAAAGCCGCTGTCTACCTGCTGAGCTACATTATAAGCGAGCAAGCCCACACAAGCAGAAATAACAATAGAAATAACAACAAGAATTATCTTGGCTTTTTTTATAGCCATATTTTTAAATGCAAATTTAAACATCTCTTCTGCCTCCTGTCATCTTATTCATATCAACAGTGCAGTCGAAATATTTGCCGAGCCTTTCATCGTGGGTAACAGCAATAAGTGTTTTGCCTTTTGAAATTTCAACAAGCTGCTTTATAACTGCTTCACCGATGGAGAAGTTAAGATTACCCGTAGGCTCGTCGGCAAGGATAATTTCAGGCTTTTTGACAATAGCTCTTGCAATAGCGACTCTCTGCTTTTCTCCGCCTGAAAGATGCTTGACTTTCTTATTTTTCTTATCAAGTATTTCAAGAGACTCAAGGACATCATCAATACCTGATATATCAACCTTTTCAAGCTTGAGAATACCGATATTATCCATTACGGTCATTTCATCAATCAGTTTGAAGTCCTGAAAAATATATCCGATTTTTTCAATTCTGAATTTATCTTTCTGTTTCTGACTTTTCTTAGTCATATCCTCCCCGGCAATTTCAATGGTACCTTTCTCAGGCGACAATATACCCGCAATCATATTGAGCAGTGTTGACTTGCCACAACCGGAAGCACCTAAAAGCATATAGCTTTTGCCTTTTTCAAATGTAATATCGTTATAATCAATCGCAGTTTCATTAGGGAACTGCTTTGATACATCTGTAATTTTAATCATTTTTATCTACCTTTCAGTTTAATTTCGGATACGAAAAACAGGCCTGCCAATGTCGACAAGGCGTGTAGAAAACACGCCTAAAAAGACACGTATACACGTGCCGATACATTAACAAAGCCTGTAAAAGGCAGATGTTAAGCTGTAAGTTTTACTTTGTTTGCAACAAGGTTGAGCTTTCTCTTTTCTGTATCAGAAAACAAAGACATAAATACCGCAAGCTGTGAAACGAAGATAACAATACAGCCACACATAATACCCAAGAGTATTGATTTCAGGATTTCTCTTTGAATTGCGATATCACGGCAAACCTGACAGTTTTCACCTATACAGTTATGCTCGGTATTATGCTCAATCAGACAAGCTGAAAGGAGAATGATCGCGCAAAGCATAAGACAAACAATAAGCTTAAGTTGCTTTTTCATACATTTTCCTCCTTGCTGAATGATATGATAATTATATCACAAGACAAAATCTAATTCAATATATTACGATAAAAAGAGTTCACAACACCTGTTTATCGAACCGGTTTGGTTCGTTTCACCTGCGATTTCAATTTTTCAGCACAGAATTTCGGATTTTTTGAATTTTACGGTTCGATTAAAACAAAAAAAGGAAGTGCCGTGAAGCCTCTTCCTTACCGGGTTTATAAAAAGTAAAAGACATCTCAATCGAACCGCATTGGTTCAGATTTGGGATGTCATTCAATAATTTGACAAATTGGAATTTGCTAAGATTTTACATAATTCTTTTTAACCAAAGCTTTTTCTGTTTTATATAAATAAAATGCATAGAAAACAGATGGCATTACAATAATAATCCAGCCTGTATATAACTGCTTATTTGATAAATCATTTGGTAAAAACATATCAGTCATATTTATAATGCAATGACAAATCACACAAGGTACGATATTGTTCGTTTTGAGAAAGAACATTGAGAACATTAAACCCAAAGCAGTTGCAAAAACGACCTGTCCCAGTGTCGCTGTTGTATCAGCGCCATAAAGCAAGTTAAAGATATGTATCATTCCGAAAACTGTGCTTGAAACTATAACTGCTGCTGTTGTGCTTTTATTCATTATTGCTTTCATTAGAAAACTGCGGAATAATATTTCCTCAGCAAAACCTACACCCAACATCTTTAGTGTGATAAAAATCACTTGTTCCCATGAATGATCAATATTTATTCCGTATCTCAGATTGACTGATGCAACTACAATCATAGGTGCACAAAAAAGCAGATTTTTGTAATCAAGCTCTTTTAGACTCTTAATACCATAATATGACATAAGATTTTTCTTTTTCAGATAAACAATTACTGCCACAAAAAAGACAATTCCCACTAATGCATTTATACTGTTGGGTGTGTTAATTGCAGAAGATAACTTGTTTGCCAAATTAAGCAATGCAAAATATACAGATACCGAAACAACAGAAAAAACTAATTCTCTTTTAAATTTATTATTTTGCATATTATTTCCGCCCTCTACAATTCTTGTTTACCGAACTGATTATACCACACATAATGTAAAATTACAATCGTATGCGGGTGCCACAATCAATGCGAAGCATTGTATATCATCAATTCCGTAGGAATTGCATATCATCAAAACGGAGTTTTGTATATCATCATTGCGAAAGCTTTTTTATACACACCTAAAGGTGTGATGAGATACAACACGGCAAAGCCGTGTTGATGATATACAGCCTGACGGCTGATGATATGCCATTGCTTTCGCAATGGATAAAAAATTCCTGTTCTTGCGAACAGGAATTTTTTGTGTTTACAGATTAAAATAGCAACAGCTCTTCTAATAATGAAATATCGCTGTGCGATATGAAATAATCCTGACGGATTATGAAATTTTCTGCTAACGCAGAAAGTGAAATAAAATTCGCCCTTAACATTTGCGAAGCAAATATTTCATATGCGA
>JAZPZK010000052.1:0-7022 GCA_045544675.1 Acutalibacteraceae bacterium
TTTTTTATATTTTAAAGGGTTCTTTCGGTCAGCTCATAACCGAAGAAACCCTTTATTTATCTTGTTTTATGCGGTCTGCACTTTTTTTACAGCCCCTTTTTATTTTCTTGACTTTGATTTACTCTTTCTATATAATTATGGAAAAGAGAGGAGAGGAAAAATGTTCAATTTTTTTGCCGATGAAAACAGCCGCCGTGACGGTTGCTACTACATAGAAGGCTCTGACCTGAATCACATCAGAAATGTTCTTCGTATGAAGGAAGGCGATGAGCTTCTCGTAAGCGAAAATGGCATCAGCTCACTTTGTGAAATAGAAAGCATCGGGGAAGGCTGTGCTGTTCTCCGCATTGTTGAGGAGGATTATCAGAACACGGAGCTTAACTGCGAAATACATCTGTTTCAGGGGCTTCCCAAGGCTGATAAAATGGAGCTTATCATTCAGAAATGTGTTGAGCTCGGTGTGCATAGGATTATCCCCTGCGAAATGCACAGATGTGTTGTGAAGCTTGACGACAAAAAGAAAAAATCAAAGCTTCAGCGTTGGCAGGCAATAAGCGAAAGTGCCGCAAAACAGAGCAAAAGAAATATTATACCTGAAATTGCTGATGTTCTCCCCCTTTCTCTTCTCACGGAAAAAATCAGTGATTATGATATCTTTATCGTGCCTTATGAAAATGAAAGAGGTATGGAAGCTACTCTTGAAACCCTCGGAAAAATCCGTAAGGGTATGAAAATCGGCATTCTCATCGGTCCCGAAGGCGGCTTTGAAGAAAAAGAAATCAGCCGTCTGACCGAAAAAGGAGCAGTCCCCCTTTCCCTCGGAAGCAGAATCCTTCGCACCGAAACTGCGGCAATTACCGCCGCGGGAATGTGTATGCTTCACATTGAAATGAATGTAAAGGAGTAAGATATGATAAGCTTACCCGAAAAATATGAAATCAGAATGAAAAAGCTTCTCGGTGATGAATATGAAAGCTATCTGGAGGCTCTTTCGGAAAAGCCCGTAAGGGCACTGAGAGTCAATACGGATAAAATCTCCACCGAGGATTTTCTGAAAATATGTCCCTTTCCGACGGAAAGAATACCCTATGTTGAAAACGGTTTTTATTTCGACCTTGAGGGTATAGGAAATCACCCCTTCCACCACGCCGGTATGTTTTACATTCAGGAGCCGGGGGCCATGGCGCCTGCCGAATGTATTGATATTGAGCCTGACTGGAAGATACTTGATATGTGCGCCGCACCGGGCGGAAAAAGCACTCAGCTGAAAAATAAACTTGGCGAAAAGGGTATTCTTGTTTCAAATGAGATTATCCCTTCAAGATGTAAAATACTCACAGGCAATGTTGAAAGGCTTGGGCTTCGAAACACGGTTACAACCTGTATGGACTCTTCAAGGCTTGCAAGAAGCTTTCCTGCTGCCTTCGACCTTATTATGGTTGATGCCCCCTGCTCAGGCGAGGGTATGTTCAGAAAGGAAGAAATTGCTGTTTCCGAGTGGAGTGAGGAAAACGTTAAAAAATGTGCGGTGCGCTCAAGGGAAATTCTCGAAAATGCAGTTGAATGCCTTAAGGGTAACGGATACATAATCTATGCCACCTGCACCTTCTCACCCGAAGAAAACGAAATGCTTATTGATTCTTTTCTCATCGACCACCCCGAATTTGAGCTTCTTCCCGTAAAAAAAGAGGTTGCCGACAACACCGCAGACGGTATTTTCTTTGAGGGCTGTAATAGTGAAAATATAAATTACTGCCGTAGGTTTTATCCTCATAAAAGCAAGGGCGAAGGTCAGTTTATGGCTCTTCTTCACAGCACCTTATCACACAGAGAAGGTAAAAAGCGTGAAAAGCCCAAGGCGGAAAAAATCCCGACGGTTGTTACAGATTTTCTTTCAGATGCGCTTACAGACTACGATAAAAACGGCATACGCATCTATAACGGACATCCGGTTTATTTTTCCGCAGATATGGATATCAGAGACGGTGTAGCCTTCTCCTGCGGAGTTACAATAGGCGAAATCAAAAAGAATTATATTCAGCCTCACCATCAGTTTTTTATGGCTATGGGCAACCTTTTCAAAAGGAAAATTGAGCTTTCACCCGATGGAGAGGAAATAAAAAAATACCTTCATGGGGAGGAATTTGAAACTGACTGCGAAAACGGTTGGGCAGCTGTAAGAGTCTGCGGCTGCACTCTGGGCGGAGTCAAGGTTGTTTCAGGCAGAGCTAAAAACCACTACCCCAAGGGTCTGAGGCTTTAAGATAACACATAAATCATTACTTTCAGGAGGAAATAATATGTCAGCTTTAATTCAGTCCTTGTCCCAGCTTTTTTCAAAGGTGGTAACATTGGCCTTTTCAGCATTTTTCTCGGTTTATTCCATAGGCGGTCCCCTTTGCAAGGAGCCTCCCTATGTACCGGATGATTTTACACCCGTGCTTCGCTTTGCGGTCTGCAGTGATATTCATCTGAGTGGCGAAGAGGGAGACGTGAACGAAGCCCGTTTCAGAGAGCTTTTCGATTTCACCGAAGGTTACAGTAACACACACGAAAGCTACACCGGCTTTGATGCGGTTATGGTCTGCGGCGATATGACCGATTGGGGCAGAGAAATTGAATATGCTGCCTTCAGCAGAATAATCAGCGAGGAATGTCCCGACGGCACAGAAATGCTTGTCTGTATGGGCAACCACGAATTCATTGAGGAAAGAGAAGGTGAAAGCGAGGATGCTTTCATAAACTACAAGAAGTATGTTAGTGAAAATCCCGACACTCACACAGTTATAAACGGCTATCACTTCATCGGTCTTTCATACAGCGACAAGGATGAAAACTTCGGTGAAAAAACAAAGTGGCTCGACAGCGAAATTCAGAAGGCTGTAGCTGACACCGGAGACAAGCCCGTATTCGTTTTCCAGCATCCTCACCCCACACTGACCGTTTACGGCAGCATCAACTGGAGCGATCTTAGCATCAGAAGCGTGCTTTCCAAATACCCTCAGGTAGTTGATTTCTCAGGTCACTCACACTACAATGCGGCTGACCCCCGTTCAATCTGGCAGGGCTCCTTCACCGCACTCGGCACAGGCGGCCTTACGGGACTTATCGGCAACAACAACTACATCGACGGCGACGCAGGTACAACAATTGAATCCGCAAGCTTTTACATTGTGGAGGTTGATGCAGAAGGTAGCATAAGGATTCAGCTTTATGACCTTGAAAACGATATGTTCTACGGTGAATGTGACTACTTCCTTTCCGATGTTACAGACAAAGCGTCACACTGTTACAGCTGGAATAATCTTAAATCCTTTGACACTGCTCCCTCCTTCGCTGAGGGCGAAATCACCGCAGTGACAAACGAAGACGGTGAAACCGTTATCACCTTCCCCGACGCAAAAGGCTACTACGATGCTCAGAGCTACACCGTAACGGTAACAAAGGGGCTTAAAACTGTTTACAGTAAGACTATCCTTTCCGACTACGTTCACGCTGTCGATGACGGTAAGAGTGTAAATCTCGGCGTGCTTGAAAAGGGCACGTATAAGGTGAAGATTGTACCTATGAGCCCCTACAGCAAGACGGGTTGTGCTCTTACCGGTGAAATTACAGTAGCATAAAATATGGCGTTGTGTCCGATAAGACACAACGCCTTTGTTGTTGTATACGAAAAAAATCGGCACCCTAAGGGCGGCACTTACTTTTCACTATGATTATTTTTTTGCTTTTTCTTTCTTAGCCTTCTTATTCTTGGCAGCCTTGGAAACTATGCCCGAAAGCAGTGCAAGGGCAAGTACGTTGGGAAGAACCATAAGATAGTTAAACATATCTGTAAGCTCCCATACGAGATCGTTAGAAAGGCATGAGCCGAGGAATACGAAAACAACTGCGATTGCGGCATAAATCTTTTCTGACTTCTTGCCGAAGAGGTAAACAACATTAACCTTACCGAAGAGGTTCCAGCCGACAATTGTTGAGAAAGCAAAGAAGAGAAGACATATAGCGACGAAGCCCTTGCCGATGCTATCACCAAAGACACTGCCGAATGCAAGCTGAGCCATATTTGCCTTAGTTACCTCTACGCCCTCTGCAGGAGCACCTGTCTGAAGCACACCGCCCTCAGTGTAAAGAGTTGAGATAACAACGAGAGCCGTAATCGTAAGAACTATAAAGGTATCGATAAACACACCCGCCATAGCAAGAACGCCCTGATCGTGGGGCTTTTCTACATTTGCAAGAGCGTGTGCGTGAGGTGTTGAGCCCATACCTGCTTCATTTGAGAAAAGACCTCTCTTTGCGCCCTGGCTGATTGCCTCTTTAAGAGCATAACCGATGCTGCCGCCGATGATAGCTTCAGGGTGGAAAGCATACTTAAAAATCATACCGAAGGTTGCAGGAATATTCTTAAAGTTGATTGCGAGAAGTACAAGACCTCCTACAATGTAAAGACCTGCCATAACAGGTACTATCTTTTCTGTTACGGAAGCAATACGGTCAACACCGCCAATGAAGATGAAGCCCGCAACAAGAGCAACAACTATACCTACTATCCAAGAGGGTACGCCGAAGGCTTCCTGGAAGGTTGATCCGATTGAGTTTGACTGAACCATACTGCCCATAAAGCCGAGAGCGAGCATAGCGGCAACGGCAAAGAAGCCCGCAAGGAATTTTCCAAGCTTACCCTTGAAGGCCTTTGTGATGTAATAAACGGGACCGCCGTCAACAGTACCGTCTGCATTGACTACCTTTGTTTCCTGAGCAAGAACTGCTTCGGAATAGATTGTTGCCATACCGAAGAATGCAATTATCCACATCCAGAATATAGCGCCGGGACCGCCGACAAGGATAGCACCCGAGGCACCGACAATGTTACCTGTACCGACCTGAGCTGCAATAGCTGTTGCAAGAGCCTGAAATGCGCTTATGCCACCCCGCTGCTTACCGCCCTTTAAGTTGATACCGCCGAATGCCCTTTTCATAGCCTCAGGGAAACAGCGAACCTGAACAAATCTGGTACGGATTGTGTAAAACAGACCGATACCTACCAAAAGAACTATCAGAACATAGTCTGTCAGGTAGCCGTTAATTGTTGAAACGATTTCGAGAAGTTTTGCTTCCATTTTGATTCCTCCAAAAAATAAAATTGACCGCCCTTCACATAAAAGGCGGCTCGAAAAATAAAGATACAATACAGATAATAAATAGTGTTATCATCTGCTCCGTCCTTTTGCCTGAGAGATTCAGCGCTTTCACGCCTTGCACCTTGGGCACCCGCTCTTGTCGGGATTCTCCGGAGCCTCCTCCACTTCCAGTTTCGTTTAAGATTCTGAAAGCTTCATCGGGCTTAATGTACAGAAGTATAACACAGAGTTATCTCCGTGTCAATCATAAATTCAAAAAAAGTTAATATTTTTATCCACCCGCATACAATATCTATTGACTAGAATGTTAAATTATGATGTTTTTAATTGAATTTGAATGCAAAAATTAAAGTGGAGGAATAAGCAATGAATAAAACACTGAAAAAAGCATTTTCTATTTTACTTGCAGTCCTTTTATGTCTTTCAGGCTTTTCTTGCCTGGCTGCTGAGGGCGGTGCATACGAAAAGAAATATGACGATTACGGCTCATACGTTCTTCTCGGCGACAGCGTGGCAAGCGGATGGAGCGATGTGGTAGAAAAAGAAACCCGCTTTGTACGTGTAGAAGGCTCCTACGGTGCTCACGTTGCAGATGATCTCGGCGTTACATATCATCCTATGGCCTGCATCGGCTTCCGTACAACCGAGCTTCGCTACATCTTCGAGGATGATTTTGAAGGCGACCGTTTCCTTTTCTATTCAATAGATGACGACGAAATGGAAAGACGTATCCCTGAAATCCGTAAAGCAGTTTCAGAAGCAGGACTTATCACCCTCAATGTAGGCGGCAACGACTGGGGCTCATTCCTCGGCTGGCACGTATTTGAGGAAATGGATAAGTTTGAAGAAAAGAACGAAGAATTTATGAAAAAGGCTGAAGCATATCTTCAGGATGCAGGTACCGATGAAAACACCATCGAGTCCCTCATTGATCTTGCAGCTATGTGCGGCGCTCTGCCCGATATTATCAGAGTTTTACCTTCAGCCCTTAAAACAGGTCTTGATAACTTCTTCACCAACTGGAACTATGTAATTGAGGATATCTATGCTCTTAACCCGGATGTCACTCTTCTTGTTATCGGTATGTTTGACAATATGGTGCAGGATCAGGAAACTGCCGACAAAAACGAGGCTGCTCTTCTCAAGCTCAGCCTTTCACAGACAATTGTTGACTATGCAAACAAGCCTATGATTGAAGGCGCAGAAAAATACGGATATACCTTCATTGATACCACAGGCACCGTATGTGAGCAGAACCACCCCAGCGCAGAAGGTCACAGATATATTGCAGATAAAATTCTCGAGGCTCTTCCCGATATGAACTTCCCCTACACCGATGTAGATAAGACCTCAGCTGAATATAAAGCAATTGAATATCTCTATCAAAACGGTATTATGGACGGCATCTCAGCAACCGAATTTGCCCCTGAAGAAAAGCTCACTAAGGCTCAGCTTACAGCTGTTATAAACGCAGTTATCGGTAAAGAAACACAGGATACATCCGATGATGCTGTTTCAAGGTTAACTCTGGCTAAATCGATAATCGATATTGCATCGGCAAAAGCCTTCAGCATCAGACGCTATATAAAGGCTGTTGTTCTTGCGGTTGATATTATCTTTGATGCCGGCGTATTCGGTATAAACGGTACTGTTACAAGAGGCGAAGCTGCCGTGTTAATAAAGAAAGCAGTCACCCTTTAATTTTCTGCAGTATAGTTAAAAGAAAGGACTTCTCCGAGGCTCTGACAGGCACGGATAAGTCCTTTTAAAAAACATCAAAAAAAAATTAAAAAAAGGTATTGACTTTTTCAAAATAGGTGATATAATATCTCTTGTTCATTGCGGAATTGTGTAAGGGTAGCACAGCAGACTCTGACT
>JAZPZK010000053.1:0-2970 GCA_045544675.1 Acutalibacteraceae bacterium
GTTTTATAAAGCAGAAATTCAACATATCAGCGAAACCGCTTTCGGACAGGTTGCAGAAGCGTGTTTTTGCTTCCTTTTGTCACAACCGACAAAAGGAAGTGCCAAGCGGCACGAGCGTTAGTCGAGTGGAAGGTTGATTAAACATCAAGGTGAAAAAGCACAACCTACCGATCCTGGCCGTAACCCGAGTAAAAGCGGCGGGCAGAGCTTACCCATTTCCACTCACACCGGGCGCGATTGCGCATTGCGCATTGCGAATTGTAAAACCTCTTCCTATTGAAAATCTTAACAAAAAGGGTTATAATAATTCAGAAGGAGTGATGTGCAGTGAATACAATGCAGTGTGAAAGCTGTTCTTATTATTGCTACGATGAGGAATATGACGAATACTACTGCTCGGTCAATCTTGACGAGGACGAAATGGAAAAATATATGAGCGGCAATATGGATTCCTGCCATTATTACAGCCCCTATGATGAATACAAAATAGTGCAGAAGCAAAACTGAGGTGGAATATGATAACAGAAATTGATGAGTATGGGATTTTTAAATCACATCTGGCTGATGATGAATACATAATCTGGAAAGGCAAGCCCGAAAAAGGAAGGCTTTTTAAAACGGAAGATGTTTTTCTTATTCCTTTCACTATTGTATGGTGCGGCGGAGCACTGCTTTGGACTTCCTTTGCTGTTTCTGATGTTATTTTGCCCTTTATTCCTATCGGAATTTTCTTTTCAGCTGTAGGATTATACATATCCGTGGGTAGATTTATACACAAGTCTTACAGACGAAAGAACACGAGGTATATAATAACAAATAAAAGGGTTTTAGCTTGCTGCAAAAACAGAATCAACATGGTTAATCGCAGTTGTATTTTTCAGATGAACATGAAGGTCTTCAAAAACGGAAACGGAACTATTACATTTGAAGACGGTACCTCCTCGAAAAGCGATATCGGTTTTTTTGACTTCTTAAGCAATAAGGTTTCTTTAGAAAATATATCCGATGTTGCTGCGGTTTACAAAATTCTTGCTCAGAAGACTGCTTAAAAAGTGAAACGACTGAAAAGGAGATAAAAATGAAATCACTTAAATACTTATATAAAATAGGCAGAGGACCTTCCTCATCTCATACGATGGGACCCGATAAGGCGGCAAGATATTTTAAAAATGAATATCCCGATGCGGATTCCTATAAGGTTATTCTTTACGGCTCACTTTCAGGCACGGGCAAGGGTCATAAGACTGATGAGGCAATTCTTGATGTATTTGAGGGTGAAATCGAGCTTGTTTTCGGTCCCTGCGACACAGAGGGGCTTCCTCACGAAAACACTATGGAGTTCTTCGCTTATAAAAACGGCGAAGAAATCGCAAGGCAGAGAATAATGTCTGTAGGCGGAGGACAGATTGAAATAGAAGGTAAGCCCGAGCTCAGCGAGGAGGACGTTTATCCTCTTCGCACCTTCGGTCAGATGGCCGAATACTGCAACACCCACAACATAAGACTCTGGCAGTATGTTGAAAAATATGAGGGCGAAGAAATATGGGCGTATCTTCACGATATATGGAAGGCTATGAAGAATTCCATCTATCAGGGGCTTTCAACAAGAGGGGTGCTTGACGGCGGTCTCGGTGTTGAGAGAAAGGCGCAGTATCTTTATAATCAGAGCCACATTGACGAAAGCGACATCACAAGGGAAAACCGTCTTGTATGCGCTTATGCCTTTGCGGCAAGTGAGCATAATGCAGGCGGCGGAGTTATAGTAACTGCACCCACCTGCGGAGCCTGTGCTGTTCTTCCCAGCGTGCTTAAATATATGCAGGATAAAAAAGGCTTTACCGATGACGATATCTGTAAGGCTCTTGCCGTGGGCGGACTTGTGGGCAATCTTGTAAAGACAAATGCATCCATAAGCGGTGCTGAATGCGGATGTCAGGCTGAGATAGGTACTGCCTGCTCAATGGCGGCTGCTGCTCTTTGTGAGCTTTTCCGTATGGGCATCGGTCAGATAGAGTATGCGGCAGAGGTTGCGATGGAGCATATGCTGGGTCTTACCTGCGACCCGGTCTGCGGTCTTGTGCAGATTCCCTGCATTGAAAGAAATGCCGTTGCGGCTATGCGAGCAATCAATGCACTTTCCCTTGCAAACTTCCTTTCAACCACAAGAAAGATAAGCTTTGATACCGTTGTTGAAACGATGTACCGCACGGGCAAGGACCTGAATGCCATGTACCGTGAAACTGCTCAGGGCGGACTTGCGGCAACCTTCCATCAGGGATGTTAAGTAGTCAGTAGTCAGTAGCCGGTAGTCACGCGCCACCGTGGGCGAAAAAAGGCAAGGTGCAATCCGCGGGAATGAGATTGATGTTATATACACAATATATATAAGGAGAATTAAATGCCAACCTTTGAACAGATAAGAAAAGATGAAAGAATTAAAACCTATATAAAAAAGGCCGATGAATCCCTAGCGGCTCTCGGCTTTACCGAGCACAGCTTTCCGCACGTGCTTCGTGTTTCCGATTTTGCAGGAAACATACTTGACGAGCTCGGATACAGTGACCGTGAGGTTGAGCTTGCACGTATTGCAGGCTACATACACGACATCGGCAATATGGTCAACCGTATAGGTCATTCTCAGTCGGGTGCGGTTATGGCTTTCGAAATTCTCAGGGATATGGGAATGAAAACCGAGGAGCTTTGCGACATCGTATCTGCTATCGGTAACCACGATGAGGGTACGGGTGTGCCTGTAAGTCCGCTTGCCGCGGCGCTTATTCTTGCAGATAAATCGGATGTAAGACGTTCCCGTGTCCGTCACGTTGAGGACACAAAAATCGACATTCATGACCGCGTAAATTACTCTGTAATCAAATCGCGACTTAAAATAAACGAGGAAAAAACACTTATAAAGCTGAAATTATCCATTGATACCCGCTATGGCTCGGTTATGGACTATTTTGAGATTTT
>JAZPZK010000054.1:0-13109 GCA_045544675.1 Acutalibacteraceae bacterium
CGTCGATTCCGAAATCTTCAAGTATGTTTTTTGTATCTTCATCAATAATTGATTCAAGCGATCCTGTAATTTCATTAAACAGCTCTTCTTCTTTTTCTGCACATACATTAAAAGCTGAAAAACAGATAAACAGTATTATAAATATTGATGCGGGAATTAATCGCCTGATTATATGTATGCAATTGCCAGATTTATTATTTTTATTATGTATGGAACTGATAAAACAAAAATCATCAACCTCCCGCTTATTTCTATTACATCCTCCAGTATAAGATTTTTACTCTCACGGCAAATGTCACAACCGATTTTTGTGGCAACAGAAACAGCCATAGCTTTCACGAGAACCTTTATTATTTCATTACCGCCAGAAATGCTGTTTAAAATATCTGAAAAAACAGAAATATCTTCATTAACCAGATTAAATATGTAAATTAAAACGAGAAGAGAAAATCCAAGCTGAAATAAAAGAAGATATTCCCTGCAATTCTGCCTTAAAAAAACACTTATAATGCAACCGACAATAACCAAAAGTAAGATATTAAGCATTTAAAAATCTACAAGCTCTTTGACGCTTTCAAAAAATTCTGTTATGTAAGGAATTAGCATAATAAATACCAAAACAACACCCGCTAATGTTATTATCATTACATACTCCCCTTTCTCAGATCTCGCCAATATCTGATTAAGCAAAGCTGTGACAATTCCGATACCTGCAATTTTAAAAATCAGTTCAATATCCATTTTCCTTCCTCCGTTATATTATTAATAAAAAAACAGCACCGCCGATAAGCGAAAATGTAACTGTAATTGTAACAGCGTATTTTTCAGATAACTTTTCAGCTTTCCCGGCTTCACACACAAAATGCTCTCTGTATGATTTTAAAATATTTATTTGAATATCCTTATCAGAATGTCCCAGGCTCATTGCAAGTGAAGCGATCTTTTTCTTTTCAGCGAAGCTGAAGGGTATATCTGAATTCATAACTGCTTTTTCCCATTCAACAGGAAAATCCGTCTGATTATTTGAATTAACGGAATATTCGTTTAAAAAACTCAGTTGTGGACATAATTCATTACGGCTTATTTCATTTATAACAGCCGATAGAGGTTTTATATAATATCTGATTTCGTTAGAGATGTTGTCAATTAAAATTACAAGCTGTGAGAATGCTTCCTGTCTGCTTTTATATCGCTGAGAAATTTTTATCCCCATAAATAAAAACATCATCCATATAAGACCTGCGCCGATAAATTTCATCATTTATCTCTCCGATATCATAAATTATAAAATTTCTTTCGGATGATTTACCGCTTAACAGCACAAGGTTATCAAAAGCATTTGTCCTTATAAGAGAAATAATCTGCAGACGTGAAACAATTTCTTTAAAATCAGCCGCATGAACCGTCGCTATGAATTTAGCACCACAGTTTGATGCGGTTCTGATTGCATCAATTTCATTAAAATCACACACTTCATCGATAGCAATATAATCAGGCGCCATAGTTCTTACAGCGATATTTAAAGCTTTTTCCTTGGGGTAACCGCTGTATATATCAGTATTAACTCCTACCGTTTTCTGACTGATGCCATGATTTACACATGCAACCTCAAAGCGTTCATCAATGAGACTTACATTTTTACCGCTGTCTGAAAGATGCCTGACTATATCTCTGAGCACAGTTGTTTTTCCGCTCGCAGGAGGTCCGGCAATAATAATGCTTTTATTTTTCTCGGGTAAAACTGATTTGATTATCTCATCGGAGCAACCGTAAATTTCTTTCGAAATTCTGATATTTATCGATGAAATATCACGTACGGACAATAGGTTGCCTCTGCTGTCAACCGCCGCAGTTCCGCATATGCCTGCACGGTGTCCACCTTTAAGAGTCACAAAGCCGTTTACTATATCCGACTGATAAGTATGTATTGAATATTCACACATTCTTGAAAAAGTATCATGCAGCAGTTCTTTGCTACAGAAATAGCCGTCTTCCGGAGATATGGATACTTCAGAAAGCGCAGTAAGATAAAAAAATCCGTCATCACAGCGCAATACGGCAGGACTGTTCACCCTCAATCTTATCTCCTGACTTTTTGCTTTAATTTCATCATCCAAATTTAAAAGAATCTTCTTAAGCTCAGCGGTAACAGAACTTATCGCCTGATTGAAACATCCTATATATTCGTTGTTCGTAGTAATCACCTCTTATATCTTTTGTTGTTAGTGTATGTAATTTCAACAAACATTAGAACTTTTAAAATATAATTATTGAAATGACAGATAAAGTGTGATAATATTAGGTGAAAACTATATCAGAGGTGCTATATGAAACAGAAAATTATAGACAGCAAAAAATACAGCAAATCCTGTATGAACTGTTTTTACGGACGCACACCGAAGGATAACGAAGCTATTCTCTGTGAAAAGAAAGGTATTGTGGACCCGAACGGTAAGTGCAGACATTATGAATATGATCCTCTCAAAAGAAGACCTGAGAGAATTGCTATCGATAAAGATTTTGACGAAAACGATTTTAAATTATAAAAGTCCGGATAACCGGACTTTTATTTTTCTTTAATTCCACACCGTATGTGGCGACGCAGAAATAAGCTTCGAAGTGCATTCTTATCAAAAGGCAACAGAGGATAAAGGTAGGTGTATCCGTCGAAGCTTTTTGTTGTTGCAATTACTGTTAATATTACAATCAATCCGAGAATAAATCCCCATATTTTAAACAAACCGCAAAAAATCAGCAGAAGTGTGCGGGAAATTTTGATTGCATAACCTAATTCAAAGCTTGGCTGTGTGAAGTTTGAAATCGATACAAATGCCATAAATAAAACAACTTCAGATACAAACCACCCTGATTTAACCGCAAATTCACCGAGTACCAATGCACCCACAACGCTGAAAGAGTTGCTTAAAGCGCTTGGCGTATTCAGAGAAGCAAGTCTCAAGGTATCAATTACAAATTCAACAATTAGCAACTGAGCTATAATAGGTACCGAGTTAGGCTCTTCTATTAGCATAAACCTGAGAAACGACGGCAGTTCAGTATGATATTCCGTAATCAGATACCATATCGGTATGAAAATCATTGACAGTGAAAAGACGGTTATTCTGATAAGCCTTAAAAAACTACCTATAAGCGGCGGAAAGTAATAATCGTTTATATCCTGAATAAAATCAAATACACCTGTCGGAATAATCATCGCAGCCGGTGAGCCATCGGTAAGTATTATTATATTTCCGTCATATATACATGCAGAAGCGGCGTCGGGGCGTTCGGTATAACGAACCTTCGGAAATGGATTCCATGGCTGATTCGGCATCAGACATTCTTTCAGGCTTTCATGGCTCATCGGAAGGCTCTTTACAGAAATGTTGTTGAGTTTATCAATTAATATTTTCAGCTTTTTCTTATTAACTACATCTTCAAGATAGCATAAAATAACATCTGTTTTTGATTCGCTGCCTATCTGAAAAGATTTCATTGTCAGATTTGTGTTTCTTATTTTACGTCTTATCAGCGCTGTGTTGAAAATAACAGTTTCTACAAATCCTTCGTGGGAGCCTCTCAGAACCTTGTCTGACTCAGGCTCCTGCACATTTCTTGCAGGATAAGTACGGCAATCAATAATTATTCCTTTATCAAAACCCTCAACAATCATTCCGCAAGCACCGGATAATATAAAGGTGACGAATTTATCAATATCAGTTTCCGTACTGGCTTCAATATAAGTAATGTAAGTATTTATAAACTCATCAGCATTACTGACACTACTAATTTCTTCTACTGTTATTTTTGTTAGATATTCAAGCATTTTTTCAAACATCTCATCTTTAACAAATCCGTCAATGCAATAAATCGTTGCGTGTTTTTCTCCGATTCTTATTCTTTTAATAATTATGTCAAAGCTTTCTCCAACCCGTAATTTTGAGTTGATGTTATATAGGTTCTCACCGTAAATCACACTGAACTGGTCCATAAAAAATCACCTGCTGTTATTATCTGCAGGTGATTTGTGTTTATTCATTATCTGAAGTGCTTTATGTTAATATGTATTCTGTTCTTTTTACTCTGACCGAGATGTTCAGCTATAATTATCTTTCCTTTTCCACGAAATACAATTTTATCGTTTGTTTTAAGTTTCATATCACTTTTTTCCGCTTTGACGGAATTAACAAAGATAAGTCCGGCTCGGATAGCATCGTTACAGACTGTTCTGGATACACCAAAGCCTGCTGCAACAATATTATCAAGCCTCATAGATGCAACAGAATGAAAGTGAAGCTCAGATTTTTCCTCCGACAGTTCAAAGCTGCCATCGGCAACGATACTGCATATTACTGCAGACCTGCCGCATTTGTTGAGATTATCACATATGTATCCGCTGATTTTATTGATGCAGAACACATATGCACCCCAGTCAAAAACAAGAATATCCCCTATCATGCTTCTTTTAATGCCAAGTCCCATAATTGATCCGAGGTAATCTCTGTGCGAAACTTCCGAAAACCTATCTTTTGTTATCTTGACAACCGAAATCGGATTATAATCCGGATTTTCTTTAAGAAAAGCAAATATCGACTCATCGTCAACTGAAAAATATTTTGGTATAAAAATTGCAACAGCTCTCTCTGCATCAGGAAAACCACCGTATAAAACAGTATCAATTGATGCGTTAAACTGACGTGCTAGTTGCAAAACATCAGACTTTTCATCGACTGACAAAAAATCAGAATTCGTAATCATAAAGCTATTTTCTGAACACAGAATTTTATCCGTAATGTGCGAAAGTAAAATTTCTTTTTCTGTCATATGATTCTTAAAAAGAGGCGGTGTTATGCCGCCTCAAAAGTTAAACATAATTGTGAGCATCCTGAAGCATCATATCTTTGATTTTCATAAGTCTTGATGTGGTGCTTCGTTCATTTTCTTCGAGTTTATTTGTAATATATCGGATTGTGTCGATATAGTTCGGAATCATAACGTGTTCAAGCGCATTAGTTCTTCGCCTTGTTTTTTCAATTTCTGCCGAAAGAAGCTGACATGTTTTTTCAACCTCAGCAAGTCTTAGTAAATCAGGCATAATTTCAGAAAGAGACCTGACAGCCTCATCAAGGTCGCCTGAAGTAAAAGCAAAGCCATATGAATATACGCTTTCTTCACGGGCAGATTTCATAACAGTTTTATACTCGGGTACATTTACACTCATAATGTTCTTGCTCTGAAGCTCAAGTTGCATACTCTGTGAAGGCATCATAAGAGAAACAGCAAGACTTTCATCGCTCATAGAGCTGCAGGCAAGAGACATATGCATATTTGCGTTTTTTATGCCCTCTTCGACCTTTTGCCTGAGCGCTTTATTTTCCCTTACCAGCTCGAGAAACTGTCTCATAAGCTCGTCTCGCTTATCTTTGAGAAGCTTATGACCTCTACGTGCTGTTACTAGCTTTCGCTTGAGATCAGTAAGTTCCATTCTGGTTGGATTAACATTTAAAACAGCCAAAATATCACCTACTTTTCAACGTAATACTTATCAAGATACTTATCAGAAATACGTCTGAGCTCACCTCTAGGAAGAATTGAAAGCAATTTCCAGCCAATATCAAGGGTATCTTCAATGCTTCTGTCGGTTTCACTGCCCTGAGAAACATACTGTTCTTCAAAAGCCTCAGCAAACTGAGCGTATAGTCTGTCCATATCAGTAAGAGCAGCTTCACCAAGGATAATCATAAGCTCTTTGCAGTCTTTGCCTCTGGCATATGCAGAGAAAAGCTGATTCATTGTATCAGAATGGTCTGCTCGTGTTTTGCCTTCGCCTATACCCTTATCCTTAAGACGTGAAAGTGACGGTAAAACATCAATTGGCGGTGTAATGCCCTTGCGGTGCAAATCACGGGAAAGGATAATCTGTCCTTCAGTAATATATCCTGTAAGGTCAGGAATCGGATGAGTTTTATCATCTTCAGGCATTGAAAGGATGGGAATAAGGGTAATTGAACCGTTTTTACCCTCCTGACGGCCTGCTCTTTCATATATTGATGCAAGATCAGTATACATATAACCGGGATATCCGCGTCTGCCGGGAACTTCTTTTCTTGCTGCTGAAACTTCACGAAGCGCATCAGCATAGTTAGTGATATCTGTCATTATAACAAGAACGTGCATACCTCTGTCAAAAGCAAGATATTCCGCTGCTGTCATTGCCATCTTAGGAGTTGCAATACGTTCAATCGCGGGATCGTTTGCTAAATTAGAGAACATAACTGTTCTGTCAATTGCACCGGTTTCTCTGAAGGATTTAACGAAGTAATCAGACTCCTCAAAGGTAATACCCATAGCTGCAAAAACAACTGCAAAATTCTCATCTGTACCGCGTACTTTAGCCTGCCTTGCAATCTGTGCAGCAAGTTCTGCATGAGGAAGTCCTGACGCTGAGAAAATGGGCAGCTTTTGTCCTCTTACAAGGGTGTTAAGACCGTCGATAGCAGATACACCTGTCTGTATAAACTCCTGTGGATAACGTCTTGCCGCGGGATTCATAGGTGTACCGTTAACGTCAAGTCTCTTTTCGGGAATAATTGATGCACCACCGTCAACGGGTCTGCCAAGACCGTCAAAAACTCTGCCGAGCATATCATCGGAAACGCCAAGCTCCATCTGTCTGCCAAGGAACTTAACCTTACTGTCAGAAAGATTTATACCGGTTGAAGCTTCAAACAGCTGAACAAGCACATCTGTACCGTTGACCTCAAGAACACGGCAACGTCTTTTTTCACCGTTTTTAAGTTCAATCTCACCGAGTTCATTATATGCAACGTTTTCTACGCCCTTGACAAGCACAAGAGGGCCGGCAACTTCACTTATAGTTCTGTATTCTTTAGGCATCAGTATCATCTCCTTTACAGCAATCACTTAACTGCAGGGTCAGTTCTTCAACAATTTTATTAAAAGCATCGTCAATTTGATCCTCGGGAATATACTTAAATCTGCCGATGCTCTCACGGACAGGCATAATAACAATGTCGTTAATCTTAGCACCGTTATCAAGAGATTTCAGACTTTCATCATAAAATCTGCAAACAAGGCGCATCATAAGCAGCTGCTTTTTAGCTGATGTATACGTGTCTACATCGTGGAACGCAAGCTGATGAAGAAAATCTTCTCTGACAGAGCGTGCTGCTTCCATTTTAAGTCTGTCTGAAGCTGAAAGAGCGTCCATACCGACAAGCTTAACCATTTCGTCAAGCTCAGCTTCTTCAGAAAGTAAACGCATAATTTTAGCTCTGAGCGAAGTCCAGTCAGAAGAAATATTATCATTAAACCATTTACCTAGTGAATTTGCATAAAGTGAATAGCTTGTAAGCCAGTTAATAGCAGGGAAATGACGCTTATAAGCAAGAGAAGAATCAAGCCCCCAGAAAACTTTAACAATGCGCAATGTCGCCTGACTAACAGGCTCCGAAATATCACCACCTGCCGGTGAAACGGCACCGATTACAGAAAGTGTACCTTCTCTTGAGTCCTTGCCTAATGTTAACACACGGCCGGCGCGCTCGTAAAACTGCGCTAATCTGCTTCCAAGGTAAGCGGGATATCCCTCTTCACCGGGCATTTCTTCAAGTCTGCCTGACATTTCACGAAGAGCCTCAGCCCATCGTGAGGTTGAATCGGCCATAAGAGCAACATTATAGCCCATATCCCTGAAATATTCAGCAATGGTAATGCCGGTATAAATCGAAGCCTCACGAGCCGCAACGGGCATATCTGAGGTGTTTGCAATAAGTACCGTTCTTTCCATCAGCGATTTTCCTGTGTGTGGGTCTATAAGCTCGGGGAACTCATTAAGAACATCGGTCATTTCGTTACCACGTTCACCGCATCCGATATATACAACTATGTCGGCATCTGCCCATTTGGCAAGCTGATGCTGTGTAACAGTTTTACCGCTGCCAAAAGGTCCGGGAATAGCTGCTACACCGCCCTTTGCTATCGGGAAGAGCGAGTCAACAACTCTCTGACCCGTTAATAAAGGCATATCAGGTGAAAGCTTCTGCTTATAGGGTCTGCCCTTTCTTACGGGCCATTTCTGCATAACTCCGATTCCATGCTCAGTACCTTTTTCATCAAGAAGAATAGCAACAACATCTTCTACTGTACAGGTACCTCCGGTTATCTCTTTAATAATACCGCTTCTTCCGGGAGGAATCATAATTTTATGGGAAACAACTTCGTTTTCCTGAATTGTGCCGATAATGTCACCTGCCGATACTTTTTCACCTTCACTTACACACGGTTCAAACACCCAAAGCTTTTCGCGGTTAAGAGAAGGAACCTCGACACCTCTTGTAAGATTATTTCCGCACTTTTTCATTATTTCAACAAGAGGACGCTGTATGCCATCGAAAATGCTTCCGATAAGACCGGGACCAAGCTCTACACTGAGAGGTTCACCTGTAGAAACAACACTTTCCCCTGTTTTAAGACCTGATGTTTCCTCGTAA
Source organism: Acutalibacteraceae bacterium (assembly GCA_045544675.1). Classification (GTDB taxonomy): domain Bacteria; phylum Bacillota; class Clostridia; order Oscillospirales; family Acutalibacteraceae; genus UBA6857. The sequence continues at coordinate 8,514 of JAZPZK010000054.1, forward strand.
ACCTGAATTGAAGCTTTATCTGCGTGCATTTCGATAATTTCGCCTATAAGTCGCTGTTCACTAACTTTTACAACGTCAAACATATTGGCATCCTTCATATTTGATGCAACTACAAGAGGGCCAGATATTTTTGTAATAATTCCATCGTTCATTGTATCACCCTTTTCTCCGGAATTCTGAAATCCGGCAATTATTCTCCGATGAGCTGTGAACCTACAGCTCTCTCAATACTTTTTGCAACCATAGACATACCCTTACCCGTATTTCCGGAAGCACCGGGTATCAGTATAATCGCAGGAGTAATATTATCCTTATATTTATCAATCTCTTTTTCTAAATCTGATGCAAGAAGCTCCGTTATAAAAATAACTGCGTACTCATTCTGTGAGAGCTCCTTAAGTTTTTTTGCAGCTTCTGATTTATCAGTTATCGGATAGGTTTCAAGACCTATGCATGCAAATCCGGAAACACTCTCACGGTCGCCCAGTACGGCAATTTTATACATAAGTCTCCCTCACCCTTTCCTTAATCTTATCTGCAGATATGCCTGACTGCTTTGACGAAAGAATAATTCTTACGGTTTTAATCTCTGTTGTTTTAGCATAATAGTAAGCACAAACAGGATCAAATCCAAAGGCGGTATATCTTGATTTTTTAGCAATTTCTATAACTTTGTCGTCACACCACTTATCGTATAGTGCAGGGCTTTCAAGATATTTTTCTGCGCCCTCAGAATATGCGGTATTCGAAATATAATCAAGCATAGAATCCTTTCCCTTTGAAACACAGCCAAGAAAAACGCCACGGTCAAAATTAGAGCAATCCGATATCGCTTCATCGATAAAATCTGCATTTTTATTCGTATCAATGCATCTGAAAGCGGTTCTTATATTAGAACTGTCAACAACAAATGAGCATATTTCGGAAAAAACTGAGTTTTTACGTTTTGCTGCATATTTCAAAAGCACTTTAAGTGTTGCATTGTCTATAAGAATTTCTGCATTCTGACCGTTTTCGGTTTTAACAGCAATGTCATAGGCTTCTCTGTAAGCGTTAATCATATCGCCATCAGTAAAAATATCCGATTTATTATCCTTAATCAGACCTCTGAGTTCATCAACATTAAGAGATGTAGGCGAAAGAAAGTACTTGTTTGCATCTTCACCTGTAAAAACACATTTTGCAATACACTTGATATTAAAATAATCGTTGAGAACACATAAGGTTTTCAGCTCATTCTTATCCGGAACAGACTCAACTAAAACATTCCATAGTTTTTGATTCTGTGAGGATATATACTCCGAAAGGCTGTCCCCCCCGTCTATCCAGCCGTTAGCTTTCAGCATAGATACACAGCTGTCATAATCGGGACAATCACACAGTTTCAGCAGAAAATCCTTATCGAGCAGAGAGGTTTCAAGCGCTCTGATTCTGGCAACACAAAAAGCATATGCTGTATCCTTCATAATTGCCTCCCGGATTAATCAAACATTATTCTGCTGAGAACATATTTCAGATTTTCCATATTCTCATCAAATACAGCTTTCAATGTGCAATTCACATCAAAGCCATCATATTTAAGTATAAAACCGTTTTCGATATCGATAGGCTCATTGCATACGTGAACTGCAGCTTTTTCAAAAACAACCGAATTAATTTCGTCTTCAAAATTTTCAGGCAGTCTGAATAAATCCTTGCCGTTCATATACATAACACATTCGCCTGTCTGGATATGCTTATAGCAAAGCTTCTTAATAACCTCAAAGTATTCTGCATCCTCCATACGGTCTATGCTTTCATATGCAGCAGAGATAACATCATTTAATATGGCATTTCTTACTTCGAGATAACGGTTTCGTGTTATAGACTCGGCACTGCTTTTAGCAATAGCGTTCTTTCTTGCTGCCTCTTCTTCAGCTGCATCAAGTATGGCCTTCGCTTCTTCATTGGCTTTTATTCTTGCATCAGCGAGAATTGTTCTGACCTTATCAGCGCCGTCATCGAGTATTTTCTGACAGTTGATCTGCGAATCTGAAATTATTTTTTCTGTAATTTTTTCAAGACCTGTCATCTGTTCATCTCCTTACTGTTACAGATTAATATAAAATCACGCAAATCAGCCGATGGAAATATTAAATACTGCAAGGAAGGAAACAAGAAGAGTAAGAATTGCATAAAGCTCAACAATTGATGCAAGAGTCATACTTTTACCAAGCATTGTGGGCTGCTTTGCGATAAGGGAAATACCTGCAGCAGCAACTCTGCCCTGATAGATTGCTGAGAAAAATCCGGTAATCGCGATAGGTAAGCAAGCTGCGAAAAGTGAAAGACCCTGATGAAGTGTGATATCAACAACATTGCCGCTGAAAATACCGATCTTATTGAGAAGAATAAGTGCAACGATAAATCCATACAAGCCCTGAGTACCGGGGAGAATCTGAAGTGTAAGCACTTTACCGAACATATCAGTTTTTTCAGAAAGAAGACCTGCGGCCGCTTCACCTGTAAGACCAACGCCTTTAGCAGAACCGATACCTGCAAGACCTACAGCAAGAGCTGCACCTAAAATAGCAAAGAAAAGACCTAAATTATTCATACTTTTTTTCCTCCTTGATAATGAAATATTTTGAGTTTAGTTTAAATGGCACGAAGGTTTTTCCTGAACCCTCGTAGAATTTCGAGAAGAATTCAACGTACTGAAGTCTGTTCGTATGAACGTAAGTGCCGATAAGGTTTATCGCAATATTCAGTACGTGACCTAAAATGAATATAATTACAAATATTAATATGTTTCCCGGCATAGCGGCGAGCATATTAACCGCACCTGCAACAACACCCGTAACCAGACTCAGAGCAAGTAAGCGTGAATATGATAAAATATCTCCGACATAGCCTGTTGTTGTGTTATAAAGTGCATAGAGTCCGCCACCAAGTTTACCGATGATGCTTTTTGAGCTTCTGCCACCGGTAAGAACAATCAGAATTGCACCGATACATAATATTATCGGTCCGGCACCGGCAATACCTTCCGGCATTTCAACAATAAGACCTGCACCAAGAATGGCGAATCCGATAACAAAAATTATTATCGGCACAGTATCGCAAAAGGCATCAGCATATCGGTGTTCCTTGAACAGCATATAAAACCTTATCAGCAGACCGGCAAACAGCTGAAGAATGCCAAATCCTAAGCAATACAGCAATAAAGTCATGCTGTTCCCGATTGGATCCATCCATATTGCAAGATCAGGTCCGCTCTCATAACCGAGAAATTCCGTGCAGATTATAGGAATAAGATCACCAAACCATCCACCGAACATTGCGCCCCAGAAAATTGTTGATAATCCGCTGAAAAACACCATATTGGCAAACTTCAGGCTGCTTCCTCTTACCTTAACCTTTTTCTTTGCGATAAATGAAAATATAACCATTAAAATTCCGTAACCCGCATCAGAAAGCATAAATCCAAAGAATACATAATAAAAAAATGCCATTATCGGGTTCGGATCAACATCCTTGTTTGACGGAGTTGAATACATATCAGTAATACTCTCAACACCGCCTGCAAAGCTTCCGTTTTCAATCAGCACCGGAACCTTTTCATCGTTATAGTCAGGTTCAGAAAAATCAATCTGACAAAGAAATCTTTTTTCCAGATCGAACTTAATTTCTTCACTTGACACTTCAGGTAGATAGCCCCGGATTACAAAGGTTTTTTCGGTCTGCGCCGATTTTTGAACAGCATCATACTTAAATATCTGTGATGAAGAATAATCAACCAGAAATCTGAAATCATCATAACTGTATTTGTAATTTTTCAGTTCTGAATTCAGCTTTTCTATTTCTTCTTCATAAATTCTGATTTTATCCTCAGAGACCGCAACAGCTTTTGAAGGAAGCATGGAAGTAATTTTATCAGGTACAGTAAAACCGATTGACCTGAGAGCATTTTCAGTTCTTTCAGCAATCGATTTATGAGCAATTACAACAATGCAAGTGTGCATTTTTCCGCTTCTTATAACCTCAACGGCTACATCGGTAAGCTCATCATCGACTTCAATAAGTTTTTCAGTAACCTGAGAAGCGTCAAATGCTCCGTCAAGCACCCCGATAAAAATACTTGTTGACAATGTCCTTCTGGATGCCATCGGTATATCAAGATCCTTCCATAACGAATAGTAATCCGTAAGCTTACGCTCTTCGCTGATTTTCATCTGAAGATCTTCAATTTTATCGTGAATCGTACATACCTCTTTGCACGCTGCTTCAATAGAATCAGCCTTGTCAGTCAATAATCGGTATTCGCTATATTCTATCTCTTTGAAATCGGTAAAGCTTTCAATAAAGGTTTTCCTGATATCACAACTGCGTTCGATTATTTCTGTACATTTCTGAGCAAGAGAATTTTTCTTTTTATATTGCTCAATAACAGCTGACGTATCACATTTAATAAGAGCTTCATCCTCAATCTGTTCAATGTCAGCAGCGCCAAGCCTCTGTATATAATCCATTATCCGCTTTCCGTCGCTCATAAGCGAAACGATTTCAAAATGCAGTAACTTTACTTTTGCCAATAATCAGCACCCCCTTTGTGCC
>JAZPZK010000055.1:0-4706 GCA_045544675.1 Acutalibacteraceae bacterium
CTGTGGGCTGATGTGTTATTTTGTATGTGAAATCGGCAAGTCGGCTTTCATGCACCGTACCGTCATTTGCTGTTACCTTGCAAAAATAGTAAAGTCGGAGGCCAAGCGGTCTTAGGAAGACAAGAAATCTACTCAACTCCTTGGCTCACAGAACGACATGGCTACGATCCGACTTCTGTGGGCTGATGTGTTATTTTGTATGTGAAATCGGCAAGTCGGCTTTCATGCACCGTACCGTCATTTGCTGTTACCTTGCAAAAATAGTATGCTCCGTAGGAGTATTTGCTGAGTGTTGCAGATGTCTGTGATGTAATCACATTAATTTCGGCCTCGCCCACATATATCTTTACCGTAGGCTCGGTGTTTTCCGTTTCAGCATAAATACCGTAAATTCCGTCTTCAGAAATTACAGCAGTAGCCGTAGCACCGTCAATCTCACATTCAGCATGCGCATCACCCATAGTGAACAAATCAGCATAAACCACGTTAGACGAAAAACTGAGTGTTACCTTATCACCGGCGTTGAAGGGTGTTATTATATAATATAAACCCTTGTATTCGGAGCCTTCGTAGGAATAGTCTATGGCTGACCAGCCGTTTGCTTCACTGTAAGTGCTTTCTGTTTCAAAGGGTGCCTCAAAATATGACCAGGGATAAGTCTTGCTTTTATCTGTGATTTCGCTGATTCCTTTCACCTCATACCACTGATAAGAGGCTCCTGTACCGTCATTTAAAGCCACAAAGGGCTCTTTTTCCGTGGGATGATGAATAATTTTGTAAATATACTTTCCGCAGATGCCACAGGTACCGTTATCCGTATTATGTCCGCATATAAAGCCACAGGCACATTTTCCGTCATCATAAGTGTGAGCGTGCTCAACAACCTTTATTTCAGCGTAATTTTTTCCGTTGAGCAAAGAGTTGCTTTCATCAAGATAAACAAATTCGGAGCTTTCGTCAAACCTTACAAATACACAGTCATTGGCATCCGAGCCCTCAGCAAGCCTGATGTTACTGTAAGCGGCATAAGGTGTATTGGGGATTGATATTTTTAAATCAGCACCCTTTTTAATCCTCAGAGCTTGCGAGAAAACTATTCCGTTTGAGGCTCTGTTGTTTATAACCTCAAGGCTTCCGCCGTTAAGCTGTGCATCATATAAAAAGGAATAGTCACTGTTTTCTATAACCTTAACTGTGCCGCCGTTCTGAACATAATTCGTCTGAAAGGGGTTACCTCCTCCTGTTGATTCAAAGGTAATCTTTCCGCCGTTTACGGTTAAGCAACCGAGATCGTGACTGTTGCTGAAAACAGTAAAGGCTATTGAAGTTGCATTAAGGCTGTCATTTTCGCCGCCGTTAATAGTAACATCCGAGCTGTAAATAGACAAGGCTGCCTGACTTGCCCAATTATACTGGTTAATGGTGTTTTCACCTTCAAGAGTAATATTTACCTTGTATGAGTTTTCGTGATCGATATGTATACGCCTGAGAGCCGCACCGCGCAGAATTATATCACAGTCGCCGTTAATGCGAACCTCGGCATCCTTGTTTGTTCCTGTCAGCACATAGGTCACATCATCTGCACTTATCGGAATTGCAAATGCGTTTGCAGAGCTTAAGTCAATTATTTGCTCTGTTGTGTCGCCGGCAAAGCACATAACAGGCACTGCCAATGCGAGAATAAATACTGTAAACAGTAAAATTTTCAATGTTTTCTTCTTTAATAATTTCAATTATATACCTCCTTATAATCAGAATCCTGATAACAAATAATGCTTGTTAAGGTGACGAGTGAATCTCGTCACCTTACATTTGCTGTCTGAGCGACATTGAATAAAGTAATTTCACTCAACGGGAAAAGTTTTTCATTTCAGAATCTTATACTTCCCGATAACGGGCAGCTCTTTGGCCTTTCCGCCGAGAGCATTAACTATTCCGATTATTGCAAGAACTGTTATTACAAGTGCCGCAAGCGGGGCAATAATCCAGCCGATAATGGGAACAGCCGCTATTACGGATGAAAGTATTGCTCCGATGAAAAGCACAAGTCCCTGATTTGTATGGAATTTTGCAAAGGGAGAGTCCTTTGCAGCAAGAAGAGGAATAAGGAAAATTATGTAAGCAAGAACTGCCATAATTTTGTTCTTTTCAATATCCTCGGGTGAATAATCTGCAGTCGTGTCCGCAGTATTGTTAAGCTCGGTGAGCTTTGCGGAAATATCCTGCTGAGGGGCGGAAGCCTGCTCGGTTGGTGCTTCTAAGGGTGCACCGCAGGATGTGCAGTGAGTTAAACCGTCTTCTACCTGTGCGTTACATTGTTTACAAATTAACATTATTTTTTCCTCCTTTTATTTAAAATTTAAACAGATCCTTCAGACCTACCTGTTTTTTAGGTTCAGGCTTTACATAATCATATCCGCCTGTGGGCTCGTCAATATTAAAATAAATATTCGGGCAGTCGGGGTCACCCTCAAAGCAGTGCTCTGTATCTGCGTGATAGCATACTCCGTTCACCCTTTTGTAAAGGTGTGCAATGTTCGGGTACTGTCCTGCCTGAATAAAGCCGTTCTGCACAAGTGCTTTTCTGTACTGTGCAACAGCCTGCTCGGCTGCAAAGCGGTTACCCTCGAAATCGGCAGAAAATCTGATATAACCATCCATATCCTCTATGCAGTAATTTTTCCCTCCGCAATTCCATTTGGGATACTGCGGAAGCTTTGTATCCCATTCTGCTATTACAGCGGCGTTGCGGTCAGCCTGAGCCTGCTCCTCGGCGATTGCCGCGGGAAGCTTTGCTCCGCAAGCATCGCAAAATTTGGCTCCCACGGGATTTTGCTTGTTACATTCCGTGCAGACAGCTCCTTCGGAAACGGTCGTTTCCGGAAGCTTTGTGCCGCAGGAAGGGCAGAAAGTCTTTTCTTTATCCGACGGTTGATTGCAGTTCGGACACACTTTGATATTTTTACTCATCTCAGTTGCATAGCCCTGTGCAGCTCTCTCAAGGTTTGCAAAGGCTCCCTCAAGGCCCGATGAAATTTGTGTTTTCTGCTGATTGTTCTGATGTGCAGCACTATCAAAATGTTGCGCGGCTTTATTGGCAAGCTCAGTAGCAGTCGGCTCAACAGCCTTGGTGATCGCCTGTCCCACCGCCTTGCCTATGCCTTCACTTACGCCACGTCTGATGGCTCTTTCTAAAAATCCCATAATGCTTCCTCCTTTATATGTCTTTGTATTTTATTAACAGCTGTCGTCTGCTGTTGATTTTAAGCTTTTTATATATATTTTTACAATGAAAATGTACGGAAGAATGTGTAATAAACAATTCATTGGCTATCTGTGCCTGCGTTTTGTCGGTAAGCAGCTGAGCAAAAACCTCAAGCTCACGTTTTGACAAGGCTTTCAGCTCAGGATAAGCTTCAAGCAGTCGCTTATGCTCGCTTTCTGCCAAAGCCATATACTCAAAATAGTTAAGTATTCCCATAAGCCACCTCCTTGAAAATATTATACTTTATCAAGCTAAAATTGTAACCTACCCGAAACAAGTGGATTAAATAAATATACTACCTGTTTGGGTAGTGTTTCTAACATATTATTGAAAAATTTAAAAATCTGATTTATAATATTAGCGGATAAATCTGTTAATGTAATTTGATTATATTGATTTTTTTACTCACTTTGTACCCCCCGTTCGGGGGGTTTTTAGGAAAAACTCACCCTTTCGGGTAGGTTTTATCAGAAAATTTGAGATTTTTACGGTTTTGCGATTATTTCGGCAAAAAAGGAAGGTGCACTTTATGAATCACCAAACTCTCATAGAAAACCAGAAAAAGAGGATAGAGCTTCCGCTTTGGATGCTCGTCTGCTTCTCTATGTTCAGCTTTTGGCAGATGGGATTTATTTATTATTTCCTTGAACCGTCCTCGGCAGCGGACGGGAAAATCCCACTGCCCATTAACATCGATTACGGTACCACACTGACAGCAGTTTGTTACATTCTGGGCATCCTTACGATGATCTTTTTACCGAAGATTATCGTGTGGATACAGCGGATCGCTACGGGTGTTGCGCTCCTTTCGGCAATCGCTTTCTTTCTCCCTCTGCCGGACGATATCCTGCGCTTTAACATTTACCTGCAGATTTTCTGTTGCTGTCTGATGATCGGCTTTGAAACCTTCCTTGTGGTCAACTGCTTTTCTGAAAAAAGCAGTATCAAGTATCTGACCTTCGGCTACGGCATAGCGGTGTTCCTGATCGCTTTTGTTCAGAATGAGGTGGTATCTATCCCGTTTTCCACCTTCCGCTTTGGAATGGTAGCGGCACTTGTACTTTTGTTTATTTTCTTTCTCCGTATGCCCACGGGAAAGGAGCATCTGCCTCAGTTTGTGAAAAAGAGCGACGGTCTTGTCCCACCGAAGAAGATGATGTGGGGGGCTTATCTTATTGCTTTCATTGCTGCGCTGATGGGCGTTGGCGGTCCTGCGGTCGTAGGTAAGGTCGAGCACGGCGTGTCTATTATGTATTTAGTAGTGGCTCTTTCAAGCTTTACTATGTATTTTCTTCATAAGAAAGCGAACATTCATCCCTTCCGCATAGCTCCCCTGTTTGTCGGACTCGGTGGGTTCGGTTTTCTTGTAATGCTTGTGTCCGCATATCTTCCCGCACTTTCCTATGTCGCCTGTGCACTCATTGGATTCGGAATGACGGTA
>JAZPZK010000056.1:0-12773 GCA_045544675.1 Acutalibacteraceae bacterium
GCTTCGCAGTTTCGTAAGAACTGAAAATTTCTTGTATTGAAGCCACAAAATGCAGCAAGGCTGTCGCCTTGCGAGGCTTTTGGCAAAAATACGGGGAATTTTGTTTGAGAAACAAATACTGCCCTATAGGGTGGCGGCATAACGGGCGGATGTGCTTTTTTATACCGTAACCTCTATAACAACATGTGTTTCGTCCTCGGCGACAATATCTATAAGCTTACCTGTCATTCCCTCATCAATCATAGAAAGAATCTGATCAATCTGTTCACGGCTCACCGCATTTGTGCCAAGAATTGAGGCTATGCTTCCGCCAAGACCTGCAAGCTTTTTTATCATCATAAAGGGAAGCGCAATATTTATAGGCTTCTGACCGGGCTTTTCTATTTTTATGGCAAGCTTCAGCTTGCTTTCGTCAGGCTGTTCACTCTTCACGGTGACATTCTCAGGCTCCTGTCTGTTAAACGGCTTATTACCGGTCAGCAGCTCATCAACAGTAATTCCGAATATTTCGGCTATCCTCGGAAGCAGATATATATCAGGGCAGGAAATGTCATTTTCCCACTTTGAAACTGCCTGAGCAGTAACATCAAGCATTGCGGCAAATTCACTCTGAGTATAACTGCGATCTTTTCTCATCTGTGTAATTCTCTGACCGATAGTCTGCTTTTCCTCCTCAATAGCATTGCAGAAATCAGCATCGGTCACATTGTCGTTTTTATGAAACAAACTCATAACTTTTACTCCTTTACGGAAAAATTTTTGTACCGCCGGTTACAGCTTCATTTTATGCCTGAAGAGAGTAAAAATCAAGCAACAGAAGGTTAAAAGAGGCTAAAACAAGTAAACCGTCGGTTGAGCAGGACAAAAACCCGCTAAACCGACGGTTGATTTTTAATTATTCCTCAATTGCTTCCTCTTCTTCATCCTCCTGCTCAAGAATTACATCCTGATTGGTGAAGAACTTGATTTTGTTGATAGGTGTGCCGAGTGTCTTTTCGCAGGCTGTTGCAAGAAGACCCATCATCTTTGATTCAACAACGGTGTTGATTACTGCAAAATCGTAAAGCACCTTAAGCTGTGCCTTGATGAATGCATCATCCTTATCGTCAAAATAGGCTGCATCAACCTCTTCAACGGTTACGCCTGTAAGAGCCATATCCTGATCGTAGATTTTCTTGTTCTTTGCAAAGCACTTCTGAATTATTTCAAGCATCTGCTCTCTTTTGCCGCTTTTTGCCGCATTGCTGATTGATGTAACCTTAAGCTGAAGCTTGAAGGTAAGCTTACAGCTTTTTACAACAGCGTATGCAAGCTTTGCAAGATCGGGATTGATTGCTTCGGGAACAAAAATTTCCCCGTCCTTTTTGTAAAAATAAGTCATTTTTCTTTACTCCTTTTAAAAAAACTATGGGTATATTATCACATTAAGCTGAGTTTTGCAAGATGTTTTTCTTTTCAGATCAATGAGTCAGAAGAAGCATTGCAATGAAAAGTACTCCTATTATCCATGAGCTTACCTTGATTTTGCTGTCAGTTTTCAGCTATTATATCACTCTTTTTCTGTCTTTGCACCATTTTTCAGCAGAAAATATAACTTTCTTCAGGAAGATATACAGGCGCAATCTGCGTCTGACCGTCAGGTGAGAAAACAAAGCCCGTTCCGCCCTCTGTAAGCCAGTTGCAGTTCTTGTTAAAAGCATAAAGCACACGGTATCGTATTGCATCACATCTGCCGTAGGTTTCAAAATGAAGTCCCTGGGAATAAACAAGATGTATTCCTCCGAAAAGCAGATTTGTATCGTTTTTATGCTCGTGACCGCAGATAAAGGTATGGGTACTGCCAAGCTCCTTTGCTTTTTCGTACATAAGGGTATCCTTACCGCCGTATTCAATATCCTCGTTTATATCACCGTATATTCTCTGAGCCGTACCCTCTTCTATACCGTCAAAGGCCATCTGATATTCCTCAAGAGGACGGTGCATAAATATAACGCTCGGCACGGTCGTTCCGCCGTTTTCCTTTTTTATCTCTTTAACACGGCTTTCGTACCATATAAGTTGACTTTCATCAAAGGCAGAGCCGCTTTCACCGTTAACGCTGTTATCCATAAAGAAAAGTGTCTGTGAAACACCTGAGGGAGTGCGTATATTGACCGCACAGTTACCGAAGCCGTAAACCTCATCGCCGCCCTCGTCAGAGCTTATACAGTATTCGCTGCCCCTCATGGTCTCATACCACCAGCGTCGAAGCTCATATCTGTCTTCCTCGTCATATTCCTGTCCGTCGTGATTACCGGGAACAAAGCACCAATACTGCTCCCTTTCTTCAAAGAAATCAACAATTTTTTCCTGCACAGAGGTATCACCCGAAAGAATCAGGTCGCCTAGAAGCACAACAAGATCAGGCTTTTCTGCAGCAATAAGCTCATCGAGCATATCAAGAGTAAAAGAGGTACTGTCACTTTCAAGATGAAAATCCGAGGATGTTATGACCTTGAAGGAGCAATCGAGCATATTGCCCTCTTCATCAAACTTTGCAAGATAAGGCGTTGACGTGCCGTCGTTTATAAAACGCACCTGACCCTTCTCGGTTTCTGCAAGAGGCTGACCCTCATAGCGGTTCGGCATAACAAAAAGTGTTACAGCAAAGCCCGCTAACCATATAACCGCCACCGCGGCAGCAAACATAATAAGCATCCTGAGCTTTTTATTTTTCATAAAGTCACCTTCTTTTTGTTTTTTCACATTTTAGCAGATTTTATCATCCTTTTTCAAGAGCTTTGACACCGTTTTCAAAAGAAAAAGCGCAGAAAATACAGTCTTCTGCGCCAATGATTTATTTTTCATCCTCACGCTCAAACAGACCTGCACCTGCAAGGACAAGGCTCTGACTCGGCGGATAGGATATCCATGTGATGAGATACAGTACCGATGCCACCGTTTCACCCACAAAGGGCATATGCCTCAAGCCGACGCAGATATCGCCTATAACAAAAACGATAAAGCCGAGCATCAGCATAAGATGCCTTTTTGAAGGCTTCTGAATATATAATTCAACTGAGTGAGCGATATTGACGCCTATACACACCGCATAAGCCGCAGGAAGCACGATGTTTCCCTTAAAGCCGAGAAGTGCCGCCACCGCTGCCGCAGCAGCCGCAGGAACGACCCTTTTGAGAAGTTCGCCAAAAAGTCTCTTGCCGCTTTCCCTGCTCAGATATGCCGCATAGCAAAGCTGAGCAACAATAAACACCGCAACACCTGCAAGGTACTTATCAAGAAGCACGAGAAAAACGTCTGCAGTCAGCGTAAAAATAAGTCCGACAGAAACAAAGCGGCTTTCCTTGTTTTTAAGCAGAGACAAGCCAAAAATGGTTATCAGTGCACTTACCGCAAATTTCAGCGGTCTTGAATCCCATATTGAAAAAATGTCACTTATAAGATAAACCGACATCATTATTCCCACAAGGCCGAGAAAAAGATATTTTAAGCTTTTTTTCATCATTTCACCTTATTCCTCATCGGGCTGCTGTCCGTCGTGGGCAAGCCACCTGCACTCGGTTATCTCCATATCGGAAAAGCTTGCTCTGAAGGATGAATTTTCCGTGTTGATTTTCATTGCTTTTCTCCTTTTCTGAGGCTTAAAATAAGAATTTATCCGTTCAGCACCGATACAAGATAGTCTCTCAGCTTTATGATTTCAGCCCTGCCGAGAACCACCGTAAGATGATTTGCGGTAAGGCGGTCATTCCAGAAATACAACTGCAGCTCTGTGCGGATATCCTGAATATCGCCGTTATCGTTGCCGTAGTAATCCTTTGCCTGTGTCTGCGGATAAAGCTTAAAAATCATAGCAAGCTCAATACAGATTACCTCTTTGACATCGGTGAGCTTATTATCCGCCTGCTCCGTAAGCGCCTTGACAATTTCCTCAATTGAGGACGGAAATATTCTTTCCGCTCAGTTATCAATATTAAAATTCAGCCAGTTATCGGAGGAAAAAGAGATATCGTGCTTAAAGTAGACGATACCTGTCTGTGCATCGTCACATTTCTCCAAATGCATTTTGATTTTTATTCCGTTTACATCGAGCATAAGACCCATATCATCAGCTCCTTTATGGCTGTTTTATTTTCTGACCAACTGAACAACCGTCTCGACATGTGTAGTCCTCGGGAACATATCTACTGCCGTTGCCTTCACCGTTTCATACCCAAGCTCATCAAAATATGCAAGGTCTCTTGCAAGAGTTGCAGGGTCGCAGGAAACATAGACTACTCTGTCGGGATTCATTTTCACAACCGTTTCGACAACCTCTCTGCTGCAGCCCTTTCTCGGCGGGTCAAGTATAACAATGTCGGGACGTATCCCCTCTTCGTAAAGTCTCTTTGCGGCACCCGTCGCATCGTCACAGAAAAAGCGTGCGTTTTCAATGCTGTTGAGCCTTGCGTTTTCCTTTGCGTTTTCAATAGCCTGAGGGATAATCTCAACGCCGATAAGCTCCTTCACACTGTCTGCCATTGTAAGTCCTATAGTACCCGTACCGCAGTAAAGGTCGAGAAGGGTCTCCTTGCCCGTAAGCTCTGCGTACTCCTTGGCCTTGCCGTAAAGAAGCTCTGTACCCTCGGGGTTTACCTGATAGAAGGAAAGTGGACTGATTCTGAATTTCAGACCGCAGAGGATATCCTCAATATAGCCGTCACCGTGAATTGTGATGCACTCATCGCCGAGAACAACGTTGGTATTCTTTTTGTTAATGTTAAGCACTATGCTGCGGATGTTAAGCCCCGTTTGTATAAGTGCAAGCAAAAGCCTTTCCTTACGGGGAATCGTGTCTCCGTTTATAACAAGACAGACCATTATCTCACCGGTTTTTGCTCCCTGCCTTAAATAGATGTGTCTGAGAAGTCCCCTACCCGTTTCTTCGTTATAGATTGTAACCGGATTTTCTGCTATATAGCTTCTTATAACGGGAATGATTTTATGGAAATCCTCCCTCTGAAGAAGACAGCAGTCGCTGTCAATAATACGGTGAGTACGCTTTGAATAAAATCCTGTCAGAAGTCTGCCGTCCTTATCAAGACCGACGGGAATCTGTGCCTTGTTTCTGTAATGGGACGGCTCTTTTATGGAAAGAATTTCATCAGCCTGTATACTCAGACCGCCGATTCTCTTAAGCGCATCGTTTACGGTCTGCTTTTTTATATCCAGCTCTGCCTGATAGCTGATGTGTCTGTAGGCACAGCCTCCGCAGCGGCTGTCATAAGAACAGTCGGATTCAATACGGCAGGGTGCTTTTTTAATAAGCTTTTTCACAATACCCACCGCATAGCTGCTTTTCACCTTTATGATATGTGCCTCGATTTCATCGCCGGGTGCCGTACCCTCAACAAAAACCGCCATTTCCTTATAACGACCAAGACCGCTCCCCTGAGAAGTGAGAGCGGTTATTGTAAGCCTTATATCGTCATTCTTTTTTAAAACAGTATCCTTTTTCATTGTATCACCGATTTGTCCGTTTTGAATGTGTATCCTCTCTGCTGAGCTCTATGCATACCCTCAGTCCCCCCAGGCGTGACCTCTCGGCATAAATTCTGCCTGCGTGAAGCTCCGTTATCTCACGGCAGATTGCAAGACCGAGACCTGCAACCTTTCTGCCCTTGTCTGAGGTGTAGAAGGGCTCAAAAATAACCTCATATTTATCATCGTCAACACCCTTGCCCGAGTCGTCAATTGATATATAAATCTTGTCCTTATCCGAATCAAGGGTAGCCTCGATTTTCTTTTCTGCCGTCGTCAGGTGCTTTACGGAATTCGAGAATATATTGCCGAGCACTCTTTTGAATTTTGACATATCAAGGCTCACCACAGCGTTGCTGTCGCCTCTGATGAATGCCTCAAACTCTATGCCGCTGTTTTCAAGCTCATAGGCATAGTCTTCAATTATGCTTTCATATATTTCCCCGAGAGTAACATCCTTCAAAGCAAGGTCCTGCTTGGTGTTGAGGCTGAGATAATCGTCAAATTCCCTGATAAGACCGGTTATTTCCTCACTCTTTGCATAAACCGTGGAAAGATATCTCTTTCTTCTTTCCTCGCTCAGATTTTCCTTCTGAAGCTGCTCGGTATAGCCCATTATAGATGTAAGGGGAGTTTTTATGTCATGGGAAATTGATGCAATTATACGCCTTTCTGTCTGCTGCTGACTTTCAAGGTTTTTGGTAAGGGAAACGAATCTTTTATAAACGCTGCCTGCATAGCCCTTGATTTTCAGCTCCTTGAGCTTACCTGTTTTATCGTATTCCTCAATAGCACGGTAAACACCCTTGAAGGGTCTTAGCATAAGGCTGTAAATTGCAAAGAAGATAAGAGCAATCGCCGCAAGACCGATAAGGAATTCAACGAAAATGAACTGCACAAGTGTTCTTACATCGGTAAGATAATCTCTCAGAAGATAAACTGACGACTTGATAAGATAAGGCTCACCCATATATTCAAAGGGCGTCTGCACCTTAACATCAAGAGCAGACCAGGTTCTTCCGACAGTTCTTGTTACTATTTCGTTTTCACCGTTTTCTATAACAATAACAATATCCTCATACTGCTCAACAATTTCGCTCCATTGGTCAATGGACTGCTTAGATGTAAGCTTTTCGATGATTTCAGCGTTATATGCCTGCAGAATGGTTTTATCGTTATATGCCGCATCGGCAACGGTCCTTGTTACTGATGCGTTATAAGTAAAAGCGAAGGCCACAATAACAGCCAGCATTATAAAGAAAAACGCAATGTTCGCTTTTTTGCCGGAATTCACAGCCTTCACTCCTTTTTTTCAGTTTATTACCTTGACAAACTTATAGCCTACGCCCCACACGGTTTTGATATACTGATTTTCCGTGTCAATTTTGTCTCTTATGTTTTTGATATTAACCGCCACGGTACCGATGTCACCGAATTCCGTATCCCATACGTGGCTGAAAATCTGCTCTCTTGTAAGCACCTTGCCTGCATTTTCCATAAGATACTGGATAAGCTGGAACTCTCTTGTTGAAAACTGCACGGCAACTCCCTTTTTGAATACCTCAAAGGAATTTGTGTTGATTTCAATGTCGCCCACACGTATAATTCCCTTTTCAGGCTCAGGGTTGCTTCTTTTTTCTCTTCTGAGATGCGCCTTGACTCTTGCAACAAACTCTTCAACAACAAAGGGCTTTGCGATATAATCGTCACCGCCTACCTCAAGACCCATAACCGCATCTGCACTGTTGCTTTTTGCGGAAACAAAAATTATAGGACAGTCAACCGTATTTCTGATAAAACGGCAAAGCTCAAGTCCGGAAACATCGGGCATCATAATATCAAGGGTGATAAGAGAAATATCCTTTTCATTTTCCGATATGTATGTGTAAGCACCTCTGCCGTCGGTCTGTATAACGGTTTCAAAGCCCTCATCCTCAAGAGCATCGGAAATAAGACGGGCTATGGAAAGCTCATCGTCAACTATCAAAATCTTACCCATTTTTCCACCTGTCTTTCTGAAAATTCATAGGGTTATACATTATATTATAATAATATAGGCAGGCAAAAAAATAAAGTGTTTTTTAATGAATTTATCAAATTTAATAATATTTTGTTCAGAAAAAGCATAATAAGCCCGAAAAATTAAGAAAGTCTTAAGAAACAGAGAAAATAAAAGTGATATACTGTTTTTATTATGATGAAGCGTTAAAAATAAGGAGAAATTAAAAATGAAGGTTCTTGTTGTTGACGACGAAAAAGAAATTGCCGACCTTGTTGAGCATTATCTTATCAAATCGGGCTTTACCGTAACAAAGCTTTACGACGGCAATGCCGCCTCAGATATAATTGAAAAAGAAGAGTTTGACCTCGCCGTGCTTGATGTTATGCTTCCCGGCACAGACGGCTTCAGCCTTTGCAGGCAGATAAGAAAAAAGCATACCTATCCGGTTATTATGCTTACGGCAAAAACCGCCTTTTCCGACAGAATTTCAGGTCTTTCTCTCGGTGCTGACGACTATGTTACCAAGCCCTTCAATCCCCTTGAGCTTGTTGCACGTGCAAAGGCTCAGCTGAGAAGATACCGTCAGTATAACGAAATTCCTCAAAATGAGGACATAATAGAAATATCAGGTCTTGAAATAAACAATCTTAACCGCACCTGCACCCTGTACGGAGAATCTCTTGTTCTCACTCCTACCGAATTCGGTATACTGTGGCTTTTATGCGAAAATGCAGGCAAAGTAATTTCTACAGAGGAAATATTCGAAAGGGTCTGGGGCGAAAAATATCTTGACAGCAACAACACGGTTATGGTACATATAAGACGTCTGAGAGAAAAAATGAAGGAAAAACCGAAAAATCCTAAGTTTATTAAAACTGTCTGGGGAGTTGGATATAAAATTGAAAAGGAATAAGCAGGTAAAGAAAACAAACAGCGAAGCAAGTGTTGCTCGTATGGTCATCCGCAGCTTTCTTATAAAAAATCTCTATCTTTTTGCGGCAATTCTCATAGTTTATATTTTTACTTTCCTCATTATAAGCCGTTACCCAGGTCTTGCCGTTATTGCGGAATATCTTTATTTTGAGGTGCTGGGTTCATGGGTCTGCATTTTTATAAGCGAGGAGCTGTACAGCTTCATTTATGAGCACAGCATCTGTCTTTTTCTTATCTGGTGCTTCATTGCCTTTGTTATCAACTGCTTTATTCAGTCGGTCAGCACCCTTATCAATTTCAACAAGACCTACAAAAGCCTTGATGCCTTTGTGGATAATGAAAACGACATTTACTCCTTTTCCAAAAACTATTCGGATATTGAAATAAAGCTTAAGGATATAAAGCTCGAGGTGCTCGACAGCAAAAGCCGTGCCGCTGAGGCGGAAAGCAGAAAAAATGACCTTGTTATGTATCTTGCCCACGACCTTAAAACACCGCTCACCTCAATTATCGGCTACCTTACTCTGCTTGATGAATCTCCTGAGCTTACAACTGAGCAAAGGTCAAAATTCACGGGTATTGCCCTTGATAAATCCTACCGTCTTGAGCAGCTTATAAGTGAATTTTTTGAAATCACACGCTTTAATATCCACTCTGTAACTCTTGAGCGTAACCGGGTGAATCTTGGGATTATGCTAAGTCAGATTGCCGATGAATTTTACCCTATGCTGAATGAAAAGGGGCTTGAAATCCGTATTGATGTTCCGGGAAAAATCCTTGTTTTTGCCGATGCGGATAAAATTGCCCGTGTTTTTGATAATCTTCTCAAGAATGCTGTTGCCTACAGCTATGAAAATACGGTAATCAACATCGGTGCAAGAATAATCAACAATCGTCTTGTTATAATATTCCGTAACCGCTGTGACGAAATTCCCAAAGAAAAGCTGAGCAAGCTTTTTGATAAATTTTACCGTGTGGACAGTGCAAGAACATCTGCAAACGGCGGCTCGGGACTCGGTCTTGCAATCGCAAAGCAGCTTACGGAGCTTCACGGCGGCACTCTGACCGCGAAAAGCAGCACAGAGCATACGGATTTCACCGTAGTTCTGCCCTGGCAGCCCTATGAAGAAATTACCTCAGAGCCTATAAGCTTTGAGCCTTGACAAGAAAAGAAAGCGAATATATAATCATACTCAGCAGTTATGCGGAGGTGTTTTTATGAGCGAAAAGGTTATGGTCGGAATGAGCGGCGGCGTAGACAGCGCAGTTTCAGCCTATGTTTTAAAACAGGCAGGCTATGAAACGGCAGGAGTCAACTGCTCATTTTTCATAAATGAAGATGTTTTCATCGAAAAGGAAAACACCGATGTTCTTGATGCAAAAAACACCGCAGATATGCTGGGTATTCCTTTTTTCACCCTTTATCTCGGCGAAGAATTCCGCACTCACGTCATTGAAGAATTTATAAAGGCTTACCGTGAGGGCTCAACGCCTAACCCCTGCATTTACTGTAACCGCCACCTGAAATTCGGTGAGCTTATAAGCTTTGCAGAAAAGGAAGGCTACGGAAAAATTGCAACAGGTCACTATGCACAGATTGAAAAGCAGGGTGACAGATTCCTTCTTAAAAAAGGCGCCGATGAGAGCAAGGATCAGAGCTATGTGCTTTATTCCCTTACACAGCATCAGCTTTCACGTACTCTTTTCCCTCTGGGTCAGTACAGCAAAAGCCGGGTGAGAGAGATTGCAGAAAGCATAAGCTTCACCACCGCAAGAAAGCAGGACAGCCAGGATATATGCTTCATCCCCGACGGAGATTATGCTGCTTTTATCGAGCGCTACTCGGGTATGAAATTCCCCGAGGGTGAATTTGTCACCGTTGACGGCAGAATTCTCGGCACTCACAAGGGTATCATCCGTTACACCGTAGGTCAGAGAAAGGGGCTGGGACTTGCCCTGCCCGCACCGATGTATGTAAAGGAAAAGGACATTATGAACAACAGAGTTATCCTCTGCGACAATCAGAGCCTTTTCACCACTACACTTACGGCAAAGGATATAAACTTCATTCCCTTCGACCGCCCTGATAATGACCTTCGTGTCAAGGCAAAGGTGCGCTATAAGCATGAAGCACAGTGGGCAACGGTAAGTATGCTTGATGAAAACCGCTTCAGTCTCACCTTCGATGAGCCTCAGAGAGCCATTGCAAAAGGTCAGGCAGTCGTTCTTTATGACGGAGATTACGTTGTCGGCGGCGGAACAATAGAATAAAATCAGAACCCTGCAAATTCATCCGAAAAGTGACATTTTGCAGGGTTTTATAGTGCTTTAATACAAAAAAAGCTTCGTCACTTTGTATAAAAATTACCTTGACAGTTGATAATTTCTGTTATAAAATATTCATAATAGTATACTGTCTGAAAGGATAACTTTACTTTGGATTATTCACTTCTTAAAGATGAAGAGTTGGTTATATTATGTAAAGAGAATAATGATGCCGCTTTTTCATATCTGAGCCGCAGATATACGGATGTTGCCCGTATTGTTGTCAGCCGCTTTAAGGAGTGTCCCATTGAAAAGGCAGACCTTATTCAGGAGGCAATGTTCGCCTTTATTTCTGCCGTTTATTCCTACGACGGCGGCAAGAGCTGCTCCTTTGAGACCTATGCAAGCTGCTGTATGCGTAACCGTATACTCAGCCTCATAAGGAGTCTTTCCTCAAAAAAGCGCGTTCCCTATGCTATGCTCGTTCCCCTTGAGGAAAGCTACAGCTATCCCTCAGCACCCTCACCGGAGGAAAGTCTCATCGGCGAAACCTCAGCAGATTATATATCCGGACTTATTGCAGGTTGTCTTACCGAAAGAGAGCAGCAGGTTTTCGGCCTCTTTCTCACCGGTATGAGCTATGAGGAAATCGGCCAGAAGCTTGGTGTGACTGCAAAAGCCGTGGACAGTACTTTACAAAGAGCAAGGAAAAAGCTGCGCGAAAAGCTCAGTAATTATAAATGATATGCCCATAAGCTCTAAGATGAGCGTTGTAATCAAAGGGTCGGTGCAATTCCGGCAAAGGGCCATTAAATTCAAGCGAGGTATAAAACAATGTACGAAGACAAAACACTCAAATGCAAAGAATGCGGAAATGACTTCATCTTTTCTGCAGGTGAGCAGGAATTCTATGCAGAAAAAGGCTTACTCAACGAGCCCCAGCGCTGCAAGGATTGCCGTATTGCCCGTAAGAACGCTGCAAGACCTGCACGTGAAATGTTCACAGCAACATGTGCATCCTGCGGTGCAGAAGCAAAGGTTCCCTTCAAGCCCACAGAAGGCAGAGATGTTTTCTGCAGCGACTGCTTTGCAAAGATGAAAGAGGCAGAAGAAGAAGCATAATTTATATTTGAAAGTTTTTGTTTAATTACTTTATAAATAGTCTTATGCCGGACCGCAGCTTGCGGTCCTTTCTTTTTGCTAAAAATAAAGTTGCCGGATGCATTCACATCCGGCATATCTGCTATATTAAAAATCTGCTTCCTTCTCAAAAACCATCCGTTCTTTGGATTCGGGGTGAGTAAAGGAGATAAAATGCGACCATAAAGCAATTGTTTTTTCATCATCCCCCGCGCCATAGCGTCGGTCACCGAGAAGCGGCATCCTTCTTGATGCAAACTGCACCCTTATCTGATGTGTCCTTCCCGTATGAAGCTTCACCTTAACAAGAGATGTGCTGCCGTCGGTTTCAAGAAGTTCATATTCAAGAAGAGCCTTCTTCACTCCGCGTCTTTCCTTTTTGACGGTGAAGGACTTATTTTTGCCTTTATCAAAATAGAGGAGGTCCTCCATAATACCCTTCTCGTTTTCGGGTACACCGTGAACACGGGCAAGGTAAATCTTATCAAAGCTTCTGTCTGCAACCTGGGCTGACAGCACCGAAGCCGCCTTCTGTGTTTTTGCATACACCATAACTCCGCCCACCTCTCTGTCAAGACGGTGAACGGGATAAATCTCACCGCCGCAGATTTCTTTGAGCAGAGAAATCATATTCGGCTTTTTTTCGTCATACTGTGAGAGAAGTCCCCTCTGCTTTATGCAGACGGCTATTTCCTTATCCTCATAGAGTATTTCCATATTTACCTCCCTTCTTACCTTTAAAAAAAGCTACCGAAAGGGCGGCTCTTCATAAGGAAGTTAAGCCTTAAAATTCGCTATTTTTGAGCATAACTGTGTTAAAAATGCTCGAAATCCGGCAAGGATTTCTGCGCTTTTCGCCTTGTTCTGCATCAAAACTATCTGAATTTTAAGGTGCTAAGCAGTTTTTATTGAG
>JAZPZK010000057.1:0-4169 GCA_045544675.1 Acutalibacteraceae bacterium
CCCTTGTTTTCAGCCTCGTCGCCTTTATCGGAAGAACAGGAGATCAAAGCTGTAAGCAGTATCGATAATATCAGCGCTGTAGATATTACAGATCTAAATATTTTCATTTTAAGTCGGCCTTTCCTTATTTTTTAAGTGCTACAGCCTTTTTGCACTTTTCAACGATACCTTCGGGCGTAAGTCCGTATTTCTTAAGAACAAGAGGAGCTTTACCCGAGCAGCCGAATTCATCGTTTACGCCGTGACGTACAACGGGTACGGGGCAAGCCTCTGCAAGATATTCACAGACAGCCGCACCGAGACCGCCTATAGTGGTGTGCTCTTCTGTTGTAACGATCGCACCCGTTTCCTTTGCAGCCTTGAAAAGTATCTCTGTGTCAAGGGGTTTTATTGTGTGCATATCTATCACACGTGCCGAAATTCCCTCTGCTGCGAGCATTTCTGCTGCTTCAAGTGCCATCTGCACCATCATACCTGCGGCTACTATCGTAACGTCGCTTCCGTCTTTGAGTGTCACACCCTTACCGATCTCGGATTTATATCCGTCAACTGTGTGTGTAACAACGTCTACTGCAAGTCTTCCGAGTCTGAGATATACGGGACCGTCATGATTAATAATAGCCTCAACTGCCTGAGTCATTTCATTTCCATCGCAAGGAACAACTACCGTCATTCCGGGAAGCGTACGCATAAGCGCGATATCCTCACAACACTGATGTGTAGCGCCGTCCTCGCCTACCGAAAGTCCGCCGTGCGATCCTACAACGGTAACGTTAAGTCCGGGATAAGCTACCGAGTTTCTTACCTGCTCAAAAGCTCTTCCTGCGGCGAACATAGCAAATGAAGATGCAAAAACAGTATAGCCTGTTGTTGCAAGTCCGGCAGCGATACCCATCATATTGCCTTCTGCAATACCGCAATCAATGAACTTTTCAGGGAATTCCTTTTTAAAGGTGATTGTTTTTGTAGCTTTTGCAAGGTCAGCATCAAGAACAAGAATGTCATCTCTGGCTCCGAGCTCTTTTAAAGCTGCACCATAAGCATCTCTGGTTGCACATTTAATTACATCTGCCATAATTACGCCTCCAATTCTGCCATAGCTGCATCAAGCTCAGCCATAGCTGTTGCATACTGCTCTGCATTAGGTGCTGAGCCGTGCCAATCACACTTATCTTCCATGAATGAAACGCCTTTACCCTTGACGGATTTAGCAATGATGCAGGTCGGCTTATCCTTACAGAGATCAGCCTGATTGAATGCATCTTCAATCTGATCGAAGCAATGACCGCAGATTTCAACTACATTCCAGTTAAAGGCTTCAAACTTTTCTTTAATAGGATAGGGTGAATTAACCTCATCAAGTGAGCCGTCAATCTGAAGATTGTTGAAGTCAACAACTGCAACAAGATTGTCAAGCTTTCTGTTACCTGCAAACATTGCAGCCTCCCATACCTGACCTTCTTCGATTTCACCGTCACCGAGAATTGTATAAACTTTATAATCCTTACCCTTGAGCTTGCCTGCAAGAGCCATGCCGCAAGCAACAGAAATACCCTGACCGAGTGAACCTGTACTCATATCAACACCGGGAGTATATCTCATACTGGGATGACCTTGAAGAATAGAATCAGGCTTTCTGAGAGTTTTAATGAGCTCAACAGGGAAGAAACCTCTATGTGCAAGAGCTGCATAAAGTGCGGGAGCTGTGTGTCCCTTTGAAAGAACAAATCTGTCTCTGTTTTCATCATCAGGATTTTCAGGATCAACATTCATTTTTACAAAATACAGATATGTTACAATATCTGCAATTGAAAGAGATCCGCCGGGATGACCTGACTTTGCATTAAAGGTGCCTTCAATTACACCCTTACGCACATTTACGGCGATTTTTTTAAGCTCTGTTTTCTTAATTTTGTCCATATTATCCTCCTTAATTATTTTGCAAAATTTTTAATCATATATTCAATTAAATCAGCGACTGCACCGTTGTTACAGTGGCAGGTTACTAATTTTGATATTTTCTTCATATCCTTGGGCGCCTGACCGCAGCAAGCAGGAAAAGCAACTTCTCTTAGCATTTCATAATCATTGAAATAATCCCCTATTGCTGCTGTATGCTCTTTTTCGACTCCGAGAATTTCAGCAAGCTTCAGAACAGCCTTACCTTTGTTTGTATCCTCATTAACCATTTCATAGCTCCAGTCCGATGAAAACATCAGATTCTCAGTAGTATGAGACATTTTGAGAATATGCTTATGAACAGCCTTCAAAGCCGGAGGAATTCCGGTGTAAATAACCTTATACCAGTTTTCCTTAGGTATAGAAGAGAAGGAATAATAATACTTAACGGGGAGCCTTGCATTTATTGCAAGCAATCTTGAAGACGGTGTCGGCCTAAAAATATATACCGCTTTATCAGAAATAACCTGAAAGGAAATTGTAGGAAATTTCTTGATGGTTTTTCTGACCATCTCTATACAATGCTCATTCAGAGGACTCGACCAAATCATTTTTTCCTCTGCAAAATCATATATACCTGCACCGTTAATTACAATGGCTTTTCCGTCAGGAATATCAAGACGCTTATAATGTTTTTTCATTGATAAAGGCGTTCTTCCTGAAGCAAGTGTAAAATTACCGCCATATTCATTGATGTATTTATGAATTGCATCATAGTTACGTTTAACAAGCTTTCGAGCCTTATTGTTTATTGTACCGTCAATATCAGAAGCAATCAACCAATGTGAAAGCGATTTTGTATTAGTTTCCATTTATCTGATCCTCCTCAAAAAATCGGTAAAATACCCGGGAAGCTCGCTTGAAATTTCGATATATTTACCGTTTCTGGGATGCTTGAATCCAATAAGTCCTGCATGCAGACACTGTCCTCCAAGCTGTTCAATGACTTTTTTGGGGCCGTATACCGGATCACCTGCAACCGGATGGCCGATATAAGACATATGTACCCTTATCTGATGGGTACGTCCTGTTTCAAGCCTGAGTCTTAAATGTGTAAAGTCCTTATATTCTTCAATTACTTCATAATGAGTAACTGCATTCTTTGAATTTTTTGTTGTGACAGTCATTTTCTTTCTGTCAACAGGATGTCTGCCGATGGGAGCATCCACAGTGCCCTCAGAGCACTTGAAGTGACCGTAAACAACGCTTTGATATTCGCGGGTGAAGCTGTGTGCTTTTATCTGATCTGCAAGTGAAATATGCGCAAAATCGTTTTTTGCAACAATCAGAAGTCCGCTTGTATCCTTGTCGATGCGGTGTACAATACCGGGTCTGATAACACCGTTGATACCTGATAAACTGCCTTTGCAATGATGAAGAAGCGCATTGACAAGCGTACCGTCATAATTTCCCGCAGCAGGATGAACAACCATACCTTTCGGCTTGTTTACAACGAGAAGGTCATCATCCTCATAGCGAACATCAAGAGGAATATCTTCGGCGTTAACCTCAAGCTCCCTGGGCTTCGGAATAACAACCGCAACCTTGTCACCTGACCTGACTTTATAGTTTTTGCCAACAGTTTTACCGTTGACCGAAACATTGCCGTCATCGAGAATCTTCTGGGCAGCTGAACGCGACGTCATCTGACACTGACTGCAGATAACCTTGTCTATCCGCTCACCGGAATTTTCATCACTTACTGTAAAAATATGAGCATCAACCATTTTCAGCCCCGACTTTCTTAGCCTTACTTTCCTTAATTACAAGAACAAGCTGATAAATAATCATAGCAAATGCGCCTACAGTAATAAGACAATCGGCAAAATTGAAGATATAGAAATCTATAAATAGATATTCAATATAATCAACAACATACCCTCTGATTATTCTGTCGATAATATTACCCATACCGCCGGCAGCAATCATAACAATGCAGATATAATCAAATTTTGTTTTGATCAGATCGGTAAACATTATTACAACAACAGCTACCATACAGACAATGGAAAGTACAGTAATCAAAAGGGGTTTACCATCGAAAATACCCATCATACCTACATAATTCTGGTGATAATGAAAGCGTATAAAGCCGGGAATAAATTCCTTTGTAACTATCGGAGAAAGATTCAGCTCTACAAAATATTTGATAACCTGATCAACAGCTACCAGAATTATCATTATCAGAACAGAAATAAGATTTCTTTTTG
>JAZPZK010000058.1:0-36939 GCA_045544675.1 Acutalibacteraceae bacterium
AGTATATAACCCACTATGACACTTTCAAGCCGAAAGTGTCACTTTTTATATAAAAAAATCGGGAGCACTTCATCACAAAGTGTCTCCCAATAATTTTATCTGTCCTTAGCAACCTTGCCCTTTTGTGAAGGGCAGGGTAAAATATACATCAATGTGCGCTGAAAAGCACTACCTTGTCTCTTTCCTCAAGCTTTACCTTTATCTGAGTCAGGTCGCCGCCGAATATCTCAATTCTTCCGCCGGGCTTGACATAGCCGAGCATTACCGTAGGATTAACGGCGCCCATTCTGTCCTCGTCTATTGAGGCATCATAAACGGCACGTACAAGCTTATCCGCTGTGGTTTCTTCGGGTATTTCGTCAAAGTATCTCTTTACCTTCTTAATGTAAACTTCCTTACTTGTGTATTCCTCGGCTGTATCCTCGTCGTAGGAAAGAATATCGTTATAAAAGTCGTAAAGAGCTTCAAACTCACTTATCTGGGTTATCATTTTACTGATATAGCGGTTACTGATAACAACGTTGTTTACACTGTAGCTGTTAACAATATCGTGGTGCTTCGGGTCAATAATCTCAACAATAACGTCAATACTCTCAACATCAAAATCGGGATTTTCTCTGAGCTTTCCGATTATTATATCACGCACATAAACAAGATTTGCAAGAGCGCTTGCATCAATATCCTCATTGAGTGCCGAGTCATCGGAAAGGATAAGCACGCTTGTATCCTCCTCGTTTGCGGACACAAATTCGTTGATTGTTGAGCAGATGATATCCTTATCGTAGATGTCAGCCTCAACTGTCTTGATAACAAAGGGATAATCTCTGTAATAATTCATCTTTTCAAGGCTCTTTTTATCGTCAACAACAACGATTCTTACAATTTCCTCGTCGCCTTTTTTCCATTCCTTGCTGAAGGTTTCAAAGCCTGCCATTATGTGCTTACACTTGCTGTTATGACCGAGAATAACAACATTCTTTCTTTCAATCCAGTAATCCTTCTTAAGCTTCACTGCATAGTCGCTTGCTTCAACATAGGACTTCTTGTGGATATCCTTATCGTTATCGGCAACATAAAAAGCAAAGGACTCCTCATCGGATCTTACTGTGGTAATGGGTAAGGCGTGGTTGTGCTCTTTGAAATATTTCTTTGCAAAGGTGATTTCATCCTCGTCAATATGATGCTCTGAATGGAATTCGGCACCTTTGTTGGAAAACAGCTCGCTGTAAACCGAATTAAGCTCAGGCATAAGACAGAACTGTGACAGAAGCTGGCCGAGAACCTCGTTAACCTTGACGGGTATAATGTTACACTTACCTGCAACCTGCTTTGCATCAATGATTTTTTCAACAAGCTCAAGAGTCCATTGATCTGTTATCTCAACAATAATTTTCTGATTGTCTGCAGACCTTTCATCTGCTGTTATATCGGAAACCTGCATAAGGGTCTTGATAGTCTGCGAATTACCTCTGCCGCTTTCCTCAATTTTTTCTCTGTGCTCAAACTTACATATAGTGTTGTTTATATCGTTACCGAGAATAATAACCGCCTTTGCTCTGCTAAGGGAAATATCGTTAAGCTGCTTTGAGGAAAACACATCGCCCTCACGCACAATAACAGTAAGATTCCTTCTGATGCGGTTTTTAAAAATTGCTATCTTCCTTTTGATTAAGCCGAGCTCCTTATACTGCTTTCTGAGGGCAGCATTTTCTCTGCTGAGCGTATCTGCAAGGCGTTCCTCTATTTCCTTTTCAATTTCTTCCTTACGGGACTGAACAAGCACAACAACCTTCTGCTTTTCCTCACTGTAAAGCATATCGTTTACTATTTCAGATGCTCTGCTGTTCCAGTTGAGAATAACAAAGTGATCCTGAAGAGAAAGCTGCCTTTTACCTGTATTTGCGCTTTCGATAAAGTGTGAGATATAGTTGGTTACATAACCGATTACCGAGCCTGTGAAGGAAATCATACCGATAATAACAACCGACAGACAAACAATAGTAATCGCTGCACCTGCCTTGCCGATATCCGCAATAACAAACTGTATGCAGCCCGCATCAAGAATCATTGTTACCGTGCATACCGCAGCCTCAATAAAGCCCATCTTTTCCGTTCCGTCAAGTGAAAGCGCACTGATAACCGAAGCGGCAAGAAGGAAGAATACTATATTAAACAGCAGTATAACACCAAGAACCATTTTTCCCGGATTTTTAACCAGCTGTATGCTGAACCATTCCTTGATTTTGTTTTTCATATATTTCTCCTCTTTTTTCAACGTTAAAAAAATTACAATACCTGTTAAAAATTTTGTAAACAGCTTTTGTCTGACCTACTTATTGCTCAACCTTACTGAATATGATTATCTTTGAAGAAAGGCTTCCGCCCATATCAAAGTCAAGACCCACATTCATAAGATATGCACCGCCGAGAATCTTCTCTTTTCCTTCAAATTCAAAGCTGTAGCGTGCATCCTCTTCAAGGCCCTCAAGCTTTACGTGGCAGAATTTATCGTTAAAGAAGGTGTTGGCTCCGTTGCAAAGGAAAAGCACACTGCACTTTTCGTCCGCATACTGGGTTGCATAGATGCTGTCCTTGCTGAAATCTGCAAGACGGTAGAAGGAGCCGAACTGAACGGTGTTTCTGATTTCCTTATACATTGCAATATACTTTCTGTGAATTTCAAGCTCTTCCTCACTGTATTTGAGAAGATTGCCGCCGATTGAAAGTGAGCCCTGCATTGTAACATTGAAGCGGAAATCCCAGTCCTTGGGTCTTGAGCCTCTGTTGGTGTCTGTTACCCATGCACGCATACACTTGATGGGATAAAGAAGTGAAAAGCCTTGCTGAATCTGAAGTCTGTCAAGGGGGTCGGTGTTGTCGGAGGTCCATACCATATCAAAATGTGAAAGAGAGCCGAGGTCAACCCTGCCGCCTCCGGATGCGCAGCACTCAATCTGAAGGTCGGGATGCTTTGCCTTAAGTCTGTCGGCAACCTCATAAACAGCCTTTACGTGTCTGTACCAGAGCTCCTGAGGATTATCAAGATTCTCCGCACCGGTTTCAGAATAGGCTCTGTTCATATCCCACTTGATGTAGCTTATGTCATATTCACATAGCATATCGTCCATAACGCTGAACACATATTCCTTAACCTCATCCCTTGTGAGGTTGAGAACAAGCTGCTGACGAAGAAGAGATGCTTCTCTTGTATCGTAATGATATGCCCATTCGGGATGAGCACGGAATAAATCGGAGTCGGGATTTACCATTTCAGGCTCAAACCATAAGCCGAAGCGCATACCGAGGCTCTTTACCTTATCAATAAGAGGTTTAAGGCCTTCGGGGAACTTCTCTTTGTTTACATACCAGTCTCCGAGACCTGCCCGGTCATCCTTTCTCTGACCGAACCAGCCGTCATCCATAACAAAAAGCTCACATCCGATATCTGCCGCCATTTCGGCAAGCTTCTGCTGTCCCTCGGAGCTTACGTCAAACCAGGTTGCCTCCCAGCTGTTATAAAGCACGGGAAGAGGCTCCTTTGCATATCTTTCAGGAAGAACATATTCAACGGCAAAGGCGTTCATCTGGTTGCTCATTTCGCCAAAGCCCTTTGTGTAGCCGCAGAAAACAGAGGGAGCCGTGAATTCCTCACCCGGATGAAGGTCATAGGAAAAATCAAAGTCGTTAATACCGATAACAGCTCTTGTTCTGCCTGCAAAATCTCTTGAAATCTCAGTTCTGAAGTTACCGGTCCATGCGAGTGCGCCGAAGAAGACATCACCGCTTTTTTCATCGGCATTCTGCGAAAGGATGAAGCAGGGATTCACCGTATGGTTACTGCCGCCCTTCCTGCTGTCGTAGGAAAGCACACCGTTTCTGACCTCGGTGCTTTCCATACGGAATTCTGCTGCCCAGGCTCCGTTGAAGTTGGTGGAGGTATAGGGTCTGAGAGAGGGGAAGTTGAATTCGCCCGATAAAATTCTGTTGAGCCTTACGTCAGAAGCGGAATTGTTCTTCACCTTTACAAATCTTTCAATTATGTCTGTATTTTCCCTGAGCTTATAGCAAAGGGTAACCTCAAGCTCATAGGGCTTATCCTCAAGGATGATTTCAAGAAGAAATGCGTCGCCGTCCTCACATACGTTGAAATCCTTATATTTAAGCACGGTTTCACGGCAGCGGTCAGCATAGGTTGCCATAAAGCATACGGGTCTGTAAACCTTGCCGCCGTAAGGAATATATTCGGTTTTTGAAAGATCCCTTGCCGAATGGTTGGAGTTTATATCCCAGGTTTTATAAGTGCAGAAATAGTCCTCGTCAGCACATTTTCTGCCCCAATGAAGATGATTGAGCACACCCTCGCTGTCAACAGCCATAACATAGTGGGTATTTTCGGTCTCAAGAATGAACACACCGTTATTTTCAAGAATTTTCATATTTTCTTCTCCTTTTGCGGCGTATATTCTACACAGATTTTACGCCATAGAAGGAGTATAACACAATTATTTCCATTTAACAACAAAAACTTTGTTTTATCAGTTTCAAACAGATTATATGCTACATATTAATAAAGTATCGGCAGAAAAAGTTACAATTTTTCTGAATTCGTCCACCAAGCATTGATTGTCCGTTTAAAAAATGTTAATATTTGAGAGGTAATTTGAAAACTATCCGAAAATGGAAGTGATTATTTGTCAGTTAAAATGAAATTAACGGCTACACAAAAGCTTGAAAAGGCATATTTCGAGTTTCTGGAAGAGAAGCATTACAGCAAGCTTTCCGTTTCAGAGATAATTGAAAGGGCCGGTGTGAGCAGAACCACCTTTTACCGTAACTATGTGGATATTTTCGATATGCACAAAAAGATTTCGGACCGTTTTGCCGAAGATCTTATAAAGGAATGTGTGAAGGTTGCCATTCGCAATGTGCTCACCACCCACAGTCTCGGCTTTGGCGGTGTTATCAAAATTCTCACCTCTCAGGAAAAATATATTCTCCTTCTTGCAGGTGAGCACGGAAGCAGATATTTCTTTGAGACCTTGTATACAACGGCTCTCGGCACATTTTCCGCTCTTCCCATTCATCTTTCGGAGGATCTTATTTTCCGCATCAAATTTATCGTCGGGGCTATAATAAGCTTTTATGTGAGAGATATTCTTGAAGGACGTGAGCATGATTTTGACGTGGTGAACATCAGTTCAAAGATCCTTGACCACGAAAAAATAGTGGAGGGTTTTTATGGCAGGTAAGGTTGAAGAACAGCTTCGCAAGGCCTTTGTGGAGCTTATGAAAACAGACGATGAAAAAATTTCGGTTTCGGCTCTTTGCAAAAAGGGTAACATTTCCCGTGCAAGCTTCTATGTGCATTATGATAGTATTGAGGAATTTGTGGAGAAAAACAGAGAATACACCGTTAACAGAATTTTTGACCAGATGCTCAGCACCATCGATGCATCAGGATGTATAGATAGGAAATATAAATCTTATAAGATGATTCTTACCGACACCGATATCGGACTTCTCAGCATCTACATCGGCAAACATTCCTATCAGCATTTCGCATACACGGCAAACAAGCTGATTTATCCCAAGTTCAGAAAACTTATGATCGAACACTGGGGTGAAGAATATTTTACCGAGAACGAGTCAACCTTTGAGTTTGCTCTTAACGGCTCAGTAGCAATGCTCTGCATTGATCTTCTGTCCTATGATAAGGAGACCTTCACAAAAAATGCACACAGAATAACCGCTATTATGAAGGATCTGTTCCCTATTGAGGAAAGATTCGAAAAATGAACTCAATGTAAATTCCTGAAGTGAATTTTAAATTAAATATTAACAAATCTTTTATTGAATTTAAACAAAACTTACGTAACAAAGCTCGTTTTTTTGTCTATTGCTTGACAAATTTAAGAGCTTTGTTACTTTTTTTATTTATTTGTTTTTATTATAATGTGAATGAAGAGTCTGTGAACAGTGACACAGATTATTTGAATTTAAAGGAGGATAAACTTATGAAAAAAACACTGGCAATCATTCTTTCAGTGATCATGCTTATTGGTGTAATGCCCTTCGCAACATTTGCGGCTGATGAGCCTGTTTATGACAGAGCTAAAGTTGCCGCTGACGATGAAGCATACATCGAAAATATGAACGCTGAACAAATCGCTTCTGTAATCCTTGATTGGGTTGACAGAGAAATCGCAAAGTATTCAGAGGACATCAAGGCAGCAGTTGTTGAAGGCGTTATAGAAAACGGCTTTGAAGGCTTTGAAATTGCAGCCTTCGGCGATGTTATCGCTGCTCAGATCCCTGACATCGACTCTCTTGATGCAGTTGTTGGCTATAAGGGCTATCTTGCAGAGCTTGGCGGTGATTTCGCAAATCTCGATGCAACAGCTCTTATCACCCGCGAGGAAGCAGGCTCAGCTCTCGGCTTCATCGACGGCGTATTTGAGTTTATGGCAGCTAACAGCGAAACCTTCGGTAAGGTTTTCCGTTGGGACGACGAAGTATTTGACTACGGTAAGGTAGGCGAATATATCGAAACTCTTAACGGCTCAGAAAACGCTGACGAGCAGGCTATCTATGATTTCTATGTAGATTACCTCATCGGCAACGACATTCAGGCTAAGTTCACAAAGTGGGTTGCTGACCAGATGGGTTATGCTATCCCCGAAGGTGAGACCTTCGACGATACTCTCAACAACGGTATCCTCGGCTGGTTCGTTGGCCTTTGCGAAACAAACGGCATCCTTTCAGAAGATGCTATCGCAGAGCTTGAAACCTACGACCTTCGCACAAATGACATCTATACACTTATTAAGGATTTCGTAGAGCTTGCTCAGAGCGACAATCAGGTTAAAATCGATACCTACTACAACTATATCCTTGACACAGTAGTACGTACACTTCTCAAAACCACACTCGGTCAGGTTGCAACAGTAGGTGCTGAAGCAGAAGTTCCTGCAGCTTTTGCAGAAACCTATGAAGACCTTGCTCTTCTTGAAGAAATTTCAGGCGGTAAGGTATACTTCAAGGACGGCGACACTTACTACGAAGTAACAGTTGCCTCCGGTGCAACAACAGCTAAGACTCTTACTTGGGAAGATGCTCTTGATATTAACTTCGAGGCTCCCACAGCTACAATCTACACAGGCAAAAACTGTGACGAAACCGTTCAGGTTTACAGACCTACTTCAAAGGATAATCTCAAGATTAACCTTTATGCAACAGAAAAGAACCAGGCTCTTATGGCTGACATGGTTGAAATTGAATTTGCAGGCACCGCTGTAACAGAAGAATATGAAGCTCTTATGACAGAAGCTAACGCAAAGGCACTTGCCGATTCCTTCGGCATTACAGTAGCTCAGGGCGAAGAAATCATTTCCGAGCTTAAGCTTACATTTGCTGAAATAGAGGCTTACGTTGAAGCTGAAGCAGCTGAGGCAGCAAAGACAATGGCTGAAAGTACACTTACCGGTATGGGTATGGATGCTTCTCTTGTAACAGTTGAAGCCGTTGACGTAACAGTAAGCTACAGAGGCTATGCAACAGAGGACGAGTTCATCTGTGAAGTAGTTCTTTCGGATGCAACAGTTAAGCTTGGCGGTTCACTTGCATCGTTAGCACAGTCCGTTGCAGATTCAGCAGCAAAGAGCGCTGTTTCTTCAATGATCGATGCAGACCCCGTTGTTACAGTAGTAGTTGACGGTCTTTCAGGCAACCTTAACATCGACGATGCAAAGGCTCTTCTTGACTTCATCGATACAGATTTCGTAATTGATGCGGACCTTCTTGATTTTGCAAGCAACTATGACGAATATAACGGCGTTGTTGGTCAGGCAAACCACATCCTCTACGGTCTTGTTGATATGCTTGTAAGCGATGCAGGTATGGAAAAGCTCGCTCTTGTTGACGGCAACAACGATAACTTCACAGCAAACCTTGAAAAGATTTGTGCAACAGCTAACGATATGATGGCTGCAGCAGAAGAAGTTATCAATAACGAAGAATACAAAAACCTCGCAGGTCAGATCGGTATCGACATCGATGCTATCCTTGCAAGCTTTGATACAGAGCTCCTTTATAAGATAGACTTCTCATCAGTAGAGGCTCTCTGGGTATCTGTTATCACTCTCGGTCTTGATCTTATTGATGACGGCTCCAACGAGCTTATCGCTGAAATTCACGCTCTCATCGGCGACCTTGAAAACCTTGATGCAATGGCAGTAGCAGTTGCTGACTATGCTCTCGGTGAATGCATCCCCTCACTCAACAAGGCTTTTGCAGATGCAGAAGTTGACTTTGCACTCACAGTTCCTGCTAAGACAGATGCAGCTGCAGTTGCAGACGGTCAGGGTAAGGACATCATTATGACAAAGCTTGTAGATGTTATCTACGAAGCAGCTGTTGAAGGTGTTGCTCTCGTTAACACAATCGCTAACGATGTGCTTGCAACACTTGAAACAGAAACAGGCGTTGAAATGCCCACAGTAGCATTCGAGCTTAAGGTTGCAAAGGGCGCAGACTGGAAGGCAACTCTTGCAGGTCTTACAAACAGAGTTTATGAGCTTGCTAAGGGCATCATCATTGCTTGCGACGAACAGCCCGCAGACACAATCGACGCTATTTCAAAGGTAGCAAACGCTATCCTTCCTCTCGGATCACTTGCTTCAAACTGCGCTAGTGAAGACTACGCATTCGACGGCAACCTTGTAATGGGCTTCCTCTTCGACGACGGTCTTGAAGGCGACCTTGACGGCTTCCTTCGCCTCTTCGAAACAAAGAAAAAGACAGAAGATGTTGCAGCTGACGTTTCCGTAACAGAAGCACTCATCATGGCTTCCGAGCACATCGTTGACGCATTCTTCCCCGATACAGTTAAGTCAGAGCTTTATGTAAACCTTGCCGATTACAGCACAGTTTCCTTCACAGAAATCACTGTTCAGGAATACTTCACAGGTGCTGAAAACGATGCAGTTATCGCTTCCAATAATATGGACAGCCTCAACGCTCGCAAGGCAGACCTTGTTCCCGCAGCTCTTAACCTTGTAAGAGAAGCAGGCGTACTTCCCTTCTTTGCAAAGTGCGATAAAGACCATACTGCAGCTGACCTTGAAACTGTAACAGTTACCGGCAAGGCTGCAACCTGCACCGAAGACGGTGTTGAAGATGCTGTCAAGTGCGCAGAATGCGGATATGTAGTATCAGGCGGTAATGTAATTCCTTCTAAGGGTCACAGCTACACAAGCAAGGTAACAAAGGCTCCCACCTGCACAGCTAAGGGTGTAAGAACCTATACCTGTGCTAATGACTCAAATCACACCTATACAGAAGAAATCGCAGCAACAGGTCACGTAACATGGAGTGAGTGGACAGTAACAGTTGCTCCCACCTGCACAGCAAAGGGTATGGAAACACGTACCTGCGCTTGCGGTAAGCAGGAAACAAGAGATGTTGCAGCAACCGGTCATCCCGACGCTGACGGCAACAAGATCTGTGACGTTTGCGGTCACGACTGGAACGAATACGAGGAAGAGGACAACAGCTTCTTCGGTAAGATTAAGGCATTCTTCCAGAGAATCATTGATTGGTTCAGAAACCTTTTCAAATAATCAGTAAGAGTAAACAGTAACTCAGCTTCTGATATAAACAAAAAGCACAGGGCATCTGCCCTGTGCTTTTTAAATTTGCGGTAAGGCTCTGAACAAATGATATGAAGAAAGCTCCCTGCACCGGGGAGCTTTCTTATTTTATTGATAATTTCTGCTTACCGAGTCCCCTACCGCTTTCAGAAGGGAACAGATCTGACTTTTGCGGTAATTTCAGAAATCTTCATTTTCTCTCCTCCAATCTGATTTCATTATACATAACTCCGATAGCAAAAGTAAGGCAATGTGCGAATATTTTCCCGAATAATAAATAAAAAACACTTTTCCTTTTAAAATTTCAACCGGTCAGCTCAATCTGTACAATGCTCCACGACACATAAATAATTTCAAGAAAATATCCATCTCAAAAAAAGTCACAACCGGCCTTGGTTTTTTCTGTTTTTTCTTGAAAGCGGAAAGAAAAAGTGCTAGAATCAAACAGAAAGAAAATCCTGAACAGGATAAATATTTCATACAGATTTTCCCTGTTCACTGAAAGCGAGGACAATATATGGCTAAGAAATATTCACACGTGATAGTTATAGGTGTTGACGGTGCAGGCAGCTGGTTCAGGGATGCAGATACACCCTATTTCGATAAAATTTTTGAAAAGGGAGCCGTTACATATAATGCTCTCTCCTCCAAGCCTACAATAAGCGCAGAATGCTGGGGCTCAATGCTTATCGGTGTAGGCCCCGAAATACATAAGCTTACAAACAACAAGGTTTCAGTTCTGCCCTATCCCCTGTGGTCAAAGAACCCAACGGTTTTCCGCAGAATCAGAAAGGCTTACCCTGATGCTGAGCTCGGCTCCTACTGTGACTGGAACCCTATCAACAAGGGCATAGTTGAAAAAACTCTCGGTGTAAGCAAGAGAACCGCAAAGGATAAGGAGCTGACTCCTCTCATCTGTGATTACATCCGTGAAAAGAAGCCACTGTTCCTCTTTGTTCATTTTGACAGCGTTGACGGTGCAGGTCACGGTAACGGCTACGGAACAGCCGCACATATAGATGCTATAAGCAAGGTAGATAAGCTTATCGGTGATGTTTATTCCTCAATTGATAAGGCAGGCATAGCAGATGACACCCTCTTTATGGTTATCGCAGACCACGGCGGCACCAATGACGGCTCCGGCAAAGGCACTCACGGCGGCTGGACTGATGAAGAAAAATACGTCACCTTTGCTGCAACCGGCAAGGATATTAAAAACGGTGAGATTGGTGAAATGAACATCCGTGACCTTGCCGCAATCGTGCTTTATGCAACGGGTGTAGATATTCCCGCCTTCAACGAAAAGGGCTGGACATCACAGATTCCCGACGGATTATTCGAAAATTACAGCGGTGAATACCGTGATATTTCTCACCTTACAGGTGCAGCACCGAGAATTTCCAAAGAGCATCACAAATCCGAGCTTATATAAAAGAGGAAAGTCCTATGAAGTTTATAAAGGTTACTGACAATAAAAATGTCTTTGCCGACGGTGTTCACGACGACACAAAGGCACTTCAGGAATGTATTGATAAAGTAAAGGACGGAGGCACGGTCTACTTTCCCGACGGAACATACCTTGTTTCTGCGACACTTATTTTCTATTCCAATCAGAGATTACGGCTTTCCGATAACGCGGTTATCTTAAGAAACAGTAAAAGCGAGCCTGTAACAAGATATCTTCTCGCTTCCTATTCTGAGCCTGAGTGGAGCGGCTATGAGGGCACCCACAATGTTGTTATTTCAGGCGGTATCTTCGACGGCAACAAGGACACCACAGAAAAGTCCACCCTTGTCAACACGGTGCATTGCCGTAATATACGTATTGAAG
This sequence comes from Acutalibacteraceae bacterium, assembly GCA_045544675.1. GTDB lineage: Bacteria > Bacillota > Clostridia > Oscillospirales > Acutalibacteraceae > UBA6857. Next base: position 11,479 of record JAZPZK010000058.1, read on the forward strand.
GATGCCGCTTCCGTAATTGCTCAACCTGGCATATGATTGAGATTAACTCCAGCGAACACGTTACGGTTGACAGCTGTGTTTTTGACGGACCCACATATACACACGTTCCCGAAAACCTTCTCAATGAGCAGATTCAGCTCGACCTTGCCCGCGACGGCTCCTACGGCCCCGTATACAACTGCGACGGTACCCTTATTGATTTCTGCAAGGACGACACCGTCTGCCGTTACATCACAATAAGAAGAAATACTTTCAAATGTGCAGGCTTTCCTGCCATCGGACATCACGACAACTGCGGTCATCATGATATACTTATCGGAAACAATCTTTTCGACGGCAGGTCAGGTATGAACGGCAACAGCAGAGGCTATATAATCTTCAGACCGTCGGTTTACTGTGTAATAATCATCAACAATTACTTTATCTCACCTGAGGAAACCGATTCACCCAATTACGGAATTGTGTTTGAAAACCCCGATAGAGACGAACTTACCGAGAAGGACAACTTCTTTTCGGGCAAAATCGATAAAACATAATCACAGGTAAATAAAATGATAAATTCCTTAAGCAACAAAAAATCAAATTTTCTCATATTTCTCTGCTGGGCAGCCTATACCGCCGCATATGTGGGAAGACTCAACTACAACGCTTCAATGGTTGAGATTCTGTCCCAGCTCGGCATCACCAAGGAGGCCGCAGGCTCCGTCAGCTCATTTTTCTTTTTAGCTTACGGTGCAGGTCAGCTGATAAACGGACTGCTTTGCAAAAAGTATAACACAAGGTTTTCAGTTGCCGTGGCTCTTGCCGCTTCCTGCATAATCAACCTTGATATGACCTTCTGTCACGGAATAGAGCCGATGAAATATCTCTGGTTTTCCAACGGTATTTTTCAGTCAGTTCTCTGGTCGTCACTCATTAAAACCTTATCGGATAACCTTGCCGACAGTAAGCTTTCAAAGGCCGTTATGGTTATGAGCACAACCGTTGCCTCGGGCACATTTGCCGCCTACGGTCTTTCGGCACTTTTCTCTTTTCTCGGTCTCAGCTGGACAACCATATTCTATGTATCGGCAGCTGTTGTAGGTGCCGTGGCAGTATTATGGTTCATCGGTATGAGCAATATGGAAAATGAAAAGGCAGAAAACACCGTCACCCGAGAAAAAACAAAGAGCACGCTGTCTCTCACTCCCGTATTTGCTGTAAGTCTTGCAGTAATAATCATCTGTGCAATAACCAACGGATTTATAAAAGACGGCATAACCACCTGGGTGCCTTCTATTCTGAAGGAGGAATTCGGTGTTCCCTCTTCGCTTTCTATAATTGTTACCCTGCTTCTTCCCCTGCTGTCGATTTTCGGCACATCCTTAGTAAATATGCTTCACAAAAAGCAAAAGGACGAAAACGCTCTCAACGGTATATTCTTTTTCGCCGCAATAATTCTTGCAGGGCTGATTCTGCTCACCCTCAACCTCAGATCAGTCCCCCTGACCCTCTTGCTCTTCGGCGGCATTGCCTGCCTTATGTCGGCAGTAAACAATGTAATAACCAGTATCGTTCCCCTTTATTCAAGAGATAAAATCGATCCGGGCTTTTCAGCAGGTCTTCTCAACACATTCTGCTATATCGGAAGCACACTTGCAACATCAATGCTCGGAAAAATTGCTGACACAAAGGGCTGGAACGATGTATTCATCTGTATTCTGATTTTCACGGCAGTTTCATTCCTTTTCTGCCTTGCTTCAGCCATACTGAACAAAGCTTCGAAAAAGAAAACCGGAGTATAACATCAGAATAATATAAAGCAAGGCTCCTTGTAGGGATAACATCTTTACAGGGAGCTTTATCATATATGTTAATCAATCCTGAAGTGATAAAACAAGGCTTACAGTTTATCTCTTATTCTTTGCCTTCAGTGCCATAAGAAGAGCTGATTATAATATAAAAACAGCCACCGGGCAGTCTGCTTTTAAAGCCAAAATGCAGATGTCCCGTAAGAACGGCTTTAATCTGCGGCTCGGTGAGGGCAATAATATCACAGCTTTTTTCACCGTATTCCATCAGTTCTTTAAGATTTTGCACACTGCTTTTTTCATCACGCTTTTTGCCTTGATTTATCATAGCCTCAGAGTCTGTTTCACAGTAAAAGGGCAGATGTGAATCTGTAATATGTAAAACTTTAAGCGGTTTTTCAAGACCGATTTCAATAGTGTTTTTGGTGATATTGAACATTGTTTTTTACCTCACATTAAAAAATGGCTTCTTTACTGTATTCCTTTAATCACTTTAATCTGACCTTTATTAAGAATGTAAGGCAAGGTCAAAACTGAGACCTTGCCTTACATTTTACTCTTACATCGTACAATATTGTATCAGTATGTTCACTTTTTTCAAATAACGTTGCAGTTTTTTGTTTGCTTTAGTCCGGATATACAATTGTTCTGCCTGTAAATAATTCTGCCACTGAATGCCAGAGCTTCATACAAATTTTCTGAGCCTTGCCCTTAACTGCAAGCTCAAAAGCGATTCTGGATGAATACTTATCACCGTTATCCTTTGCAGTTTTTATGTAATCAAAGTCAAAGACATCATAAAGACGCTCTACTCTTGTTTCATAAACAGATGTGTCATTTTCATCAATCTCAACTACACGGTAACCGTACTGAGTTGTATAAGCAAGTCCCTTATAACGTGTCATGGGTGAAGTATAAATATCAATATTCTGATTTCTTACACCGAAGGCATTTGTGTGGTCGTGGCCCGTAAACATTGCCAGTACATCACCTGTTTCAACCAAAGCATCAAACTGACCGTCGTTATAATAACCGGGGCAGGGCTTTTCATTGAGCTTACCGTAATTGACCTGCTCAGGGTCAAACATATAATATTCTCCCTCGTTGTAAATGTGAGGAAGTGCGTAAGGCTTCTTGGAATCTACCTTTTTAAGAACATCGTAGATTTCAGGTACAATAATATGCTGAAAAACAACAGAATTTACGGTTTCACCGCCATTTTCTTCCTTGAGCTTTGCAGCTGTTTCTTTGTACCATTCAATCTGCTCGGTACGTACTCGGTCATAATGTCTCGGATCATCCTCGTCATAATCACCTGAGTCAAACACCCAGAGATTAAACTTGGTTTTGTCGCTGTCGGAAGCAAGTACGGGAATATTAAATGTTGCACAGTTTTTGAAGGTGTCCGCCTCTTCTGCAGTTATAACACAAGAGAAAGTCTTGTAATATTCCATAATATCTTTTCTTGTCATGGGACCCTTCTCTGCATCGTGATTACCGAAGGTTACGGCAACGGGAATCTTTCTTGACTCAAAGATATTCATAAGAGCATTGATAAGCTCCTTTGTCTTTTCAGGGTCGTCATTCGGATGTGTATTATCGCCTGTCAGCACAACAAGGTCGGGCTTTTCCACATCGCAGGCTTCTGCAACTACCCATACCGATGCATCAAAATGCTTGTCATAATTAAGATGAGTATCAGCAATATGTAATATTTTAAGCTTACCGTTTTCATCGAATCTTATTGTTTTATCGGTTTCATTCTGAGCATTTGCAGGGCTGAAATCAATATTTGTATTTTCAGGGTCCATTTCAAAATAGATTATTGATGCCGCAAAGAGGGCAACCAATACCGCAAAAATGATGAGAATTTTTATTTTTTTCACATTATAACATCTCCTTATTCAGCAGGTTTAATTCTGTAAATATTTACTTCATAAGCACGAAGCTTATCTGAAGAAAGGGAATAATTTGAAAGCACACATTCACCTTCAGCATATTTTGGTCTGTCAATTTCGTTTTCTGTAAGGTTCATTTCAATATAGAACTTTCCTTCGTCTGACTCTCTGTAAAAACAATAGGTTTCGTCATTTGTTTCAAGAGGTCTGAAATCACCGTAAACCAAAGTCGATTTGTTTTTCTTGCGTAGCTCCATAAGCCTTCTGTAATAGTGAAACGTACTTGATTCATCCTGAAGCTGTGCCTTTACATTACACTGCTTATAGTCACCATTAACACGAAGCCAGGGCACACCCGTTGTGAAGCCTGCATTTTCACTGTCATCCCAAGGAATGGGAGTTCTCGCGTTGTCTCTTCCGCCTGCAAGAATTTCTGCGAAGACCTCTTCGGTGCTTCTGCCCATTTCAATGTTTTCGTTGTATCTGTTTACAGCCTCAACATCACGGATTTCACTCATATCCTTGAAATCACAGTTCATCATTCCTAATTCTTCACCCTGATAAATATAGGGTGTTCCCCGACCTGTCAAAACCATTGTGCCCAGAAGCTTTGAAAGAGGCTTTCTGAATTTCGGGTCGGGATTTACCTTTGAGACCATTCGCGGATTATCGTGATTTTCGATAACCAATGATGGCCAGGATGAACCGCAAAGAGAGAATTGATAATCTATAAAGGCTTCCTTTAAATATTTAAGGTTATATTTATAATCCTGATATTTGGATTTGCCCGGATTTTCAATATGGTCAAAAAGGAATGCCTGACGGACTTCTCCACGGGATTCGTCGGAAATGAGCTTTACCATTTCAATACCCGTGCTGCAGGGCTCTGCAACGCAGAAGGAGCCGGGGAAGTTTTTAAATGTCTTTTCATTAAGCTCACCGAGATATTCGTGAAGTCTCGGTCCCCATGAGTAATGCTCGGCACCGCAGCCGAAAAGCTCGGCAACAGCCGGATCACCGTCAGGAAGTCCGGGAGTTTTTGAAATAAGGGTAATAACATCCATTCTGAAGCCGTCAACACCCTTTTGGAGCCATCGGGAAACCATACCGTAAACTTCTTTTCTCAGCTCAGGATTATCCCAGTTAAGATCCATCTGCTTGCTTGAGAAAAGATGCAGTGCCCACTCGTCAAGCTCAGGATAATAATTCCACGCAGAGCCCGAGAAAAACGATGTCCAGTTATTCGGAGGGATTCCGTCACCCTTGCCTTTACGGAAGAAATAATAATCCTTATATTTCTCGTCACCTGCAAGAGCCTTTTTGAACCATTCATGCTCGTCAGAAGTGTGATTTACAACAAGGTCCATAATCAACTTCATTCCGCGCTTATGGATTTCAGAGAGCATTTCGTCAAAATCATCCATTGTGCCGAATTCGGTCATAATTTTCTCATAATCACGGATGTCATAGCCCATATCATCATTGGGTGAATCGTAAATGGGGCTGAGCCACAGTACGTCAACACCCAACTCCTTAAGATAGTCGAGCTTTGAGATTATGCCCTGCAAATCACCGATTCCGTCACCGTCTGAATCCATAAATGAACGGGGATAAATCTGATAGATAACAGCTTCCTTCCACCATTCGGGGGCTGTTTCACTTTTTGATATAATCTTTTCGGGATTTGCATTGAGAATATCAAGAAGATATTTCATCGATTCATCTGTGACCTTACCGCCGAGAAGCTCACCTAGGTTTTTTTGGCAGAATGTCTCATCCGAGAGAATTTCGGCAGCTATGTTTTTACGGTAAACTACCTTTTGAGCAATATCATAACCGACAGGATTGTTAAGCACCTCGGAAAGAGTGCTTTCAGAAGTAATTTTCATATATATTTTTTCCTCAACAGTTTGCTTTAATTATTACCGATAGCTTCTTTTGCCTGCTTGAGAGATTCGTTTTCCTTATGGCGTTCTTCACGGATTACCTCAAGCTCACGGTACATCTGCTCTTTCTTTTCACCTTCAACGTCATAGAAGAACTTAAGAATAAGAGCCTTGAGAACATTTGCAAGAGTGTAGCCGAAGAGAAGGAATGCAAGAATTTTAAGACAAGTGTCAAGATATGTAGGCTGAGCCTGCATTGTTTTGACAAGGTCGCCTTCAACCGAAGACAGATAACCTGCCCATGCAATCATATAAGGAATTGAGATATCCTTTATAAGATTACATACTGAGTTAACCCAACCGGGAACAATACCCTGAACAGCTTCCATTCTTTCACCGGTCTGCCATTCAAGATAATCATAGAATTCTACATCGAAGTGAGATTTTGAAAGCTCCTGGATACCGATACCGATACCGAAAACGAAATAGAATACATAGAAGAATATACTGTTCCAGCCTTCAAAAAATCTGACGCCCATTTTTGCTTCAACAAAGCAGATGCCGAAGAGTATACCTGCTGCAACGGGTGAATAGATACCGCAGAATTTGAGAAGCTTTGTGGGCTCATGCTTCTTTGAAAGCTTTGTTGTAATAAGGTTACCTACAACAGTACCCACGGCAGTGGGAAGAGTAAGAAGAAGGTTTTTTGAAGAGCCTACCGTGATTGCAGCAAGGAACGTTGACATTTTGCCGAGCATAGCAAAAGCATTTACCCACTGCATAAGCTGATATGCACGGTAGTTTTTGTATTTGAAAAGAGAGAACAGTGCTTTTGAAACCTTAACCTTGGGCTTGCTGGGAATTTCGATACGTTCCTTACAGAAAAGACCAACCATAAGGTTACCGAATGCAGTAACACCTGCTGCAACGAGTGCAAGTGTCATATACATTGCATTCTTGTCATCACTGAACAAACCGTAAACGAAGGTTGCAATATATGCTCCGCCGTATCCGATGTAATATGATAACTGCCAGATTGTTGCAACGGTTTTCTTTTCCTTGGGATTGGGAGATATAACCTGAGTAACGAACTGACCACAATTGTTAAAGGCATTTATGAATGTCTGACTGCAGGCTATTACATAACGGAACAAAGTCATCTGCTGAATTGTCCAGCCTTCAGGAACATAGAAGTACAAAGCGGTAAGTGCAAACATAGGAATAAGACAAATAATGTACCACTGACGGTATCTGCCCCAACGGGTTTTCCATTTCTGCACAATTATACCTGCTAATGAGGGTGCAATAAGACCGAGAACCCATGCAAGAGTTGTCTGTACGGCAGAAATATCTGCAATTTCGTCAGAGCTGACTCCGACAGGGCCAAAATAAAGTTCATGAAGGAATGCAGCAGCCAGAGTACCTGTAAGAGTTGTACCGAACATACCGCCGATTCTTGCAAGCATAATACACACGTATTCAAACTTCGTAACATACTTGTCTTCATTTCCTGTCAGAGCATTCTTAGGAATTACTGCAGAAGAGGCTTTTTGGTTTTTAAACATCATATCATCTCCATTAGTTTGTTTTGCTTGATTTTAACATATTTTTATAATCAAAACAATAGATTTTCCGGTAAAACAAAAAATATGCTTTCCGGCAGAAAGCTCATATGCCTTTCCGCCTATCATAGAAGTGGAGTCAACGGGAGTATCTATTTCATAATGTACCTTGCCGTCACGCTCAGAGTGGCTGATGTCACCTCTTTTTCAATAGAGAAATCCTTTCTGAAAAGAGGGCAAGCTTTATCTATACTATATGACGGACATATCCGGTTTGCTTTTAACACAGAGTCACCTCACTGTTGTTTTTTACGCCTTAATTACGGGTGCGGACAGAACACCAACTTCTTTAAGTCTGTATTCATAGGTCCATTTTTCTTCCTTTGTACGCCAGGCATCAGGACCGTGCCAGTCAAGAGCCGCGTCAGCATTGTGAACTGCACCGAAGGAATTGAAGCGATGTGTATAAAGCTTTACATCCAGCTTGTGCACGCCCTTACTGAGTCCCTTTATACGAAGGGTGTTGGGTGAAAAGACAATATTACCCTTATCCTTGCCGTCAACAAGCACCTTAATAAGCGTACCTCGGTACTGAGGTATCGTAATCTCAATTTCACCGTCAGGAGTATTTACCTCTCCCATATGATACGTGATATTTCCGCCGTAAAAAGCAAGTTCCTGATTTACAATATCACCGAACCACAGCTTTTCGGGAAGCTCCGTCAACTGAGTCTTCCTGCCCGTAACCTTAACGCCGAAATCACCCAAAAGGTAGCACCATTCTGTATTGGTACGGTTACCGAGGGGCAGCTTTACTGTGATAATATTTTTACCCTCAGGCATATCGGGAAGCTCTACGGTCTTTATTGCCTTGTCCACATACCAGCCTGTCACAGTGTTTGGTACACTCTTTCCGTTAAGGGTGATTTCTGCCTTTTCGGCATCCTCGAGAGCGAGTACGGGATTTTTCACACAAGCAAGAGAATCCACGGTGAACCTTAATGTGATTGTATGCCGGGGCTCTTCGGGCGGTATAACCCAGGGCTGAGCGACACCGCCGTTTCGTTCCTTAAGTCCTGCAATTTTTCTTGCAATATTATCGGCTCTGAGTATTTCTTCTTCAGGGAAAAATTCACCGTCATCCACGCTGAACTGACACATATCAAGAAGAAGTGCATTCTTTTCATCAAGGGTATAGGGTACCTCTGATGAGATTTTTACACAGTCAAGCTCTTTTTTATTTGATGCTGAAGCAGATTCACTTTTACCGTCCTCGATTTTAAGAAGAAGACTGTCGTAATCATACATCTTCTTTCTGATTACGGTATTTCCGCCTGCATAATAGACATCGGCAGGATAAGTTTTACCTGTAAGCGTATCGTATACCGTAGCTTTCTTTTCACCCTTCAGAGTAATTCGCAGATTTTCGTTGCGGAAAACATCCTTGTTGTAAGGTTCACAACAATGAGAAATAAAGAGCCATTCGCAGTCATTGTCCTTACGCAGCTGATAGAAGAAATCGTCAGTAAGCTTGCCGTTATCGTAACGGAGAGTTACTGTTCTGTTATCATCGAGAGAGTCAAGAAGTCTTGCTCTGTCAAAGGAGATACATACTGATTTTTCATAAAGCATTCTGCCTCTGTCAGATTTTACCGCATTTTCAAAGCTTGGTGCATTGCCCATAAATATAAGCTTTCCGCCCTGCTCTCTGAAGCCTTCAAGACGCTCAAGAGTCGAAGAACGTAATGTTTCACAGTCGGGTACGATAATGGCGTCATATTCCATTTTGCCGACCTTAAGAGGATTACCGCCTTTTTCGCACAGAGAGGGAAGAAGAGATTCACTTATAAAGTTAAAATCTATACTTCCCTTTAAAAGCCACTCGGTAACATCCTGAAACTTTTTATCCATAGTTTCACGGATAAGGTCGGATTTATCGTTAGGTCCCCAGTGAAGCCAATAGCTTTCAACGGGATGAATAACGCCGACCCTGACTACGGGCTTACCTCTTGTAAGAGCCGTATTGACTCTTGCAAAGTGATTTTCTATGTAGGGATATTCCTTATACCAGGGGGACTGATAATGAATTGATGCAGGATAGTCACGCTTCGCCTCGCCTGCCATTGAAGCCCATGAAAGATGGGGGACACGGATTGTTACACCTAAAGCCGCCTGCCAGTCACCCTGAAGCTTGTGACCTCGGAAGTCATAATCCCAGCCCGTAACACCGTAAAGCTCAGAGAGGACTCCCTCATAGCCGAACTGATGTGCCGCAGACTGTGCCTGCTTTGCCGTTGTGAATTCATAACGGTTGCAGAGCATATCAATACCGGGCAGGTCAAAGCCTCTGTATGAGCGCATTGCTTCACCAAGTGCGGCTGTCTGACTTTTAAGTGTAGGCTCTTCCATCATATGACCCGTAAGTGCAATGCCGTTTCTGCGGCACCATGCTCCTACCGTATCGGCAAAGGCACGGGCAAAACGCTCTGCAATATGGTCGTGATAATGATAACGGTGCACGCTGACCTGTCCGTCCTTTAAATCCCAGAAAAGCTCGGGAAGTCTGTCTAGAATATCATCACCGTACATCTCCTTGTATGTTTCGGGGAAATCGTCAGTCCAGGGCAGGGTTACATCATCCTTGTCGGTAGAGTTGTTGAAGGTCTGTTTACGTGAAAACTGAGGCTCATCGGTGAAAATTGCAGGAACAGCACCGCCGAAGTCCTCCCCTACTGTTTTCTTATACCTTTCGTGAGTAATTTCAATGAATTTTTCTATAGCCTTTTTGTTGAGAGCATCAACATAGGTCTGATTGTTAAAGCGGGGCGTAGGCATAACAAGCTCCATATAGGCATACCATTTGTCGCCCTCGACAACAGTGTCTTTTCCGATACGCTTGTAAGATTTTATGAAGCCCTGTGAATCAAGCTCAACATCGTATGCGGCTATAAACTTACCCTTGCAGCTTCTTCCGCCCTCTGCCCGTGAATCCTCCGAGGCATAGGTGTCACTGCTTTCCTCGTAGGGTTTGTTTGTGAAAAGCAGATATCTTGAACGGTATTCGGGATTTTCCGTTACAAGACCGCCTGCAAATCCCGATGGCCACCTGTCCTCGTCATAAAGCCAGGAAAGCATATTTTCCTTCTTTGCTTTTTCCACACAAGCCTTGATAATATCCATATATTCATCCGAAAGATAAGGCGTTACAAGACCTGTTCTTACGTGCATATGAAAGCCGCCAAGTCCCATTTCCTTGAAAATATCTATCTGACGGCAAAGCTCGTCCTTCTGAAGCTTACAGTTCCAAGCCCAGAAGGGCGTGCCTCTGTATTCGCTTGTGGGATTTCTGAAAAGCTCCTCAGAGAGCGCTTTTTCTGTGTTTTTCTTATAAAGCATCAGTATCACCTTTTTATTTAAGTATAAATTCAGCATTGTTATCGGAAAAGCCTTTATTGTTTCCGATAGTGTTGTTGGCATTAACTCCAATTATTGGTTTAAGTTCATTTTCCTTACCAAAACGAGTGTTATATGCCATAACAGCAGAAAAAACCATTGCGTACTCTCGTTCACTTAGCTTTATTCTGTTATTATTATACCCCTTACCCTTGCCGCTTGTCAAACTTTTGTTCGAAATATCGACCTTTTTTGAGTATCTGATATCCGGGCTTTCGGTTGGCGTTTTGTTGTCTTCATTTTTAAACTGATTGCTTTTGAATACAATATAGTCTGTAGCAAGATGAGTTTCTTTATCTTTATAATAACTTCCTGTGTCGTCAATATTTTTAATAATGATTCCATCGCAATCCAGATCATTATTCTCAATTGCTTCTTCTATTGTAGAAGCAAGATCAGCAGGAGTTGTTCGCCACTTTCCTTCTTCCTTAAAGACGCTTGATCCGTATTCTTTTAAAAGTTCAACCGTTTCATTATCCACAGGAATGCGAGACCATTTTTCTCCTGCAGCATCTATCTCATAAGGTTTTGTAATGTTTACATAACCCTCGAACATATCGCCGTTTGGAGAATAACTGTCAGCCATTTCTTTACTGTCCGTAAAATATGTTACATTTCTCTTAAACACAGTAAAGTCAGCAGCTCGTGTGCCGTGATAAACAACTTTTAAATTGCCTTTCTCATCTACTGCTTTACTAGTACAAGTCCTTTCTTTTGTGATTAATAATGTATTGTTAGTTATTTTTTGTTACTTTTTCTATTTTTCGACACTATATATTTATAAGACAGATTTAAGGTAAAAGTCTAAATAAAGTCACTTAACGAACGAAAAAAGATTATTTGAATGATAGTCATTGATTAAAGTTGCTAAGTGTTATATAATATATAGGTATATACTCAAAAATTATACTTGGAGTCAAAAATATGAAAGACAACGAAATGCGTTTAGCCGCCAAAGAGTTTGCGGCTTATTGGAAAGATAAAGGTTATGAGAAAGGCGAAAGCCAGCCCTTCTGGATTGAACTTTTAGGAAAAGTTTTTGGTGTAGAAAATCCTACACACTTTATTACATTTGAAGAACAAGTTAAGCTCGACCACACAAGCTTTATTGACGGTCATATTGCTGCTACCCATGTGCTTATTGAACAGAAAGGTAGAGGCAAGGATTTGCGTAAAGCTATTAAGCAGTCTGACGGCTCACTTCTTACACCGTTTCAACAGGCTCAGCGTTATTCAATGGGTTTACCTTATTCACAAAGACCCCGTTGGATTGTTACCTGCAACTTTGAAGAATTTTTGGTTTACGATATGGAAAAGCCTAACGGTGAGCCTGAGCAGATTTTACTTAAAGACCTGCCAAAAGAGTATTACCGTTTGCAGTTCCTTACTGATACAGGCGACGAAAACATCAAGCGTGAAATGGAAGTTTCTATTCAGGCAGGTAATCTTGTAGGCATTCTCTATGATGAGATTTTAAAGCAGTACATAGACAAGACTAACCCACGCTCGCTTCAGAGCCTTAATATGCTTTGCGTACGTCTTGTTTTCTGTCTGTACGCAGAGGATGCAGGCATCTTTGGCGGTCACAACAAGTTTCATAATTACATCAAGTCTTTTTCTGCAAAAGATATGAGAAAGGCTCTTATTGAGCTGTTCAAAATTCTTGATACCAAGCCGGAGAACCGTGACCCTTACGAGGAAGAAATGCTTGCTTCGTTCCCTTATGTAAATGGTGGTCTTTTTGCTGATGAAAACATTGAAATTCCGCAGATGAATGATACTATCCGTGATTTGCTTTTACGCAAGGCAAGTGAGGATTTTGATTGGTCTGCTATCAGTCCCACTATTTTCGGTGCGGTATTTGAGAGCACCCTCAATCCTGAAACCCGTCGCAGTGGCGGTATGCACTATACCTCTATTGAGAACATTCACAAGGTTATTGACCCTCTTTTCCTTGACGAGCTTCGTGAGGAATTAGCTGAAATCAAAGAAATCAAGGTAGCCAAGACAAAAGAAAACAAGCTTACACAGTTCAGAAAGAAATTAGGCTCACTTACTTTCTTTGACCCTGCCTGCGGTAGCGGTAACTTCTTAACAGAGACTTATATTTCACTCCGCCGTCTGGAAAATGAAGCACTTGAGGCTACTTTTGACGGACAGATTTCACTTGACTTCGGTAATGTTATTGAGGTTTCAATCGGTCAGTTTTACGGCATTGAGATTAACGATTTTGCCGTTACTGTTGCCAAGACTGCACTTTGGATTGCTGAAAGTCAGATGATGAAGGAAACTGAAAATATCATCCATATGAATCTTGATTTCCTGCCTCTTAAGTCTTATGCTAACATTGTTGAGGGAAATGCTCTGCGTATTGATTGGGAAACTGTTGTACCAAAGGACAAGCTCAATTATATTATGGGTAATCCTCCGTTTGTGGGGGCTCGACTTATGAGTAAGGAACAGAAAGACGATTTGCTTTCCGTATTTGGCTCGAAATGGAAAAATGCAGGTAATCTTGACTATGTTGCCTGTTGGTACAAAAAGGCTTGTGATTATATTCAATCTACAGAAATAAGAACAGCGTTTGTTTCAACAAATTCAATTTCACAAGGAGATCAAGTTGCTACTTTGTGGAAACCTTTGTTTGAAAATAATATCTATTTTAATTTCGCACACAAAACTTTTTTATGGAATAGCGAAGCGAAAGAAAAAGCTGGTGTTCACTGTGTAATTATTGGATTAAGTAGCCGAAATAATTCAAAAGATATATTATTATATGAAAACAACACACCAAAAAAAGTTAAAAACATTAACGCATATCTTTTAGATGCTGAAAATATTTTTGTTGAAAGTCACAGCAAGCCTATTTGTAATGTACCAACAATAGGAATAGGTAATCAACCGATTGATGGTGGTTATTATTTGTTTAATGAAGCAGAGAAAGATGAGTTCATAAAAAAAGAACCAAAATCTTCGGTGTATTTTAAACGGTGGATTGGTGCAGATGAATTTATCAACGGATATTTTAGGTACTGTTTATTCTTAAGAGATTGTTCACCCAACGAATTAAGAAGTATGCCCCTTTGTTTAGAGAGGGTAAATTTAGTTAAAGAGATGCGCCTTTCTAGCACACGTAAAGCTACTTTAAAATTAGCTGAAACGCCAACACGATTCCAAACAGAAAATATTCCTCAAAACAAGTATATTGTTATTCCTGAAGTAACTACAATATCTAGAAAATATATACCAATAGGATTTATAGATCCAGATATATTAAGTAGCAATTTGGTGAAAGTTGTATCTGAAGGAGATATATATCATTTTGGCATATTAACTTCTAATGTTCATATGGCTTGGACAAGAGCAGTTTGTGGAAAGATGAGAGTACATTATCGCTATTCAAAGGATATCGTTTACAACAATTTCCCTTGGCCGACACCTACAGATGAGCAGAAAACCAAAATAGAACAGACAGCACAAGCAATCCTTGATGCAAGAGCTCTTTATCCTGACTGCTCCCTTGCTGACCTTTATGATGAACTTACAATGCCTGTCGAACTCCGCAAAGCACATCAGGCAAATGATAAAGCAGTTATGCAAGCGTATGGTTTTTGGGGCAAGCTCAACACCGAGTCAGAGTGCGTAGCAGAGCTTATGAGGATGTACAAGGAATTAACTGATTAAAATTATTTAAAAATCCGTTTCACAAACAAGTGAAACGGATTTTCTTCTTTTAAATATTAACAAATGCTAATAAACGCAAAAACGGGTACACACAATATATTGTGTTAAAAAGTGTTGATAAATGATAACAAAACTACATATTGTGTGCGCCGACTTGACATATTAAATATAATAGTGTATAATGTTATCGTTCACACATCAGTGCGAACAAATTTAAACTTAAGAGGTGGTTTTTATGATTGCAAAAAATGCATTAAATAACTGAAGTACAGTTATTTAATGCACAAATTGATATGCTATTAACATATCCTCGCAAGATTATAATAGCATATCTCGGTGCTTTTTTTATTAAAAAAAAATGAATTTTAATGAGGTGAAAAAAATGTTCAATTTTTACTATGTAAACAATAACCCAACTTTTAATCCGGGATATCATCATGAAGTGCACACTGAAGACCATGCAAAAGAGCTTGGCATAGAAAGAAAAACTTATGTAGGTTTATTTGACAATGAAATTGCCGCAGTTAACAAGGCTAAAACTATCTATTCTGATGCCGATGGCTGTGCTACATGCTGCCCTAAAGCTCATAGGGGGTGATTAAAATGGCAGTACATAAAACAAAAAAATTGAGTGATGCAGCTCGTAAACTTGCTGATAAGAAATCTACTAAAAAGGAAAAACGTGATGCTAGTAGAATCTTAAACGAACATAAGAACAAAGAGCATTAAGTGCATTCATCAATTCATAAAGTGCGGTAGCCTCAACTACTGCACTTTCTTTTTTTGGCTTTCTCACACTATGTCCTGTAGTTTAATTACCCCTCTTAACCACAGAGAAACAGGCACTTTTCACACTTTCCCTTGCCGCCACTTGACGCCAAAACCCAATAAATAGGCAAACCCTCCCGTCGGCGAAACGTCGGCGAGAGGGCAAAAATCTTATATTTTAGACATAAAAAACAAGGGTTCTCAATCACTTGAAAACCCTTATAGAATGGCGGAGAGCAAGGGATTCGAACCCTCGAAGCCGTTTTAGCGACTTACACGATTTCCAATCGTGCTCCTTCGACCAGCTCGGACAACTCTCCGTATCTTTACTGCCTTGATATTATACACAATAGGAATGGAAAAATCAAGTCTTTTTTTAATATTATTCCTTTTCTGCAGAACAAATTTTACCCCCACAGCAGATGCTGCAGGGGTAATATTCTTTATCAGTCAAATAAAGGACGCTTTAATGCTTCGATGTCGATATCAATGATGCCTAATGAGTAATTCTCAACTGTTTCGCTGAGCTCATTGATACAGTCTTCGCAAACAGTAGAGTTAGTGTCTGCTGATTCTGTTGCAAGCTTACCGTCATCAAGTACGTCTGCAATGATTGCCTGATAGTCCTCACCTAATGAGTAGTAGCCTGTGCCCATGATTGTTTCGCCGCAGTTATCACACTTATTAACTACTGCAGGAATGAATACGATGCCTGCGATGATAACAACAAGTGCTACAACAACGATTGCTATTTTTTTGCCCATTTTAAATTCCTCCTTGGATTATTATATGAAAATTTCTTTTCACCGTTTTTAGTTGACTGATTTATCAGTCCATATACTTCTCAATAACCTTGATTGCATCGCCTAAGGTTTCAATGTTGCCTACCTCACGGTCAGGAATTTCAACATCAAATTCATCCTCAATAGCAACTGCGATGTTTATAAGCTCAAGGGAATTGAGTCCGAGCTCGCTTCTGATGTTTGTGTCCTCTGTAAGAGTGTTACGGTCAATGTCAACATAATTACAGATAACATCTCTGAGTGTTTCGAGCATAACTGCGCCTCCTTCGTATAATATTATATTTAAAGATTATTTTGTGTATGTATCAATAACCTTCTGTCTGATAACCTTTCTGGTTGAATTCTTTTCGAATTCACCAAAGGATACGTAAACATTCTGTACCTTTCTGTATGCAGGCTGACCCTTGTTGCTTTCTGCAACGTCTGCCTTGGTCTTTGCGATGATTTCGTCGTCGCTCATACCCTTGAGGAAGTCTCTGTTTACATAAATTGCAGCAGACATGATTGTGTTTTCCTTGCCTGTTGCAGAGATGATCTTCTCTTCAAATGCAACGGTTTCAACTGCATAGGGAAGATTTTCCATAATGTTGCTTTCAACGGTTTCAGGGAAGATGTTTTCGCCGTTGGGAAGAATGATAAGGAACTTCTTACGTCCTGTGATGTAAAGCTCGCCGTCCTCATCAAGGCGTCCGTAGTCACCTGTCTTGAACCAACCGTCCTCGGAGAAGGATGCCTTTGTTGCTTCCTCATCCTTGTAGTAACCCTTGGTTACGTTGTCGCCCTTGACCCATACTTCACCGATGCCCTCTTCGTCAGGATCGTGAATGATGAATTTTGCTCTGGGGAATGCCTTACCTGCTGAAAGAGGCTTGATTCTGCCGTTCTTATGAAGAGTGATTGTGGGTGAGCATTCTGTCATACCGTAGCCGGAAATGATGTTGAAGCCAAGCTCTGAAAGAACCTTGATATGGTCACCTCTGGCAGGTGCGCCGCCGCAGGACATCGTGGGGAACTGACCGCCGAAGTTGTCGCTGATGGACTTGAATACGATGGGTCTGATATCGATGCCTACTTTAAGAAGCTTGTTGCTGATTTTAATCATCTTCTTCATGATTTCAGCCTTACCCTTTGCCTCAGCCTTTGCCCAGATACCGTTATAGATGTTTTCAAGAACAAGGGGAACAACGGCCATAGCTGTAGGCTTGAAATCGTTGATATTGGGAAGGATGTTCTTAAGGCTGTCGTTAACGTAGATAATACCGTTCATATAGATAGCTGTAAGAACTGAGCAGGAAAGCTCATAAACGTGGTTCATGGGAAGAATGGACATTGTTGAAAGCTCGGGGCCGAGGAATTCAAGAACGCCCTCTACGTTTGTTGCAAAGTTGAAGTGAGTGAGCATAACACCCTTGTTTGTACCGGTAGTACCTGATGTGAATACAACAGATGCAAGGTCGTCCTTCTTTACCTCTGCATCAATGAAGCGTCTGTCACCCTTCTTGAGAAGCTCCTTACCCATTTCAGCAAGGTAATCAACTGTGAGGAACTTTCCGCCTTCAGCCTCAGCACCGGGGTTCATACAGAAAGCATACTTACAGCGCTCATCGTTTTCAAGATGAAGCTTTGCTGTGCTCTTATATGCCTTACTGTGGAAGAGAGCCTCAGCATCACCCTTTGAAATGAGCATGCTGATATCCTTATCGGGAAGCTCCTTATCGATGGGAACTGCAACACCGCCGCCGCATACGATAGCAAAGTATACAACGATCCAGTTGTAGCTGTTTTCACTTACAATTGAGATGTGCTTACCGCCGAGACCCAGCTCATAAAGTGCAGTACCTACCTGACGTACTCTGTCGTGGAAGTCCTTAACGGTATAAACAACATCCTGCTTCTTGATTTTTTCAACAACAGCAACTCTGTCACCGAAGGCTTCACTTCTTGTGAAAATATCCTTGATTGTTTCAATCGCAGATGATCTGTGAATCTGTGCCCTGAGCTTTTTGAGCTCTTTAAGCTCTTTCTTTGATAATTCAACGTGCATTTTCTGATTCTCCTGATTCTCTTAATATTCTAACAGCCTGGTGCTGCCGTTTATAAATTAGTCGCACATATCGAGAAGCTCTTTGACTGTAATGTCGGGATTCTCAATACCTGCCATAATTACCTTCATTGCGTTTTTGTGAAGGTACTCAATCTGTCTTTGCTGTGAAAGCTTTACTCTGTACATATAGTTAAGGTTGATTCCGTTATCTGAAGGATCCGGTGAGCAGATTGTGTAAAGAGGTGTGAAATATCTGCCGAGATCGTGGAAGGTGAAATCAAACTTAAAGCCTAAATCCATATTTACGGGAAGAGGAATCCATGTAAACATCATACATGCGGGACCCGCAATAAGCTTATAGCCATACATTTCTCTCAGGTAATCCTTGGCTAAGATATAGGGGTAATCCGTGTGACGGTAAACCTGGGTTCTTACCGATGTAAATTCCTTGAGGCTCTCCATAAAGGTTGCGGTTTCGGGAAGTATTGTGCGCACCTGAATGGGCTGTGCAAGACAACCGCTCATTCTCTTTTCCTTTACGGTTGCTCTCTTTGAGCAGGTAGCCATAAAGAATACATCATCAATTCTGTAGTTTATTGAAGAGCAATGAGTACGAAGACCCATCATAAACAGACTTTCGGGAGCGATGCTGTTTTTCCTGCAGAAATCAAAAATCTTCGCCGCATCCTCAGGTCCGATATGTCCGTTAACCATCTTGCACTTATCATAAATGGGATTATACGCGGCAGGAACACGAAGGTCCGGATTCTTTGTTTTGATTCTTGCCTTTTCAAGGAAGGCGGGACCGTGCACACCGGCATAGAATGGCTCACCGCCCTTTTCAAAGTATTCACGGTAGAACTTTTCATGCTTATCCCATTTCTTCTTTTCGCTTACGTTCTTAAGCTCCTTTTCAATATATTCCTCATAGGAATAAAGAGGCTCGGGCAGCTCTGTACCGGCAACAAGTGCACGGTAAATTGCCACAAGATCAAGGAAAAAGATTACTGCGCCGAGGGCATCCATACTGATATGTGAAACATTGAAATAAATACCGCTGCCAACGTTTGCAGTTTTATAGAAAAGGATTCTGAAGCATTCGCCCTTATCAAAGCGAACCGGCTTCTGTGCATCCTTATCAAGATATTCCTTCTGCTGCTCTTTTGATCTGAAATATTTCATAGGCACCTTATTCATCTTAAAGGTGGGAAGGAAATACTGCTTAAGCTGCTTGTCATCCTTTATATATCTCAGGCGAAGTGCATCGTTTCTTTCAAATTCGATATTGAGTGCCTTTGTAAGAATATCAAAATCAAGATCAAGATCAAGAGTTATGGATATCGGTATCTGGACAAGCTGTTTTGAAAAGCTGAACTTTACCATAAGATACATACTCTGCTGTGAGGGTATGAGGTTATAAAGCTTTCCGGGAATTGACTTTTTCATCTGTGCTCACTTCCTCAAAAAATTGAATTAAGGCATAATTGGACATAATATACTATTTAATATCATAGCAAAACTACACATTATTGTCAATAAAAACAGGGCAAAAAACAACGTTACACTTCTTTAAATTCTTTCTTTTTTCTTCATTGTCATAATGTTGTTTCAGAAATATTAACAAATTAAAAAGGCGCCCTCGGGCGCCTTTAATTATTATTTTATAATACCTTCGAAAGAAACTCAACAGCTCTCGGGCTCTGAGGGTTTGAGAAGAAAATTCCGGGAGGTGCATCCTCAACAATTCTGCCCTCGTCCATAAAGAGAATTCTTGTTCCTACCTCTTTTGCAAAGCCCATTTCGTGGGTAACAACAACCATCGTCATACCCTGGTCTGCAAGCTCCTTCATAAGCTCAAGCACCTCGCCTACCATTTCCGGGTCAAGGGCCGATGTGGGCTCGTCGAAAAGGATAACCTGAGGGTCCATAGCAAGAGAACGTGCAATTGCAACTCTCTGCTTCTGTCCGCCGGAAAGAGATGAGGGATAAGCATCTGCCTTATCCTCAAGACCGATTCTTCTGAGCAGCTCAAAGGCCTTTGTTTCTGCCTCTGCCTTTGATTTTTTCAGAACCTTTCTCGGAGCAATGGTAAGATTCTTAAGCACAGTCATATTATTGAAAAGGTTGAAATGCTGGAAAACCATGCCCATCTTCTGACGGTAAAAGTTTATGTTTACTCTGCGGTCTGCAATATCAGCACCGCCGAAATAAATGGAGCCGCTTGTGGGGTCCTCCATACAGTTGAGGCAGCGTAAAAATGTACTCTTTCCGCTTCCTGAAGGGCCGATGATAACAACCTTTTCGCCCTGATTGATTCTCAGGGAAATATCCTTGAGAACTTCAGTTTTGCCAAAGGATTTGCAAAGATTAACTACTTCTATCACTCTTACGCAGACTCCTTTCCATAATCTTGATAAACAGAGTAATTGCCATAACAATTACAATATAAATTATCGCCATAACAAGATAAGGCACCATATATTCGTAGGTTGTGCCGCCGATGGTACGGAAAACCTTGTAAAGGTCCATAGCACCTACGAAGGATACAACTGAGGTTTCCTTGACAAGGGCAATAAATTCATTACCCAGAGTGGGAAGAATGTTCTTGATTGCCTGAGGAATAACAATTCTTACCATTGTCATAGAATAGCTCATACCTACGCTTCTGCCGCCTTCCATCTGACCCGGGTCAACGGAAAGGATACCGCCTCGCATAATTTCTGAGATATATGCACCGCTGTTCATACCGAAAACAAGAATGGCTACACTCATAGAGTCAACTCTTGTAAAGCCCATAATCGGAAGCAGAACATAGTAGAAAAGAAGAAGCTGAACCACTATGGGAGTACCTCTGAAGAAGCCTACGTAAAAGGCACATATTCCGTCAAGAATTCTGGGGAATACGTTGTATTTCGGGAAAACACGTACCACCGCAATCAGCGTACCGATAAGTATACCTATAAGAAAGCCGTAAAGCGCAATGGTCATTGTGTTCTGCAAGCCTTCAATAACCTGCAGATAGCCACCCTTATCTATAAACTGCTCAAGGAATTTTTCAATTTTTATATCGAAATCAACCATAATAAAAATCCTTTATAATAAGCAATGCCCCACTGAAACAGTGAGGTATTGCTGTAGATTAAATTTTAAAAGGCTCAGCCGTTGATTGAAGCAACGATAGCTGCTGCGGGCTCTGCGTCAACGATAACGAAGTCGATGTTGCCGTTGATAAGGTCCTGAGTTGCAAGAGCTGCGCTGTCGTAGGTTACTGCTGTTGCATTCTTAAGACCGTCGAAGCCTAAGCTGCCGCCTGCGATGAATGCATAACCGGTTGTACCTGTCTGAGCACCGATCTTTGTGCCTTCTGCAAGATTATCAAGAACTGCCTGAACCTCATCTGCTGTTGTGCAGGCATCAAATCTTGTGTCGCCTTCCTTAACGATGATCTTCTGAGCTGACTTGTAGTAAGCTGTTGAGAAGGTAACAACGTCTTCTCTTGAGGGGTCAACTGTGAGACCTGCAATAGCGATGTCACACTTTTCCTGACCTACTGAGGAAAGAACAGCTTCGAAGTCCATGTTGTCGATAACAAGCTCTTTGCCGAGTTCCTTAGCAAGAAGAGCAGCAACTTCCATATCGATACCGTAGTAGAGGTCGCCTTCCTTGTATTCGAAGGGAGCAAATTCTGCATTTGTTGCTACAACAAGCTGTTCCTTGTCTGCATCGTATTCTGCTGATGCAACACCAACGGGTGTGCCGTCGCCGAGATAGTTGTTGCAGATTGAATCGAATGTACCGTCATCAAGAATCTTCTCAATGAATGTGTTTACATCAGCAAGAAGCTCGGGCTGATTCTTATCAACGCCGAAAGCATATTCTTCGTTTGAAAGGTCGATGTCAATAAGCTTAACCTTAGCTGTTGCTGCATCTGTGTTGGTTGCATCTGTGTTTGTTTCCTTATCGCCGCCGCAAGCTGCAAAAGCAAAAAGCATTACTGCTGCAAGAGCGATTGCTAAAAACTTTTTCATTTTTAATTGCCTCCAATTAATATTGTTTTTATTTGATTAGCCCGGCTATTCTATCACCAAAAAAGTGATATGTCAACAGATTTATACAAATAATTCATATTTTTCTGCATATTTATTCTGCGCGGTTAAGATACTTATCAACAAAAGCATTTACAACAGCCCAGTATTCCTCGTGGAACCAATGAGAGGACACCGCATGCTCTGCGCCCTTGACTATGTATTTTTCCTTAGGAGCCGCACAGGCCTCATAAACCGGATCAAGATTTTCCATAAGTACAAAGTCATCCTTGTCACCGTGAATAAATAAGGTGGGTGTCTTTGACTTTTTAAGCTGCGCAACTGCAGATGCCTCACCGAAAAAGAAGCCGTTCATAAGCTTATTTACGAAAGAAGCCTGAGGTATAACCATTTTCGGCGGAAGATGATATTTTCTTATACACTGGTCAATGAATATTTCCTTAACACCCATAAATCCGCAGTCTTCAACGGCAAGCATAACATTTGAGGGCAGCTCCTCACCCGTTGTCATCATCGTTGTTGCGCCGCCCATTGATGTGCCGTGAATAATAATTTTCACCTTGGGATTCTCGGCAATAAGGCTGTTTATCCAATCCACAACATCAAGTCTGTCCATCCAGCCCATTGTTACATACTTATGCTCGCTGTTGTTGTGTCCGCGAAGGTCCGGAAGAAGCACATTAAAGCCTCTTTTATAATACTCCATCGCATAAGAGGACATCTCTCTGTTTACGTTTGTCCATCCGTGAAGCACTATAGCCCACACATTACTGTTTGAGGGGTTGCGGAATTCAACTGCGTGAAGGTTTTTGCCCTTTCTGTTTTTTATGACGATTTCCTGATGGTAGGTTTTGTCATACCATTTATAGCCTGCAATAAGGTTAGGGTTATCGGCGTTTCTTTCAAAAAGACTGTTTTTGCAGGGTACTGTCATATCCTCTCTCTTTTTGTTTCCGAGAGCAATAAAGAAAAAGACAAAGCCGAGTCCGATCCATGCCAGAAACACGATTCCTGCTATAATACCTATAACCGTAAGTGCCACCTGAAGCTGATAAGTCATATTTCTCATCCTTTCAACCTGTTTTTTCTACATTATACACCCTTTATCTTCCAATTGCAAATTATTTTATTTGCACAAAAAGAGCGGCTGCAGATTATGAGAAAATACTATTTACTTTTCGGGTTTAATGTGTTAAAATACTAAATTGTGAAGAAAACACTATTACTTGAAAGGAATTTATTCCAATGACAGGCAGAAATAACGAAAGAGCTAACAAAAACATTCAGTATTTATTTGAAACTATTCTTAAAATTGAAACCTTAGAGGAATGCGAGGCTCTCTTTGATGACCTTTGCACCAAAACTGAGCTTGCTTCCATTTCACAGCGTCTTGTTGTTGCAAAAATGCTCAGCGAAAAGCGTGTTTACAGCGACATAGTAGCCGAAACAGGAGCTTCAACTGCAACAATCAGCCGTGTTAACCGTTCCCTTGCCTTCGGTGCAGGCGGTTACGATAAGATTTTCGGAAAAGAGGAATAATATGACAGGTTACGGCGATTTCGCCTATTATTACGACCTTCTTACCGAAAACGTTGACTACGAAAGCAGATGTGACTATATCTATAATCTCCTTGCAGATAACGGTGTCGGCAAGGGGATTTTGCTTGACCTTGCCTGCGGTACGGGTACTCTTTCCCTGCTTCTGGCAGAAAAAGGGTATGATGTCATCGGCGTTGACGGCTCTGAGGATATGCTCTCGGTAGCTCAGGAAAAGAAGTACGAAAGCGGTATCGACCTTTTATTCCTATGCCAAAAGATGGAGGAGCTTGACCTTTTCGGTACGATAAACGCGGCGGTCTGCACACTTGACAGTATCAACCATGTGACAGACGAAAAAACGCTACGGGAAATTTTCCGACGTGTGTCCCTCTTTATGGAGGATAAGGGCATTTTTATTTTCGACGTCAATACCCCCCATAAGCACAGAGAAATTCTCGGCAACAATACCTTCGTTTACGATATGGATGAGGTTTACTGCGTATGGCAGAATGAAACCGATGACAATATGCTCACAACCGTTTCTCTTGATATTTTCGAAAAAGACGAGGAAGAGGACGTATATTATAAGTATAGTGAGCAGTTTCAGGAAAAGGGCTATGAGCTTTCCTTTTTTGAAAAGCTTCTTAAAGAAAATAAGTTTGAGCTTATCGGTATATACGAGGAAATGACAACCGAGTCCGTAAAGGACAGTACCGAAAGAGCGGTATTTGTGGCACGCAAAATCGGTTGTCAGTAAAGCATAAACGAAACATTTAATTCTTCGGGAATGCGGCTCGGGCGGAATGAATAATTCCGAATTCCGAGTTCCGAATTCCGAATTTTCAAGGAGTTTAAGATAATGGGCAACTTAGTAAGATGTATTTCCGCCGACGGTACTCTCACCGTTATGGCAGTCAATTCAACAGATATAGTCGAAAAAGCTCAGCAGATTCACGAGACCTCCGCAGTTTGCTCTGCGGCTCTCGGCAGACTTCTCACAGGTGCATCTCTTATGGGTGCGGTGCTCAAGGGCAAGGATGACTCGGTTACTCTCCGCCTTAAGGGTGACGGCCCCGCAGGTACGGTTATGGCAGTTTCCGATTCATCAGGTAACGTGCGCGGCTATGTTCAGCGGAGCGTTGTTGAAATTCCTCTCAACGCAAAGGGCAAGCTTGACGTTGCAGGTGCAGTAGGTAAGAACGGCTTTCTTACCGTTATCAAGGATTTAGGTATGAAGGAGCCCTACGTAGGTCAGTCCCCCATCATCTCGGGTGAAATTGCCGAGGACATCACTGCATACTATTCAACAAGTGAGCAGACACCTACCGTCTGTGCTCTCGGCGTACTTGTAAACCCCGACCTTTCAATACGTGCCGCAGGAGGACTTATCATTCAGCTTCTCCCCACCGCTATGGACGACACTATCGACAAGGTTGAGGAGTGTATAAAGAATCTCGAGCCTATCTCCACGCTTATCGACCAAGGTATGACACCGGAGGAGATCTGTCACCACGCCCTTCCCCTCTTTGAGCTTGAGGTCCTTGACGGCAGTGAGCCGGAATACAAGTGCTACTGCTCAAGAGAAAGAGTTGAGGGTGCGCTTATCAGTACGGGCGTAGAGGAGCTTACCGATATGATGCAGGATGAAAAGACAGAGGTAAGCTGTCAGTTCTGCGACAAGAAATACGTTTTCACCCCTTCGGATATCGGTGCTTTGATACGCAAGGCAAAAAAATAAAAAAATTCAAAAAAACTTCAGAAAAAGTGTTGACAAATCATTTTTTTTGATGTATAGTATACAAGTCGCTGCGAGAGCGGTGGCAAGATGTGGGAGCATAGCTCAGCTGGGAGAGCATCTGCCTTACAAGCAGAGGGTCACAGGTTCGAGCCCTGTTGTTCCCACCATTTGGCCCGGTAGTTCAGTTGGTTAGAACGCCAGCCTGTCACGCTGGAGGTCGACGGTTCGAGCCCGTTCCGGGTCGCCATTT
>JAZPZK010000059.1:0-7715 GCA_045544675.1 Acutalibacteraceae bacterium
CTTGCTATACCAGACAGTTTTAACAAGTCCTTCAGCGGATACTTTTGCCTTAGCTCCAAAACAATCAAGGCTTTTTGCCGTTCTTTTGCTCTTCCGCAAGAACTAAGGCACTCAGTTTTTTTAAGTACTCAATTTCCATACGAAGCCGCTGATTCTCGGCAATAAGATCTTCTTCTACCTTTGGATCCAGTTTTGCTGGCCTGCCTTTCTTTGTGCCGCTGGCAGCACATGCTCTGCCTCGTCTTTCTTTCATAAGGCCCTCGGCTCCTTCTTCCAGAAATATGCGCTCCCACCGTTTGACAATATTCTTATAGTTGTCTGCATTACTACCCGTTACAGGCCAATACTTTCGGACCGTCTCACAGTAGCCCAAATGGTGTTCTCGCATATCCATTATAACACCTATCTTGTATTCTGCACTATAACTTTTATTTTTTCTTCCTGTTTTACTCATAAAAATATGCACCCCAAAAGTTAGACACTTTTGGAGGTGCATATTTTTATGGCGAAAAAAGGAACAATACAACAAAAGTATAGTGCAGAATTCAAAATAGGTGTTATAATGGATATGTGTGAACACCATATGGGATACAGAGAAACTGTACGAAAGTATTGGGACGTAAGTAAAGGACAAGAACACAACTATCACAAACAAGTACAACGGTGGGAACGCATATATTTGGAAGAAGGAGCCGAAGGTCTTATGAAAGAAAGGCGAGGCGGAACAAGGAAAGGCAGACCACCTAAGTTAGACAAAAAGATTGAAGAAGATTTAATAGCCGAAAACCAGAGACTCCGAATGGAGATAGAATACTTAAAAAAACTCGATGCCTTAGTTCAGAAAAGGTTGCAAGAGGAAAGGAAAAAGCAGCAATAGTCAATGAATTAAGGCAGAGATATCCATTAAATGACTTGCTGCAACTATCAGGTTTAGCTCGGAGTACATTCTACTATTATCTGAAACACCTAGATGCAGATAAATATGAGTGTGAAAAGCGAGAAATACAAGAAATCTACAATGCTAATAAAGGAAGATACGGATACCGTAGAATCACAATAGCTATGCGTAACAAAGGTTATGTAATTAATCACAAAACCGTACAAAAGCTAATGAATGTTCTTGGTTTGAAAGGTAAACAACGTAAAAACGATAAATACCATTCATACAAAGGAACGGTTGGTAAAATTGCTGACAATTTACTTAAGAGAGATTTCAAAGCTGATAAGCCGTTTGAAAAGATAACGACAGATGTTACACAGTTCAAGATTGGTGATGAGAAAGTATATCTTTCTCCTGTTTTGGATTTGTTCAATCATGAAGTTGTGTCTTATTCCATTTCAACAAGTCCTAATTTAGAACAGGTCAGAGAAATGCTTGATGGCTTGTTTGAGAAACTTCCTGCTGATGCAACACCGATATTTCACTCGGATCAAGGTTGGCAATATCAGCATGCCGAGTATCAACGATTACTCGCTGAACATAACATTACTCAAAGTATGTCTCGAAAAGGAAACTGTATGGATAACGGTGCTATGGAAAACTTTTTTGGTAGATTAAAGGTTGAAATGTTCTATGGTGAAAAGTTTGAAAGTGTTAATGCTTTCATTGATGAATTGAAGAAATACATCCATTACTACAACAATGAACGCATTTCCCTAAAACTAAAAGGAATGAGCCCGGTACAATACCGAACTCATTCGCATGTAATTTAATATTTAATTTTGTCTAAACTTTGGGGTTCACTTCACTATCTGCGGGGTTTATTTTTTATCCTGTGCAAAGCTAAGCTCTGATATTATAGCTATATACGCATAGGGTGAAGAGTATAATCCGAACCCGTTTTTTTCGGACGGATTTTCGCCATCTCTTCGTTAAAATACTCGTAAATCCGGCAGGATTTACTGCGTTTTGTGCCTTGATATGACAAAAATCCGTCTCGCAAAAAATCTGATGACCCAAAAGTGCGAATTTTTGATGGATTTTTGTGTGTTGAGGATGCCGACAGGCTGCCGCCTTTCAAATCCGAAACACCGAAAAGCCGCGAAAATTCACGCTTTTGGGCGGGTTCGGATTATACTCTTCACCCTACTGTTTCAGACTGAAAGCCTTCGGCGATTCACAATCTTTTCTGCGGCAAAGAACAGAACACAGCCTGCAGCGTAGCAGACTATATCTGCAAAAGAAAAGGTTCTGCCGAGAAGAACGGAAAGAAATCTGTTATCAGAAAGACCCAGAAGTGCAACGAAATCGAAATACTGGCCGATTTCCACCGCTGCGGCAAAGATAAACACAAAAAGAGGTAAAAGCTTTGTTTTGAAAGGGAAAAATGCCCTTAAGAACAGACATATAAGCACAGTTACAAGCATATCGCCCACATAGGGTCTGATAAAAGCATCTTTTACAAAAAGAGCTATAAGCACCTCTGTAAGAAGGGTTATAAAAAAGAGAAGGATGTATGTATCTTTTCTTTTCATTTAATCACCGCCTGAGACCTTTATACCATAAAAAGACAATATAAGCAATAGTCTGAGCGCCATTGACATAGCCTGAAATTATGATAAAATAAGGATAAAGAATATTTCGGGAGGTCTTATTATGCTGGACTTTTTAAACAGAGTTGAGGTTGTGCCGGAAAAAGCCTATGCTTATGCTATGAGCACTCAGGTTGAGCCTTATCTTGAGAAGAAGGGCAGACAGGGCTCTGTTTTTGCTTCTGACGGAACAAAGCTTCATTATGAAGCCTATGAAAAAATGCTTTCAAGGGGAAGCATCGTCATTCTGCACGGCTTTACCGAGTCGGCAGAGAAATTCCGTGAGGCGGCTTACTATTTCCGTAAGGCAGGCTTCAGCGTTTTTGTGCCTGATTTAAGAGGCCACGGCAAATCCTTTCATCAGTCTGAAAAGAAGGAAAGGGTGGAAATTGACTCCTTTGAAACCTATGCCGATGATCTGCATCTGTTTATAGAAAGCGTTGTAAGGCCAACAAATCTCAGCGGCAAAATTTATATTTATTCTCATTCTCTCGGCAGTACCGTAGCCCTTCTTTATATGATGAAGCATCCCTACACCGTGGAAAAGGCTGTGCTTTCCTCACCGATGATATGCGGTAATATGGGTATGCCTGTAGCAGTCGCTTCTGCGGCGGCAAAGCTTATCTGTTCCCTTGGCGGCAATAAGGTTTCTGCTCCCGGAAGATGCGTTTTTGACGAAGAGCAGACCTATGAAGAAAGTGATGCAGTAAGTAAGGCAAGGTTTGATTACTATCACGAAAAGCGTAAAAAGGAGCCTTTATATCAGACTGGCGGTCCCTCCTTCGGTTGGGTTAAGGCTTCCCTTGAGGCGAGAAACCGTATTTTATCCGATGAGGGCATAAGAGCACTCAGAACAAGGCTTATTATTTTCAAGCCCGAAGAGGACAGACAGCTTCTTATGGAATATACGGATGCCTTTGCGGCCAAGGCCGAAGTGAAGGTAAAGCAGGTTAAAAACAGCAAACACGAAATATTTATGAGCGATGACAATACCCTTAGCTGGTATTTCAGCGAAATTCTTGATTTTTTCGGCGAATTTTGACAGAAAAGAAAATAAAGTTCTGCATGAAGCATTGCTTTATAAAAAATTATGTGGTAATATCTAATTTGGAGTATTAGGTATTACCGCATTTTTTATTGAAGGAGGGATAGCTATGAAAGCCTTTATGCAGAAGGTCAGTGAGCTTATTAAGCTTGCAAGACTTGAAAAACGTTGGAAAAACGCAGCAAAGGTGCTTTCGGTTATAGTTGTTTTCTGCACAACATATATGCTTATTCTTCCTGCAATTACTTTGGAGCTTCAGGTTTATTGCGGCTTCACTCAGCACAGACATAATGATGACTGCCACGAAATATGTCAGGTGTCTGTGTGCGGCTTTGATGAAGGTGTGCTTACCTTTACCGATGCCGAAAGGGAAGAGGGCAGCCACATACACACCGAAGAATGCTTTATAAGTCAGCGCTTCTTCATCTGCGATGAACAGGAGCATACGCATATCAAGGAATGCTTTGAAGAAGAGACCGGTGCAGTAAGTCCCGTAAGCTACGCTCTTTACGCACGCAGCGTACAGCCCGCCGATACCTCAGAGGCTGACTCTAAGACGGTACAGACTTATGCAACCGGCAGAGCAGCAGAGGCAACCTATCACGTATGGCTGGACGGTACCTGCGGCGGCATTATGAGCCTTTATGAGGCAGGAAATGTATATCAGTCGGTTTCAGGTGAAATAATTCTGCCTGAAAGCTTCAAGTCACCCAGCAAATACGACTATGTTATCAACGGCTGGTACGATATTAACAATCATAAGTATTATAAGCCCGGTGAAAAGGCAGAGGTAACACAGAACACGGTTTTCTATGCAGACTGGATTGCCTCTGATTATAATGTGGGAAGAAACAACGAGCACGTTGTTCCGAGCCTTGATACCAATTCCTTTATCACAACGGATTTGTTTGACTACAGCGCGGCTTTCAATTTCCACAGTGTCACCCATACCGGCTCCATAAGTGCAACATCCCACAGTGAAACCTGGTCTGTTGTGCAGAACAGTAATGTTCCTTATAACAATCAGCCTTCATTAGGCTTTATTTTCCGTGACTGGGACAGCGGAGGCAAGCATATATCCTATGCCGGCAATTTAGCAAGGCTCAACGATAACAAGAGTGAAATCACCTCTCAGATTACCGATTACGTTTACGATATGTCAGGCAGAGATATTATTGATGTGCTCTTCAATGAAAACACCCCTGTCATAGGTAAGCACCATGTGGGTGAGGGTAACTATCTCTATCAGTTTATGGAGGAGGGCGACAGCAACTACGACGGAATCCATAACGGATATTACTATTACGATGCAACGCTCAATGCGGCATCCTATAATCAGAGTGAAGAGCGCTTCTATGTTTACGATTACCTTGAGCGCACATCAGACTCACTCAAGGATGGCTTCAATAGCTCGGGTCAGGCCACTTCGCAGGGTGCATATTCCGACTTCTTGCCCTTTAACTCACCCTACACCAATAACAGCAACAACAAAATAATAACAGACTATGCTGATAAAAACGGAAAAACCGGCAACTATCAGTATGACGCCAAATCCACCAATCAGGGCAGTGCGGCAGGAAACGCAGGCACAAACTACTGGTTCGGAATGAAGTCTGAAATAAACTTCTATCTGCCTAACGATACGGGTACTGTTGACAGCTACGGCAACTACGGCAACATTTCTACCCACGGTGACCATATGAATTTCCAGTTCCACGGCGACGATGACATCTGGGTGTTCATAGACGGTGAGCTTGTTATGGATATAGGCGGTCTTCACGGCATCAAGACAGGTACTATTGATTTCTCCACCGGCACCGTTACTACCGACCCGGCGCTGAATAATGCCCTTGTCAGCACACCTGCCACCTCTCAGATCGATCTCAGTGAGGGCGAGCATACGCTGACCATTTACTATATGGAACGAGGCAGCTCACAGTCCAACTGCGCCATTTATTTCAACATAACACCGCGCTATGCTATGGAGCTTATCAAAAAGGATGTAAACAGCGGTCAGATTCTTGACGGAGCGGAGTTCTCTGTTTTCACCGATGAAAACTGCACCGTTCCTGCTGAGCTGTGGAACAGCGAATGGGACTATGAAAACGATAAGGACAGCACCAACACCTTCACAACGAAAAACGGAAAGGTGTATTTCTGGGGTATTTCCGCAGGTAAGGTTTATTACATAAAGGAAACCAAAGCTCCCGATGGTTATCCGGTCACCGACGACATCATACGTGTTGCGATGAATAATCTCGGTGGCTCCGTATGTACTACAGACTCCCTCAGAGGTGAGGATGAGGAGCACAGCGACGGATTTGATGTTCTGGAAAGCTATACCGATGAGGCAATACATCTGCTTTCGGTTGCCATCACCAACCAGAAAGAGATTCCTGAAGAAAGCGGACTTACTGCCTTCAGAGTTCAGAAAATCTGGGCACAGGGCTCAGAGAACATACCTGACAGCGTTACTGTTCTGCTTTTGGCGGATTCTGCTCTTACGGGAAAGACCGCAGAGCTGAATGCGGATAACGGATGGACCTACACCTGGACAAGACTTGCTGAGAAAAACAGTCAGGGTGAAACAATAGTATATTCGGTAAGAGAGGTTCAGAATGCGGGCTTCACATCTGTTGTAAGCGACCCGACTCCCTTCAGAGAAGAAAGCCAATGGATAAAAACCGAACGTCTTCGTGATGGTGATACCTTCCTTCTTGCAGATAAACAAAGCGGCAACGTGCTTACTGCCGCAAACGGCTCCTTCAGCTGGATAAGCCGTGAGCAGGGACAGCAGCAGGCAGGTGCACAATGGACTTCAATTGCCGATGTAATGGGCTTCCA
Source organism: Acutalibacteraceae bacterium (assembly GCA_045544675.1). GTDB lineage: Bacteria > Bacillota > Clostridia > Oscillospirales > Acutalibacteraceae > UBA6857. Next base: position 6,422 of record JAZPZK010000059.1, read on the forward strand.
TCTGATTAACGGCAATGGCTACAGAATCATCCTTGACGGCACCGATGACTTCATTCCCACTCAGGACGGAAACAGAATCCTTTATTTCTATAACAACCGGCTCTTTGCCCAAAACGGAAACGTATATTATTACTTCAACCGTGATTTCAGCGCTGACAGCGGCAACGCAATGGAATTTGAGCTTTACACAAAGCTTGAGGAAAACCTCAGCGGTAGCTTTGTTCAGGTTACAAATACTCCCGTGCCTGAAAATGAGCAGACATCGTTAAGTGTAGACAAAAAGTGGTCTGACGGTGAAAATGAACACGCAAATCACAGCGTAACAGTAAAGCTGATTGCTGACGGTGAGGATACGGGCAGAACACTTACTCTTGACAGAAGCAACAGCTGGAAAGGCACCTTCGACGGCCTTGCCTATTATAATTCCGACGGCTCTGAGGTTATCTACAGTGTTGAGGAAATGCCCGTAAGCGGCTATCTGCCCGAATATTCGGTTCTTACGGTAAATGAGGGCGGAGCTTATACCGACTGGGAAGAGACAAACACCCTTGTTGCAGGCGAAATCTACAGATTTGTCTATAACGGATATGCTCTTGCCTGTAGCGGCAACAATGTTGTAAGCCGTGCGGAAAACCCCTCAGATACCTATCAGCAATGGGAGGCAGTTTCATACAATAACAGAATCAAGCTCAGGAATGTTGGAAATAACAGATATATTCGTTATAGCAGCGGTCTGTCTACCAACACCTCAAATACTAACAACAACACGAATGTAAGTCTTTCGGGCGGAAAGCTTGGCGTAGGCTCTACGTTAAGATATATATTTATCGACGGTACATCGATTTCTACGTATACGAATTCGTCAAGAGGTACGACCTTCACCGTCTATAAAGCAGTTGAAAAGACAAAGATGCCCACCTATTCTCTTACTGTGACGAACGTCCTTACAGAGGGCTATCTTCTTCCCGCAACCGGCGGAGAGGGCATAGCAGCTTATTATGCGGCAGGATCAGCTATGATTTTAACCGCAGCAGCTCTTTTGGCTGTCAAGCTTGCATCGGCAAGAAAAAGAAGAAAAGCTGAAGCCTGCCGATAAATAAAAAAAGAAAAGGAGCTGTAAAAAAACGAAAGTTTTTACAGCTCCTTTTTAGGGGCTCGGAAAAAATGCGCAGAATGAACAAACCGAGCCAAAATAAAGCGAAAAGCTTTATTTTGGGTTACCCGACGGCGTACAAAGGTACTCCGAGGGCGAGATTTGTTTATAGCATAAAACACAAAAACAGTGTTTTTGTAT
>JAZPZK010000060.1:0-2507 GCA_045544675.1 Acutalibacteraceae bacterium
GTGCCCTCAATTCTTGTGTAGTATTCTTCAACAGAATTAACCTCATCGGAAAGCAGAGTCTTTCTTTCTTCGTCCAGCTTTTTATATTCTACAATATATTCCCTTATCTTGTCAATATCATCAGTTTTAACCGCTTTTTTCAGCAGTTCGGATTTCTGCTCAAATAACCTTACCGCCTGTTCATTTGTATCTGCATTTCCTGCAATAAGGCTTTCATCGACTGCTACAAGCGGAATACTTTCAATGTTTTCAAGATAGTTTGTAAGCTGATAGCAATGAAAAGCCTCGTGCCATAATGTAGTAACGTGTTCGTCCGCACCATAGCTGCCGTTTCCCATACTTAAAAGACCGAGAAGAGATGACATCTTTTCGATTGTAGGAGTAAGCACCTCATAATGCTCATCAACAGGGTAGGCGGTTGCTACTATGAAATCCATAACGGGATTCCGTTTGTTTATGCTGTACTCGCCGTTTTCCCATGCAACAACATAGTCGTTGTCTCCGTCATAGAATGAAACAGGATAATCGGTAATAGCAAATCCATCAAAACCAAAGTCATCTTCAATAGAAACAGCACGCTCATAAATTTCAATATCTTCTTCCGAAAGACCATAGGTGCCTGTTGCAATTACTCCTGTGACAAGCATAATTCCGATAAGAACAAATATTATAACTTTCTTCATAATCAAGCCTCTTTTCTTTTAAGCACAAGAATAAGTGCTATGAACACATAAACTGCAAGCAGTCCTGTAAGTATAACGTGTATATCAACATCTTTTCCGCAGAGAGCATTTGCAGCCTCGCTCTGTATTCCGTGAAGATTGGGTATAATCTTAAGTGCGTATTTTACCATCACTCCGCCGAAACCGCCTATAATGTCCTTTAAGGTTGCCAAAAGACTGCTGAAAATACCTATAAGTGTTGCAGCAGCGGCGATTGCACCTACTGCAAATTTGGGGATAACTATGCTTAATGCGCTTGTCATAACACTTACTATTGTAACATTTATTGCCACAATCAGATATGCAGGAATAAGTCTGAACAGCTCATCTGCCTTACCGTTTGTAATCATAAAAATAAGCATAGCACAGAAAAGTATTGCCTCGGATATAAGCCCCGAAAAGACGTTAGCTAAAGCAAGCTCACCGTGATAGCGGTACTGTGGTATTTTTCTTATCCATACAAGGTGACTGGTGTTTCGCTCGTACTCATTCGGAATTGTGCCAAGGCTCATAATTACCGCAAGAATACAGCTTATTGCATTAACTACGATAAGAAGTACGGGAGCGAGCATTTTGTAATCTGTAACCGCCTCGCCGTTTATGGAAATCGAGCCGGAGCCTGTTCCGAATATAAGAAGAATAAGCACTCCGATTGCAGAAACTATGTAAAGCTCTTTTCTGCGGATTTTTTCTTTAAGAGCAGTAAGTGCGATTGTCATTCTGTGATACCTCCAACTAAATCAAGGAAAATTTCTTCAAGCGTTTTTGTATTATTATCAGACTTGTTCCATACACCCATCTGAACGCCTTTTTTTATGATAATACCTCTGTCGCAGATGCGTTCAATATCGTTCAGAATATGTGAATTTATGATAATGGTCTTGCCCGAGTTTTTCAGTTTTTCTATAAGCTGCATTATTTCAAGTCTGCCTAATGCGTCAAGTCCTGCTGTCGGCTCATCAAGAATAAGTAAGTCGGGATTACCGAGCAAAGCCTGTGCAAGAGCAAGTCTTTGAAGCATACCCTTTGAGTAGTTTTTTACCCTCGTTTTATCATTTTCAAGCCCAACAGTTTCAAGAAGTTTCGGGATTTCTGCCTTTCGTTCAGCCTTTGCAATTTTCTGAATACCCGCATAGTATTCAAGCACCTCATATCCTGTAAGAAAAGGCGGGAAGTAGGGCGTTTCGGGAGAATAACCGATGCGGATATTTTCAGCAATTTTAACTTTTCCGTTGTCGATACCCACAAGACCGAGTATCATTTTTATCGTGGTAGTTTTACCAGCACCGTTACTGCCGAGAAAGGCAAAGATTTCGCCCTTGTTCACCTTGAAGCTTAAATTATCGACAACGCATTTTTTCTTATAGGATTTTGTAAGATTAGTACATTCAAGCATATTCATTTCCTCCTTGCTGATTTCATTTTATAACAGCAAGCTGAAATTCAGTTAAGCTGAACCTTAAGATTAGCTTAAGATTTTGGAAATAAAGAAACCGTACAGCCTATTTTTAGACTGTACGGTTTCGCCTTGGTACGGGCGACAGGGCTTGGAAGGGTACATGTTCGGATTGCGACCTTTTAAAAAAGTTTTTTGAAAATTTTATAAAAAAAGGAATTAGAAAATTTTGTTTTGATACGGTCGATAAATGGCTTTATTGTGCGGTTTTTGGTGAATAAAAAAAGCAGCCAATCCAAAGTTTTGTTCGGATTGGCTACCTCTTATCAATCTGTCTCATCCAATGTCGAGTGTACCCCTAACCTTGCGAAACTTGAAAAAAATAATTC
>JAZPZK010000061.1:0-4399 GCA_045544675.1 Acutalibacteraceae bacterium
AGAAAATATCACGCTGACTTTAGTCAGCATATCACTTAACAGACAAAAAGAAAGAGAAGATTCGTATATTAACGAGTCTTCTCTTTTCTGTTGCTCTGTGGGTTTGGGCTACTGCCCAACTGAATTTGTGCATACAAATGCGATGCTGGTTCTTAACAGAAACAGGTATGCTTACAAGTTTTTCCCCTATTGGCGCGCCGTTTGTTTTTTTATCAAAGCTTACGTTTTTCTTAAGTTTGATGCTTATGACTGTGAGGGTAACTGTGTTCAAGGTGCAACTCTTTATATGGAGGATTTTCCTGACGTGAAGATAGTCTACGGTAAGCGGTCTTGACTTGCTTTGATTTTATGATGTATAATCGTGGGGTAAAGAAAGGGTGACAGTATGAAAATCATCGGTCATATCTATACGGATTTCACAACGAAATTCGGAATTCCCCGTCAGAGCGGCATTGTAAAGGAAGCGGCAGGAAAAATAGTTTTTCAAAAGGAATACAGAATAAAGGAAGCCTTCCGCGGACTTGAAGGCTTTTCTCATATATGGCTGCTGTGGCAGTTTTCCGAGAGTGTGAGGGATAACTGGAGCCCTACTGTAAGACCGCCGATGCTTGGCGGAAATAAAAGAATGGGTGTTTTTGCCACACGCTCACCATTCAGACCCAACAGTATAGGTCTTTCAGCAGTAAGGCTTGAGAGAATCGACCTTGACAGTAAGGAGGGACCTGTGCTTTATGTAAGCGGCGTTGACCTTATGAACGGCACACCGATTTATGATATAAAGCCATATCTGCCCTTTGCAGACAGTATTGACGATGCAACAGGCGGCTTTTCGCAGGAGGTTGAGGACAGAACGCTCAAGGTGATTTTTCCGAAGGAGCTTTCGTCGGTTATACCTGCAGAAAAGCTTAATGTGCTTATGGGTATTCTTTCTGACGACCCACGACCTACCTATAAAGATGACCCTGACAGAGAATACGGAATGGAATTCGGCGGATATGAAATCGGCTTCACCGTAAAGGACGGTGTTCTTACTGTTGTGAGAACACAAAAAATGTAACTAAAACTTCTCTTTCAGCTATACTGAATAGAGAGGTAGGTGGTTACTGTGCTTATTGCTTTTCTTGGTATAATGATACCCTTTATCGGCACAACTATAGGCTCGGCGGCAGTTTTTGCAATGAAAAAAATCAACTCTTCTCTTCAGAAGGCGGTTGGTGCTTTTGCGGGCGGCGTTATGGTTGCGGCCTCTGTATGGAGTCTTATAATTCCTGCTGTTGAAATGCGTGAGGATTTGAAGGGCTTTGCTTTTTTACCTGTTACAGCGGGGATAGCTATAGGCTTTGCTTTTATGATTGCAGGGGAAAGGTTGGTTATAAAATCGGGTGAAAACCAAAGTGTAAGCGGCAGAAAAATGCAGTTTTTTGCCGTAACCGTTCATAATTTTCCTGAAGGTATGGCGGTTGGTATGATGTTTTCTATGTGGCTCTCTGAAGGCGCTGAGGGGCTTCCACTTTCCTGCTTTGCATTTTCTCTTGCAATAGCACTTCAGAATATTCCTGAGGGAGCAATTATATCTATGCCCCATTACGCTGACGGTAACAGCAAGGCTGAAAGCTTTCTTCTGGGGGTGGCATCGGGAGCGGTTGAGCCTCTTGGGGGTCTTATCACCTTTGCGGCAACGGGCTTTATAGAAAGCATTCTCTCCTATCTTTTCGGCTTTGCGGCAGGTGCTATGCTTTACGCGGTCTGTGACGGACTTATGGAAAAGGAAGAGGGGCACTCCTTCAGAGCACCCCTTTGCTTCGGTATAGGCTTTTGTATTATGATGATAATGGATATTGCTCTTGGTTGACGCAAGAAGCTGCTTTTCTCTTCTTAATCAGCCATATTACAACCAGAGTCAGGGCGGTAAAGGCACTGATTGCCGCACCCGGGATAATTCCCGGCACGGTGTAAACTGCTTCTATTTCGTGGACACCTTTTTCAATTTCAACAGAGCAGAAATAGCCTGCCGCCTTTATTACGGGAGCTTCTTTGCCGTCAATATATATCTTCCAGCCACCGTCGTCGGGTATGGTAAAAAGAAGAACACCGCTCTCTTTTGCTTCAAGCATACCTTTGATTTTATCTGTATCAAAGGATGTTATTTCCATTCCGCACTCTTTAAGCTTTTCTGCCTGAGAATCAATATCAATTTCATCCTCACCTGTAATTGACCTCCAGAGTGCCTTCTGGGTTTCATCGCCCATAGCCTGAGCATAAAGGTCGAAATCAAGTATAGCCTTATCGGCAACAAAGGCGAGGGGGAGAGCAGTCTCGTTATAATAAACAACAAGACCGTCAGGCTGCATAATAAACTCAATGCCGAAAAGAGAATTTGTAATTCTGCTTTGCTTATAATATACGCTGACGTTTTTTGCGTATCTTTCAAGCCCCATCTGCTGGAAAAAGTTATAGGCATCGGCAGACATGGTTGAGGAGTAGTAGGTGACACCTTTGTAGGAATACTGCTGAGGGTAGTTGTTCTTTTTTACGTCTGCCCACTCAATGCGCATAAAATCCTCTTCATCGTCAAGGGCGGTGAAGATGCTCATAGTATTGTCAAACTGACGTATAGAGGAGGTGCGTGATGCCCATACGTTCAAGCCGAGCTGACAGGCGGCATTCATGGTCACCTCAAGGCATATTACAACGCTTATTGCGATATACAGATATTTCTTAAGGGGCACTGTCACAAGGAAGTCTGCCACGGCACAAAGACAAAGGAAAATAAAAAGGAAGCTCTGTCTGCCGGGAAGCTGATTGGGATAATGAAAGCCGTGCCATACGTATTCACCAAGGTTAAGGCTCATTGTTATAAACATAAAGCCGATGAAGCTTGCTGTAAGAAGCTTTTTCCAAAGGGGAATCTCTTTAGCCACAAGGGCTATAAGCAGAAGCAATACGCAGGTAACACCCATATAAAGATTAGGGGCATCGTATTCCAGAGAGGGCTCACGGAAGAAGAGAAGCCTTTCAAGCATCTGACGAAGGGTATACTTGAAATAAACAGTACCCTCAAAGCCGAGCTCGCTTGCAAGGGTGAGAGACAATGCCTTATAAACGGGAATAAGCACCACGGCGGCAAGACCCGCCGAGGAAAGAGAGCAAAGAGCAAAGCGGAAGCCTTTTTTTATAAAGCTTTTCAGACTGTCACCGTTTTTAAGTGTGATATAAACAAAATAAAGGCAAAGGAAAACACAGACCATAAAGCTCAGATAAAAGCAGGACCACATACATAAAAAGAGCATTGCTATATACAGAGCAGGGCTCTTGCCCTTATGAAGTCTTTCAACGCCGAGAATAACAAGAGGCAACAGCATGATAACATCCGCCCACATAAGCTGGTTGACAAATGCCAGAGCGTAACCGCTGAGACCGTAGCAAAGAGAAACAGCGGGAAGAGTTATGCTGAGGTTTACCGGCTGAGTATCCTTATGGGTGAAATAAAGACGAAGGTAAAAGAATAAAGAGGAAAGAGAAAACTTAAGTGCAACAATAAGGTTTATTGCAACAAGCTGTGAGGCGTGGGGAAGAAAATAAACAAGAAACCATAGTGGGCTGTTAGTGTAATAAGCGCTCTGTGCCCAGAGGTTAAAGCCGAGAGCACCGTTGAAGGAGTAAAAAAGCTCGCCGTCCTTTATAGCATCGGACATATTCTCAAGCATAGGATAATACTGCGAAAAGCCGTCCATAGAGCAGATTGTTCTATCGCCGAAGGGAGCAAGGTCTCTCAGGGCATAGCCGATGAAAACTCCCACAAGCGGAACAAAAAAAGAAAGCACACAGCCCATGATGAAATACTTGTTCAGAGTGATATAATTTTTCTTCATGCTTATCCTCCTTTCCCGTAAGCTACTGCTGTTGATTAGTATAACATTATAAGGGAAAATTATCAAGGGGAAAAAGTGCTTTACTGCGGGGCGGCTCCCCGGCAACGGCAGGGGGCTAGGCCCTGCCGTTGCCCTTTCGTTTTAGCTGTGCAAACGAAAGCCCCCGGCAGAAGCCGGTGGGCTCCTCCCGGGGGTGGGGAGCCGAAGCTTCCCGCCTGCACACGTTTTCCGGAAAAAAGGGGCTGGAAAAAAAGTGCAGACCGCATAAAACAAGATAAATAAAGGGTTTCTTCGGTTATGAGCTGACCGAAAGAACCCTTTAAAATATAAAAAATGATGAAGAACAGACAAAAACACTGTTTTTGTGTTTTATGCTATAAACAAACCTCGCCCTCGGAGTACCTTTGTACGCCGTCGGGTAACCCAAAATAAAGCTTTTCGCTTTATTTTGGCTCGGTTTGTTCATTCTGCGCATTTTTTCCGAGCTCCTTATTTTTTGTATTCAGCGTAAAAATAAAAAGACGACA
>JAZPZK010000062.1:0-3100 GCA_045544675.1 Acutalibacteraceae bacterium
TTACATCAATAAAGCATTATACTACATAAAAGCGAAAAGGTCAAATGTTTAGGCGTATTTTTTAGTTCATTTCATATCTTTTTGTAAATATATCAGGTCGTCAGAGTTTTATTATTGACTTTTTCTTTCTTTAAAGATAAAATAAGTATGTACCTTTGTGTGCTTTTACATAAAAATATATAAAAAATAAGGAAAGGGTGTTCAGATGGCAGCCAAATGTCCTAAGTGTGGAGAAAAGCTTCACATATACGATGTCAAAGCCGAGTGTAAGCACTGCGGTGCCAACATTCCCAACTATAACTGGGAGGCACGTCTTGAAGAAGACAACAAAACAGCAGAGGAAAAGTTTCAGCTTCTTTATTATAAGCTTAACGATTTCCGCTATACAACAATCGGCACAAAGCTCAGAATATGGCGTATAGTTATGTCCTTTCTGCCTGCAATAGGTTTTGTTCTTCCCTGGGCACAGCTGAAAAGTGAAGCAGACACGCTTTCATATGACCTTTTCGGTATTTTTACCGACGGAGCGAACACCCTCAATTTCTTCGGTATTCTCTTTAAGGATATCGGCGGACTTCTTTCGGCAGATAATCCGGCAAGGCTTTATGTTCTGGGTTTCCTGCTTATGCTGCTTAATATAGTGGTTATCGTTGCCGCCTTTTTCCTTATCTTTATAACCTTCAGAAATTTCAAAACCAAGGCAGTTGTTATTGCTGACGTGCTTAGCATTCTTATCACAGGTGCAGCAACAGCAATGTTCTTTATGGCAGATGAGGCTGTTTCTGCAGCAGATACCTTCACTATCGGCACACTTACCTTTGAGAATGCATCATCGGGAGCAATGTGGGGTGTATATGTTTACATAGCTCTTCTTTGCGTGGCACTCATCGGCAATCTTCTTGTTCTCAAGGCCCCTGTAAAGAGCAAGGAGCTTCTCGAAGAGGAAAGACTCGAAAGAGTAAGAATCAAGGAAGAAAAAGAAGAAGCCGAGCGTATAAGAAAAGAAGCTGCCAGAGCTGAAGCCGAGAAGAAGGCTGAAGAAGAAAAGGCAGAAAAAATCCGCAAGGCAAGAGAAGCTCTTGCAGAACGTGAAAACAAGAAATAATTTCTGAAAATACCATTGAAATGAGTGATAAAATGTCAGATATAAAAGAAAACACCGCGTCGGCCAATGAGTCACAGCTTGAGACTCTTGATAATCTGGCGCAGAGAAAAAAGAGATATCTCAGACCCAAGGAAATTTTTGCCTATGTTATGGCAAACTTCGGTCATAAGGCTCTGAACCAGTTCATGAGCACACATCAGGACTTCTTCCTTATCAATATTATGCGTGTCAAGCCGGCACATCTTGCCGCGGTCAACACCTTTGCAACACTTTACGATGCCTTGGACGATACAATTTCAGGTCTTATCATCGACAGAACAAGAACCCGTTGGGGCAGAGTCAAGCCCTTTTTCATCCTGCCTCTTCCTATATGGATTATCGGCGGTATAATGCTTTTCTCTACACCGAATCTTGCTCCGGAAAGCGTAGGACTTGCATTTTATGCTCTTGCTGCGGTAGTTATATACGGTCTCGGTATGAGCTATTTCAATGCATGGAACCTGATGTTCTATAACGTCACACCGAACAACCTGGAAAGAAACCGATTGCTTTCGACCACTAAGTTTGTTGAGCTTTTCGCCGTATGGATTCCCTCTCTTGTTGCACCCATGCTTGACTTATTACCTAAATTAGGTGTGCCGCAGGCAAGGGTTTATGCGTTCTCCTCATACATTATGTTTGCCTTCGCTTCGGTGTTTGCAATCAACGCCTTCTTTAACCTGAGAGAAAGAGTTCCTCTTCAGAGCCGTGAGGAAATGAAGAAGATTCCTATTATGACATCCTTCAGGCATATTCTTAAAAATAAGCCTCTTTTTGCCATTATTCTCGCTGACTTTTTCAATAACTTCAAGGCTGTCGGTGGTTCAACAGAGCAATATTTCTGGTATAACAACGTCGGAGCCTTTTCATATCAGACAATCTGCGGTCTTTTCACAGGTATTCCCAACTACTTCATGATTCCCGTAGCTTCAAAGATGATAAAGAAGTTCGGTGCAAGAGCTACCGCTATTTTTGCAGGTCTTTTAGGTCTTGGTGCTTATGCTCTTCTTTTCATAGCCGGCTACCCCAAGGGCGCAGTTATGAAGGGCGACTTCACAGATCACATTTTTATTAACCTTGTAACTGTTATCGTTCTTCTTACAATTGCAGGTCTTCCCAACAAGATTATCCAGATGTGCAATCCTATCCTTACAGCCGAGGCTATCGACTATATGGAATGGAAGGACGGCAGCCGTAACGAAGCACTTGTTACCACCGTTCAGGGCTATTTTGCAAAGCTTGCAATCACAGTAACAAAGTGGCTTTCATCAATGGTACTCGTATGGATGCACTACGAGCCTCAGTACACATCAGACGGTAAGCTTATCCCCAACACCGAGGACCACATTCAGCGCGGTATATGGATAGTATTCTGTATCCTTCCCGCACTTGCAAGAGGTCTTTACGGTCTTTCATTTATTCTTTATCCCATCCACGGTAAGCTTCAGCAGCAGCTGATTGTTGAGCTTGCGGACAAGAGAGCAGCAGTGCTTGAGGAAAGAAATAAGAAAGAAAGCTGATAAAAAGCACCCTTACGTCAGGGTGCTTTTTAAATGAAGAATGTGCATTGATAGTAGTAAGTAGTAAGGGATGCCCGAAGGGCAATTCAATGCGCAATTCGCAATGCGCAGAACCTCTCCGTCACCCTTCGGGTGCCACCTCTCCTTTCAGGAGAGGCAAGGCTGAGGTTTGCACCTTCGGTGCTATTATAACGCAATCGCGCCCGACGGTGAGGAGCGGGAAGGCTTATCCCCGCAATTTAAACATCACCGTAGGGACACGGCTTGCCGTGTCCGCTCTGTAGCGGTCGATGAGATTTCCTTGATAGGGGAAATGTCCGCGAAGCGGACAAAGGGGTAATGGCAAAGCCGTAACTACGGTGACCGAGGTTATCCGTTCACCGAATTAAGGCAGAAGAACCTGCCTCTCCCTTTGGGAGAGGTGGCAACCGTAAGG
>JAZPZK010000063.1:0-13965 GCA_045544675.1 Acutalibacteraceae bacterium
GTCTTTCTTTGTTCAATGAATTGGCTGCGCCATGAATTGCCTTGCGGCATGAAATGACTGTGTCATGAATTGTCCTGCGGACACAAATGCCCACAGGGCATTCCCTGACTACTGACTACCGGCTACTTACTACTTCAATTAACCACATTAACCGGCTTACCTTCCATAAAGCCCTTGATATTAGCCTTGAGGGTTTCCATAAGACGTGAGCGTGATTCAAAGCTTGCCCATGCAAGGTGGGGAGTAATAATACACTTATCGGCCTTTAAAAGGGGATTGTCGTCTCTTGCAGGCTCAACGGAAAGCACGTCTACACCTGCGCCTGCAATGATACCCTCATCGAGTGCGGTTTTAAGGTCCTGCTCATTGATAACCGCACCTCTTGAAGTGTTGATGAGGTAAGCGGTCTTCTTCATCTTTTTGAGGAATTCCATATTTACAAGACCCTCGGTGTGCTCGTTGAGGGGGCAGTGCAGTGATATAACATCACTGTTCGCGATAACCTCGTCAAGTGAAACAAAATCAACGGAACCGAAGCCGTCATAGGTTCTTGTGTTTGGTGAATAAGCAATAACCTTCATCTTGAAGCCGTTAGCAATCTGAGCAACTGCAGAGCCGATTTTACCGAAGCCCACAATGCCGAGAGTTTTGCCCGCAAGCTCGGTGAGGGGAGTTTTCCAGTAGCAGAAATGCTTGCTTTTTGTCCATTCGCCCTCTTTAACGGTATCGTTGTGAAGAGCAACATTGTTTGTAATTTCAAGAAGAAGTGCAAAAACAAGCTGTGAAACACCGTCGGTGCTGTAGGCGGGAATATTTGAAGCGATAACGCCTCTTTCCCTTGCGTAAGCGGTGTCAATCATATTAAAGCCTGTTGCAAGGGTTGAAATATATTTAAGCTTGGGAAGCTGAGAAAGAACCTCTTTTGTCAGAAGCTTTTTGTTTGTGATAATAACATCGGCATCCTTAGCTCTTTCAACAACCTGATTCTGTTCAGATGCCTCATGAATAACAACCTCGTCAAAATAATCCTTAAGCCATTCCCATGAAAGGTCACCGGGATTAGCCTCGTATGCGTCAAGAATAACAACCTTCATAATGTACCTCCGCAAAAATAATTTCTATTATAATAACATATTTTATGTCTGTTGTCACTAAGCAGAGAGAAATAATATGTAATCTTTATTCATAAATTTTATAAAAAATACTCAAATCGGTTGACTGGAAGCGGCTTTTGAGTTAAAATAACATTGGTATTGTCTGTAAAAATTAAGCAGGGGAGTTGTGCGGGTGAAAAAAGGATATTCAGGCCGTTTATTCAATCTTGCGGCAGTTTTCTGTTTTTTGCTTGCCATCGGACTTGTCCTGCTGCTTAGATTTTTTTCAACAGATGAATTCACACAATGGTATGCCCGGTATAATACCACCCTTGAAAATTACGAAAGCTGGATTGAAACCAACGGCGCCACGGTGCTGACTGTGGTGATAATTCTGATAAATTACTATATCAAGGCTTATCTTCCCTGGTTTCCGATTTCATGTCTGTGCGTTGCAAGTGCGGTTGTTTTCAAGTGGTATATTGCGTCGGCAATAAATCTTGCGGGTCTTGCTTTATTCTTTGCCGTCAAGTTCAGAAAAGGCAGACGTCACGGCGGCGGTAAGGCTGAAAAGATGCTTGAAAAATACCGCAAGCCTCACGATTTCATAGAAAGCGGAAGCTTCGGCTCAAAGGCTGTGCTGTTTTTCTCAAGGCTTATGCCCGGTGTGCCTCTCGGTGCTGTCAGCGTATTTTACGGCTCAACGGAAATGAAATTCGGTGAATATATGCTCGTGTCGCTTTTTGGCATACTTTATAAGCTTTTTACTTATATAACAATCGGAAGAAATGTTTTTGATCCTGCCTCAATAAGCTTTGTAGGTCCTTTCATACCCTTGTTGGTGTTTACGGGCTTTGTTATGCTTTCAATCGGGGGAGTGACCCGTGTAGCAGGTGAAAGGAAAAGAAAACGTAGAAATAAAAAAATTTAAACCGGAAAGGCAGATAAATATGATAAGCTTTAAACAGATGAAAGAAAAACTTGAAAAGGGTCTTCTTGATGAGGAGTTTTCCGTTGTATACAAAAAGGAAGCAATTCCCTGTCAGTATAAGAGATATCTTGATGTAATGGCAGCCTTCAGCGAGCTTTTTGATAAGAACGGTGAAAGAGATGTTGCACTTTTCTCAGCTCCCGGCAGAAGCGAAATCGGCGGCAATCACACAGACCATAACCACGGACTTGTTCTTGCAGCAGGCATCAGCCTTGACGCTATAGCAGTTGCTTCAAAGAATGATGAGGGCATCATCAGGATCAAGTCTGCAGGCTATCCTATGGATACAGTAAACTGCAATGAGCTTGAGGTAAAGGTCTGTGAAATGGGCAAGAGCCAGTCAATTATCAGAGGTATCACAGCTCGCTTCAAGGAGCTTGGCTATAAGGTAGGCGGCTTTGATGCAACAACCGCTTCTCAGGTGCTTTCAGGTTCAGGTCTTTCATCATCTGCAGCCTTTGAGGTTCTCGTATGCACAATGCTCAGCTATCTTTATAACGACGGTAAGGTTGATCCCATTGAGGTGGCCAAAATTTCACAGTACAGCGAAAATGTTTACTTCGGTAAGCCCTGCGGCCTTCTTGACCAGATGGCATGCTCAGTAGGCGGCTTTGTTTCAATCGACTTTGCCGATACATCAAAGCCCGTTGTAAATAAAATTGATTTCGACTTTGCATCATCAGGTCACTCACTCTGCATTATCGATACCAAGGGCAGCCACTCAGATCTTACTGACGATTACGCTGCAGTACGCCGCGAAATGGAAATGGTTGCTGAATACTTCGGCAAGAAGGTATTGAGAGAGGTTGATAAAGCCGACGTGCTTAAAAATGCGGGTGCTATTGCCAAGGCAGTAAGCGAAAGAGCAGTAATCAGAGCTCTTCACTACTACGGTGAAAACGAGAAGGTAGTTCTTCAGGCTGATGCACTCGGTAAGAACGATTTCGAAGCCTTCAAGAAGCTTATCATTGAAAGCGGCTTCTCATCATATATGTATAATCAGAATGTTTACACCCAGAAGGCAGGTGCAGCTCAGCCTCTTTCACTTGCTCTTTGCATCAGCGAGCAGATGCTCAAGGGTAAGGGCGCCTGGCGTGTTCACGGCGGCGGATTTGCAGGTACAATTCAGGCTTTCGTACCCGATGCACTTGTTGAGGAATACACATCTGCAATGAAGGCTATTTTCGGCGACGATGCAGCCTATGTTCTTTCAGTAAGACCATTTGGCGGTGTAAAAATAGCATAAAGTGTAAATTGCAATCCTAATTTTATATAAGTCAGGAGAATATTTTATGAAACAGGTTTCCAAAAAATTACTTGCGGTAATGCTTTGTGTGATTATTGCAGTTTCATCGGCTGCAATGATGTTCACAACCAAAGCAGCTCCGGCTACTGCAAGGCTCAACGTTATCTCTGTTGCAGAAAACCGTGTCAGCCTTTCATGGTCCACCGTTGACGATGCAGACGGTTATCGCATTTTCAGATATGCCTTATCTGAAAAGCAGTGGAAGGCAATAAAGACGACCCAGGCTGCAAGCTATGTTGATACGTCAGTTGAAGCGGCAGAGGTTTATTATTACGTTGTAAGAGCCTATGAATATGTTAATTCAAAGGCAGTTTTCGGTAAGAATTCCAACACCGTTAAGGCTGTGGTTCCTCCGCAAAAGGTAACGGGGCTCAAGTGTACTGACAGCACCGAAAGAAGTGTAACTCTTTCATGGAACAAGCAGAGCGGTGCCACAGGCTACCTCGTTTATGTTTACAACCCGGAAACCCAGAAGTTTCAGCAGAAGGCAAAGGTAAGCTCCAATTCCTGCGTGCTTATCGGTCTTGAAGAAGGTAAATCCTATAAGGTTGCAGTTAAAGCTTATATTGAGCACGGTAAAACCGCAAACGGTGCATTTTCCTCTGTGTTAACCGTATACACAAAGGGTGCTCAGGTGCCGACCAATCTCAAGGGCGTTGCAGATACGGCAAACAACTCTATAAAGCTCACCTGGAGCGGCTCTCCCGCCAACACGGGCTACGTTGTTTATTATTACAACTCGACAACAGGCAGCTGGCAGGAGCTCGCAACAACAACTTCAACAAGCTTTACCGTAACAGGAATTTCAGAAACCTCAACATATACCTACGCTGTTGCAGGATATCTTAAATCCTCAGGCGGCACTCTTTATTCGGATAAGAGTGAATCTGCCGCGGTTTATTATAAGAGCGAGGGCAGTTCAGATAACAACTACTCTCAGGAGATGGCAGAAAAGGGCATCTTCGGCTATCTTTTCGATCCTAATGAAAAGTGCTTCTATACTGCTTCTGACCCCTGGCAGAGACTTGTTGGCTACAATGCAATTTTTGACGTATGCGCTCCATTTACATTCATCGATTTTGATACTGTCAGACTTGACTTCAAATATCAGAATAAGGATTGGAGAATTCAGCTCTGGAAGGGTCAGTACGGACTTCTCTTCTACGGTGCTGAGGTTGGCGTATATACCAAGCCTCAGGACAGAAAGCTTGCCCATTATAACTGCGCATCCGACGATGAGCTTCTTATGATGGAAATGACCTTCCTTCAGAAGAAAAACACACTGAGCGGTGAAACCTGGGTTGATAAATTCTCAAGACCCTACGGTCAGTATTGGTGGTGCACAGGCTTTATTCCCGGTAACCTGTTCGGCAATTTTGATATTCTCAAGCTCGAAATGCGTATTACTGCAAGAGACTCCGAGATGCTTGCAGGCATCACATCAGCACTTACAGAAAATAATATCGCCTACAGAACAAACGGACTTGATATTTACTTCACCTATGAATAATATTAAAAGGCGGAGCCTTCCGCCTTTTTCCTTTTAGTGAAGGGAGAAATAATGATGAATAAATTAAATTACGGCTGGTGTATTGATAACAACGGAAAGGAAATCGGCACACAAGAAACGGAAAGGCTTATTTCTGTTCTGCCCTCCGAAAGACAGCTTAACTTTCTTGAAATGGAATATTATAACTTTATCCATTTCGGTATCAACACCTTTTATAACAGAGAGTGGGGCAACGGAAAAGAGGATATTTCTGTTTTCAACCCACGTAAGCTTGATACCGACCAGTGGTGCAGAGTGCTTAAGGCAACGGGAAGTAAGGGTATAATTATAACTGCAAAGCATCACGACGGCTTCTGCCTTTTTGATTCTGAATATACTGAACACTGTGTACGCAACACTCCCTTTAAGCGTGATATAGTAAAAGAGCTCAGCGAAAGCTGTAAAAGGCACGGAATGAAGCTCGGTGTGTATCTTTCGCCCTGGGACAGACACGAAAAAACCTACGGTACAGATGAATATAACGATTATTTTGTAAATCAGCTCACAGAGCTTTGCACAAAATACGGTGAGCTTTTCTGCCTGTGGTTTGACGGAGCCTGCGGCGAGGGGGAAAACGGAAAAAAGCAGGTCTATGACTGGAAGAGATACTACGAAACCATAAGAAAGTACCAGCCTGATGCGGTTATATCTATAAGCGGTCCCGATGTGCGCTGGATAGGCAACGAGGGCGGACGGATAAGAAAAAGCGAGTGGTCAGTTATACCGAAGGCGCTTGACACAAATGAAGCAGTTGCGGAAAACTCACAGCAGAATGAAAACGAAACAGAAAAAATGGCAAAGCTTGGCGAAAGAGATGAGGACCTTGGGTCAAGAGAGCTTCTTAAGCAGTATGATAAGCTTATATTCAAGCCTGCCGAGGCAGATGTTTCCATAAATTTAGGCTGGTTTCATACAAGTAATATTTTTGCTTATGCAAGAAAAGGCAGAAGCTCAGAAGCCCTTGCCGATATTTATTTCAATTCCGTTGGCGGAAATGCTTCAATGCTTCTGAATGTGCCGCCTCAGAAGAGCGGACTTATCGGCAAAAATGAAATTAAAAGGCTGGAAAAATTCACGAAGCTGATAAATGAGCCTTTCGCAAATGAGCTTGAAGGCTTATCATTTTCTCTTATTGCAAAGTCAGGGGAACACAGAAAAGCCGATGATGTCTTCAGCAAAAAAGGAGAAGGTCATACCTTTGCCGATGACGAGCTTGCAGTAAGCATAAAGCTACATAAGCTCTGCAATATTTCAGCAATAACTCTCAGAGAAAACCTGAAAAAATCACAGAGAACGGAAAAGTTCAGTATACTTGTCAGAACGGAAAATGGTGACTATAAGTCCGTGTATGAAGGAACTGTAATCGGCTCAAAAAAGATAGTACGCTTTAATAGCACGGTTGAAACGGATGAAGTTCTGATTTTACCCACACAGGTAAGAGCGAATCCTACCCTGAGAGACATCCGTGTTTACAGCAGCAAATGATAAATAAAGCCCGTCGGATTTTTGATCCGGCGGGCTTATGATATCTGCTGTTCTTATTTCTAAAATTCTCTTATGCTCTTGATTTTTCACTCTTATACTGATATAATTAACTATCAATGTGTAAAATACTCTTACCAGGAGGTAAAAATATATGATTCGTACAGAAATTGCAAAGCTTTACGAAAACGCAGAACAGTATACCGGTTCACCTGTTACCGTTGCCGGCTGGATCCGTACAAACCGTGATTCCAAGGTTTTAGGCTTTATGGAGCTTAATGACGGTAGCTGCTTCAAGGGTGTGCAGGTAGTTTTCGAAAAGGACAAAATCGATAATTTTACTGAGGTTGCAAAATATAATGTAGGTGCAGCTGTTATTGTTGAGGGTGACCTTATTCTTACCCCTGAGGCAAAGCAGCCTTTCGAAATAAATGCAACAAAGGTTACTCTTGAGGGTGCGTCCGCACCTGAATACCCCTTACAGAAAAAGAGACATTCTCTCGAATATCTCCGTACTATTGCCCACTTAAGACCCAGAACAAATATCTACTCTGCATCCTTCAGAGTGCGCTCTGTAGCTGCTCAGGCTATTCACCGCTTCTTTGAAAGCCGCGGCTTCATCTATGCACACACACCTCTTATTTCCTGCTCAGACTGTGAGGGTGCAGGTGAGATGTTCAGAGTAACAACTCTTGATATGGAAAATCCCCCCAGAACAGAGGACGGTGCAATCGATTACAGCGAGGATTTCTTCGGTAAGAGTGCATTCCTTACTGTTTCAGGTCAGCTTCAGGGCGAAATTATGGCTCAGGCATTCGGTAAGATTTACACCTTCGGTCCTACCTTCAGAGCTGAAAAGAGCTACACACAGCGTCACGCTGCAGAGTTCTGGATGATTGAGCCTGAAATTGCTTTTGCAGACCTTAACGATGATATGGAACTTGCTGAAAGCATGATCAAGTTCGTTATCAATTACGTTATGGAGCATTGCAAGCAGGATATCGAATTCCTTAATCAGTTTGTTGATAAGGGTCTTATTGAAAGACTTACTGCCGTAGCTTCATCGGATTTCGCAAGAGTTACATATACAGATGCAGTTAAAATTCTTGAAGAAAACAACGATAAATTTGAATTCAAGGCATACTGGGGCTGTGACCTTCAGACAGAGCACGAGCGCTTCTTAACAGAGCAGATTTATAAAAAGCCCGTATTTGTTACCGATTATCCGAAGGAAATCAAGGCCTTCTATATGCGCCTTAACGATGACGGCAAGACCGTTGCAGCCTGCGACCTTCTTGTTATGGGCATCGGCGAAATCGTCGGCGGCAGCCAGAGAGAAGAAAGATACGATGTGCTTCTTGACAGAATCAAGGAGCTTGGTCTGAGCGAAGAGGACTATTGGTGGTATCTCGATCTTCGTAAGTACGGCGGCACAAAGCACGCAGGCTTCGGTTTAGGCTTTGAAAGACTTGTTATGTATTTAACCGGTATTTCCAATATCAGAGACGTTCTTCCCTTCCCGAGAACTACCGGTTCAGCAGATTTTTAATTTATTACTAAAGGAGGATAATTATGGCGCCGCTCAGGGAATATTCAAAAGAAAAACTCCTCGCCTTCAAGGCAGAACTTGAGGGTCAGTATAATGATTATAAGGCTCAGGGTCTTAAGCTTGATATGTCAAGAGGTAAGCCCGGTTCAGACCAGCTTGCCGTTTCCAACGGACTTCTTGATGCTATCACATCCAAGGACTGGGAGGCTGACGAAAGCAATCACAGTCTTGAATACAGAAACTACGGTCTTCTTACAGGTATTATCGAATGCAAAACAATTTTTGCAAAGGCCTTTGGTGTAGACGTAAACAACGTAATTGTCTGCGGTAACTCAAGCCTTAACCTTATGTTCGACTACATTACACAGTGTATGCTTACAGGCTCAGGCGGAAAGCCATGGAAGGATCAGGGTGAGCTTAAGTTCCTCTGCCCTTCACCCGGTTATGACAGACACTTTGCAATCTGCGAATATTACGGTATTAAGATGATTCCCGTTGAAATGACACCGTGGGGTCCCGATATGGATGCAGTAGAAGAGCTCATCAAGGATCCGGCAGTTAAGGGTATGTTCTGTGTTCCGAAGTATTCCAATCCTACCGGCGTTACCTATAGCCACAAAACTGTTAAAAGAATTGCAGCTATGTGTCCCGCCGCAGATGACTTCAGAATCATCTGGGATAACGCTTACATCATTCACGATCTTACAGAGCCCGGCGATGATCTTGACGATATTTTCACCGTGCTTAAAAAATACGGTCACGAGGATATGGTAATTGAGTTTACATCAACCTCAAAAGTCAGCTTCCCTGGTGCGGGTGTTGCTGCTATTGCCGCTTCCGATAAAAACATTGAAATGATCAAGAGCCGTATGTCCATTCAGACTATCGGCTACGATAAGCTTAATCAGTACAGACACGTTAAGTTCTATAAGGACATTGACGGCATCAAGAAGCATATGAAGCTTCACAGAAAGATTCTTGCACCTAAGTTCAAGTGCGTGGTTAATCAGTTTGAGGATAAGCTTACAGATCTTGACATTGCAACCTGGACAGACCCCAAGGGCGGGTATTTTATCAGCCTTGACGTTATGCCCGGTACAGCAAAAAGAGTTTATCAGCTTTGCAAGGAGTGCGGTATAACTCTCACAACAGCAGGCTCAACCTTCCCTTACGGAATTGATCCCGAGGATAAGAACCTCAGAATTGCACCTTCCTACCCTCCTGTTGATGAGCTTATGGTTGCAACAAGAATTCTTTGCATCTGCGTAAAGCTTGCAGCCTGCGAAAAGCTTCTTGAAGAAATGGAATAAAATGGAACAGCACTCAATCTGAATCTGAGTGCTGTTTTTATTTTATTTAAGTATCATACCCAGAATCTCAACCTGCATTTTATCTGGCAGTGCGTTGAGAAGTCTTAAAAGGGGATTGCGGTTGATGTTATAGATATATTTCGGATTTTTGCTTTCAAGCGCATCAAGAACCAGGTCCGCAATTTTTTCTGCAGGAACGTTCTTTGATTCAACGCTGTCAACGATTTTGCCGAACTTTTCAGCGTTGCACTTATACATCTTTGTGTTTTCAACAAAACGGCTTATAGCCTGTGTAGAAGCATTAAGAAGGCCTGTTTTAACTGCACCGGGGCGGATAATGCTTACGGGTATGCCTAAAAGGTTAGTTTCCATACGAAGTGAGAAGGCGTACTTTTCAAGCACGGATTTCGTAATGCCGTAAATGCCGTTGAAGGGCAGGGGATCAAGGGGAGCAAGCTCGCTTGAGGTGATGACAATACGGCTGCCTTTTTTCAGAAGGGGAGCAAAGGCTTTGTTGATACGGAAAACACCGAAGAAGTTAATATCAAAAATACGGATGAATCTTTTTTCGTCCATTTCGATAAGTGAATCCATATCATATATGCCTGCAGTATGAACTATGGCATCAAGCACGGGAGTAACCGCCTTTATTTCATCATAAACCTTACCGATTGACTCTGAATCGGTAACGTCGCAGTTGAAAAAGTTAAGTCCTTCTATTTTTTCGCCTTCTTTATAATCTATACCGAAAACACGGTAGCCCTTTGCTAAAAGGCTTTTACTTATTGCGCTGCCCATACCGCCTGTAGCACCGGTAACAAGAACATTTTTCATATCAACACTCCTTTTTATTTCTCTGCCTGAAATTATAGCATTGAGAATATCCGCTGTCAAGAAAAAAACATCGGCACCCTCCGTCGGGAAGGTGCCGTTATATGCTTATGTCAGGTTGTTATGCCTTTGCAAGAGCACTCAGATAGTTTGCTGCTTCTGCTCTTGTAACTGATGCGGCGATATTGAAGTTATTATCGGAAAGAACCTGGAAGGAGAGGGTTATACCCTTAAGGAAGCCTGCAAAGCCCTTCTTGAGTCCGTTTGTGAAAAGTGCAATTGAAAGCTTGAGAGCAGTAGCCTTTGAGGAATCCTCTGTCTCAGTTTCCTTACCGTTGATGGCATTGATTGCATCTGTAAGCTGACCGTTTGTAAGATCCTCGTCGGGACTGAAGGTTGTGTCAGATGTAGCTTTCATAATGCCGTTCTTGAGTACATATTCAACAGCGTTATAGTACTTATGACCGGGCTTGACATCTTCATACTTCTTTGAAATTTCAGCATCGGGAAGAGCTTCAATAATCTTGTTTGCGATGAATGTATGTCCTGCTGCATCGGGATGGCTGTCGATATATGTTGTGCCGTCGGTATCAACGTATGTATAGCCGAACTTTTCAGCGCCTTCAATCATAGGCTTGTTGCCGATTGACATAATGAAGTTAATGATAAGTGACATTACCTGAGCCTTAGCGGGATCTTCTTCCTCGCCTTCGGGGATTACAGGCTCGCCTTCAACACCGTTGTAGTCATAGTGCTTGCCCTTGAGGCTGTTATCGCTCATACCGAGAACCATAAGAGTAACATCGGGATTAAGATCGTAAATATCCTGAATCATAATATCCCAGTTTCTGTAGAAGTTACCCAGACCGTAGTCAAGAGCAGCGGGAACCTGAGTAAGAAGAGCGGGAACAGCACCTGCAAGGCTTGCGATTTCAACAAGCTTTTCAATTGTGCCGATATCCATTGTGCTCTTGTCAAGAACATCCTTAGCCATTGCGATGTATTCATCGGCTACGTGTTCGCTTTCGAGAATATCGTTGATAACCCAACCGAGGTATGCACCCCAGTCGTTACCGCCGATGCCGAGAGTGATAAGGTCTGCCTCAGCGATAGATTTTTTGAACTGCTTTCTGAAGTATTCGGCACCGGGAAGGAGATATTCGCCTGAGCCGTCGGGAGCGAGCTCATCTTCATATGTATAAAGATGGCTGGGATGGAAGAGATATTCATCCTCGCAGGTAGCTGCAAACTCATCCTCAAGCATATAGCGCATTTCTATTGTTCTGAAGCCGGGGGCTGCAAGAGCAGTCATACTGCCGTCCTCGATAATTGCATTTGCAAGCACGTCAGCGTATGAACCGGGAGCTCTGTAGTAGGTTGTTTCGCGGTTTGCTTCGTTGTAAGCGGCGTCATTGTCGCTCATTTCGTCACGGTAACCGCTGGCAACACTGTCACCGAGAAGAAGATAGTTTTTGAACTGTCCGTAATGCTCGTTCACAGCTTCTTCGTTAAGCTCAGCAGCACTGCAAACGAATGTGCCGCAGACCATTATGAGAGTAAGCACGCAAGCGAGAGTTTTTTTCATAAAGCTTTTCATTATATTTACCTCCGCAGTAAATTAATTTTATCTACATAAGGATAATATCAAAACTATGCCTTGCAGTCAAGGAAATATGAAATAATTATTAAGAAATTGTGCAAAAAAAAGAAAAGACAGAGAAGGTCCTATGGTGAAGCTCTGTCTTATTTTTCATTTGTTCTTCCAAGCAGATAGTCAACGGAAACTCCGTAAAAATCTGCAAGCTTTATAAGAATGGCGGTCGGAATGTCATTTTCACCTGTTTCATATTTTGAATATCCTGTCTGACTCATTCCGAGATATTGAGCGACCTTTGTCTGATTAAGGTCTTTGTCCTCTCTCAGGTCACGTATTCTCTGATACATAAAATCACCTCTGAAAATATCATAGGTTAACCTGAAATGGATTATTGACTTTTAATCTAAATTAGGTTAAAGTGTTTGCAGATAGTGTTTTAAAGAGGTAATGATAAAATGATCTGCTCATTCTTCGGGCATCGCAGAGTACCCGGTAATATTGGCGAACTTCTTGAAAGAGAAATAGAAGCGTTAATTGATTATTACGGCGGTGATATTACCTTTTATGTAGGTGATAAAGGTCAGTTTGACCGCGTTGCTCAGATGAAGCTTGCAAAGCTTAAGGAAAACCGTCCCGAAACAGAGATATACGTTATTCTTGATGCCGTACCCGAAAAGGATAATTATTTTAACCTGCCAACTGCTTTGCCTGACGGAATAGAAGGCGTTCCGAAGCGTTTTGCCATGTCTTACAGAAACAAATGGATGATAGAAAATTGTGACGTTGCAATTATTTATTTTACAGATGTTGCCTCAAACACAAGAAAACACGTTGATTTGCTCAGAAATAAAAACAAAACAGTTATAAATATTGCCGATATGCATCCTTTTTTTCTTGACAATCCAATCTCTTTATGCTAAAATCTAACGGATATTTGATTTTGGCAATGATAAAGAGGAGTAACACATTAACCCCTCCAGAGAGAAGACGGTCGGTGCAAGTCTTCGGGTATGACTGTGTGAAGGTAGCTTTTGAGCCTCGGGAAGAAAGGTGTATCCGATTAGACCCCGACGTATGTCTGCGTTAAAGATTTTGAGTGCGGTGTATTATTACGCCGAATTCAGGTGGTACCACGAGCATAAGCCTCGTCCTGAAAAACAGGACGGGGCTCTTTTATTTGCAAATGTGATAAAACAGTCATCGAAAGAAAATGTTACCGCCGGCAAAATGCTCACTTATCCCGACTTTTTGGGCGGCAACAAATTTCTTTTTATATCAAACAACCCCCGCGATTGCGCATTGCGAATTGCGAATTGCGAATTGAACTTGAACGGAGTGAAAACTATGGCAAAAGAACTTGCAACAAAATACGATCCGAAAGATGTTGAAGACCGTATTTACAAATCATGGCTTGACGGCAACTACTTCCACGCTGAGGTAGACCCCGAAAAGAAGCCCTACACAATCGTAATTCCGCCCCCAAACATCACAGGTCAGCTTCATATGGGTCACGCCCTCGATAATACTCTTCAGGATATTCTTATCCGTTACAGAAGAATGCAGGGCTATGACACTCTCTGGCTTCCCGGTACCGACCACGCTTCAATAGCTACAGAGGCTAAGATTGTTGAAGCTATGAAGGCTGAAGGCATTACAAAGGAAGACATCGGCAGAGAAGGCTTCCTTGAAAGAGCTTGGGAGTGGAAGGCTCAGTACGGCGGAAGAATTATCGAACAGCTCAAGAAGCTCGGTTCATCCTGTGACTGGGAAAGAGAGAGATTTACCCTTGATGAAGGCTGTTCAAAGGCTGTTAAAGAGGTTTTCGTTGAGCTTTACGAAAAGGGACTTATCTACCGCGGTGAAAGAATCATCAACTGGTGTACTCATTGTAAGACATCAATTTCCGACGCTGAGGTTGAATACGAAGAAAAGGACGGCAACTTCTGGCATTTCGCATATCCCTTCGCAGACGGAAGCGGAAGTATCATCGTTGCTACAACACGTCCCGAAACAATCCCCGGTGATACAGGTATCGCAGTACATCCCGACGATGAAAGATACAAGGATGTTATCGGCAAGACTGTAATTATGCCCGTTATCGGCAGAGAAATTCCCATCGTTGCTGACACCTATGCAAAGATGGATAAGGGTACAGGTGCAGTTAAAATCACACCGGCACACGACCCCAATGACTTCGAGGTCGGTCTTCGCTGCAATCTTCCCGTGCTTGACGTTATGACCGATGACGGCTATATG
>JAZPZK010000064.1:0-21858 GCA_045544675.1 Acutalibacteraceae bacterium
CCTTGGCTCACAGAACGACATGGCTACGATCCGACTTGCCTGACGGCTGCCACCCTCCCTTTCAAGGAGGGCGAGGCTAAGGTTTGCACCTTCGGTGCTATTATAACCTCGTCACTTCGTGACACTCCCTCTAACAGAGGAAATTACCTTTCAAGGGAGCCGAGTTACCAAAGAACTTTTCTGCTTTCCGACTCGGCGGACTGCACCTTGCCGTTTCAGAAAACTTCACCCGCGATTGCGCATTGTCTTTTGCTCGCCGCAAGGGCGTAACTTTTTTGAAAACCCCTCAGTCAGGACTTCGTCCTGACAGCTCCCCTTTCAAGGGAGCCGAGTTACCAAAGAACTTTTCTGCTTCCCGACTTGGCGGACTACACCTTGCCGCTTCAACAGGCTTTCCCCGCGATTGCGCATTGCGCATTGCGAATTGCGCATTGACAATAGTATCATATAGCAAGATTAACAATGAGTCAAGCAATTTTCACTATTTTTATTGTTAATAAAATGTGATAAACTTATAATGTATAATAGGGTGACTGTGTGTCGCCTTCTTGAAAAGGAGTGAAAAATATGAGCTCATTTATGACAGAGGATTTCCTTCTTTATAATGACACGGCAAAGAAGCTTTATCACGATTTCAGTAAGAATCTGCCGATAATCGACTATCATTGCCATGTAAGCCCCAAGGAAATCTATGAGGACAAAAAATTCGAAAACATCACAGAGCTCTGGCTCGGCGGTGACCACTACAAGTGGAGACTTATGCGCTCCAACGGCGTAAGTGAGGATTATATCACCGGCGACAGACCTGCAAAGGAAAAGTTCCTTAAATTTGCAGAGCTTTTACCTAAAGCAATAGGCAACCCGATGTACCATTGGTGTCACTTCGAGCTGAAAAGATATTTCGGCTATGAGGGCGTGCTTTCTGCCGATACTGCCGAGGAGGTATGGAATCTCACCGAAAAGAAGCTCAGTGAGGGGGGTATGAGCGTACGCGGCATTATCGAAAAGAGCAATGTTGCCTTTATCGGTACCACCGACGACCCCATTGATTCCCTTGAATATCATCAGAAAATCAAGGCTGAGGGCAAGCTTAAGGCAGTTGTTGCTCCCTCCTTCAGACCCGATAAGGCTCTCAATCTCAATATGGATGGCTACACTGATTACATCAAGGCTCTCGAAAAGGCTTCAGGTGTTGAAATAAAATCCGTTGCCACACTTAAAGAGGTACTTGGAAAGAGAATAGAGTTTTTTGATGCCTGCGGCTGTAAGGCAAGTGACCACGGCCTCAACTTCCCCGTTTATGAGGTTATGAGTGAAGCAGAGCTTGATGCCGTACTCGGTAGGGCTCTCGGCGGAGAAAAGGTCAGCGATAAGGAGCTTGCCGCTGTGCAGACAGAGCTTATACTCTTCTGTGCCGCAGAATACAAAAAATACGGATGGGTTATGCAGCTTCACTATAACTGTATGAGAAACCCCAACAGTAAGATGTTCCGTAAGCTCGGCCCAGACACAGGCTTCGACGTTATCGGCCCCTACAACGGATCAAGGGCACTTGCTTCTCTTCTTGACAGTATGTATGCTGAGGATAACCTTCCCCGCACAATTCTTTACAGTCTTGACAGCGGTGATAACAGCTTTATCGATACCCTTTTAGGTGCATTTCAGCAGGAGGGCTACCCGGGTACACTTCAGCACGGCTCAGCCTGGTGGTTCAACGACACAATGAACGGTATGCGTGAGCAGATGAAGAGCCTTGCTTCACTCGGGCTCTTAGGCAACTTTGTCGGTATGCTCACCGACTCAAGAAGCTTTTTAAGCTACACAAGACACGAATATTTCCGCCGTATCCTCTGCGGTATGATAGGGGAATGGGTGGAAAAGGGAGAATATCCCGATGATATAAACACCTTAGGAAAAATTGTCAGCGACATTTCCTACGGTAATGCAAAAAGATTTTTCAGTCTGGAGGAAGTAATATGAAAATGTCATTCAGATGGTACGGCTATGATGACCCGATATCATTAAAGTACATCAGTCAGATTCCCAATATGCATTCAATCGTATCGGCAGTGTACGATGTTAAGCCGGGTAAGGTATGGCCCGAGGAATCCATTGAGAAAATGGTCAAAGAATGCGAGAAGCACGGACTTGTATTTGACGTTGTTGAGTCAATTCCCGTTTCAGAGGATATAAAGCTCGGCAGTGATAACAGAGATGAGCTTATCGATGTTTACTGCGAAAACATCCGCCGCTGTGCAAAATACGGCATCAAGTGTGTAACCTATAACTTTATGCCCGTTTTCGACTGGACAAGAACTCAGCTTGATAAGGAAGCTCCCGACGGCTCAACAAGCCTTGTTATGTATTGGGAGCAGATGAAGGGACTTGATCCCCTTGTTGACGATATCGACCTTCCCGGCTGGGATGCGAGCTACACAAAGGATGAAATCAAGGACCTTTTCAGAAAATACGCAGTTATCGGTGAAAAGGGACTTTGGGAAAACCTCGAATACTTCCTTAAGAAGGTTATCCCCGTCGCAGAGGAGTGCGGTGTAAGGATGGCTATCCATCCCGATGATCCTCCGTACCCCATCTTCGGTCTTCCGAGAATCATCACAAACGAAGAAAACCTTGACCGTTTCCTTAAGATTGTTGATTCTCCCGCAAACTCACTTTGCCTTTGCACAGGCTCACTCGGCTGTGCAAAAACAAACGATGTAGTTAAAATGGTAAGAAAATACAGTGCTATGGACAGAATTGCTTTTATGCACATCCGTAACATTCTTATTATGGATGACGGCTCCTTTGAGGAAAGCGGACACATATCAAAGTGCGGCAGCATCGATATGTATGAGGTTGTCAAGGCTCTCGTTGAAACGGGCTTTGACGGCTATGTACGTCCCGACCACGGCAGAATGATCTGGGGTGAAACCGGTCGACCCGGCTACGGACTTTATGACAGAGCACTCGGTGCAACATATATCAACGGTCTCTTTGAGGCCTGCGAAAAGGCAAACAGATAAGGAGGAAGGTAAAATGCTTAAAAACGTACTCAACACAGACCTTAACGGCAAGGTTGCCGTTGTAACGGGTGCAGGCGGCGTGCTTTGCTCAGGCTTTGCAAAGACACTTGCAAGAGCAGGTGCAAAGGTAGCACTTCTTGACCTTAACGAGGAAGCCGCCAAGGGCTTTGCCGATGAAATCACCGCAGAGGGCGGTATAGCAAAGGCTTACAAGTGCAACGTACTTGATAAAGACATCTGTAACACAGTTGCAGAGGAAATCGAAAAGGACTTCGGCAAGTGCGACATTCTCATAAACGGCGCAGGGGGCAACAATGCGAGAGCCACAACAGATAAGGAGTATTATTTCTCAGGAGACATCGACGAGGACTGCAAAAACTTCTTCAACCTTGACTCTGACGGAGTTTCCTTTGTGTTCAACCTCAACTTCCTCGGCACACTTATTCCAACTCAGGCCTTTGCAAAGCAGATGCTCGGCAGAGAGGGCTGTAACATCATCAACATTTCATCAATGAACGCTTTTACACCTCTTACAAAGATTCCCGCATACTCAGGTGCAAAGGCGGCTATCTCAAACTTCACACAGTGGCTTGCAGTACACTTCTCTAAGGAAGGTATCCGTGTTAATGCAATCGCACCCGGCTTCTTCTCAACAAAGCAGAATGCGGCTCTTCTGTGGAATGAAGACGGCTCACCCACACCCAGAACGGGCAAAATTCTTGCCGCAACACCTATGGGTCGTTTCGGTGAAGCAAAGGAGCTTGACGGCGCACTTCTCTTCCTCGTCAACAACGAAGCCGCAGGCTTCATCACAGGTGTAGTTCTTCCCGTTGACGGCGGCTTCTCATCATACTCAGGCGTATAAATTCAATGCGCAATGCGCAATTCGCAATGCGCAATCGCGGGTAAAAGATATTAAATCTCAAGGCTATTCCCGCCATTATAAGTGAGAGTGGTTGGTAAAGATAAGTGAGAGTGGTTGGTAAAGCCTTTTAATCTCCGCAGGAGATTTTCCTGACTACTGGCTACTAACTACTGACTACTCTTCATCCAACATAAAGATTAAAAGGAGACTTAATTACAAATGGATATGTTCAAAACAATTTACGATTTAGGTATAATTCCCGTTGTTGCAATCGACGATGCCGATAAGGCAGTGCCCCTTGCAAAGGCTCTTCGTGAGGGCGGACTTCCCGCCGCTGAAATCACCTTCAGAACTGCTGCCGCTGAGGAAGCAATCAGAAGAATCACAACCGAATGTCCCGATGTACTCGTCGGTGCAGGTACCGTGCTTACAAAGGAGCAGTGTGACAGAGCTATTGCCGCAGGTGCAAAGTTCGTTGTAACTCCCGGCTTCAACCCCGAAATGATTGCATACATCAAGTCAACAGGTATTCCTATGATGCCCGGTGCCGCAACTCCCGGTGAAATGGAGCAGGCGATGAGCATGGGTCTTACAAATATCAAGTTCTTTCCTGCAGAGGCAAACGGCGGTGTAAATAAGCTCAAGGCACTTGCAGGCCCCTATCAGGCTGCAAAGTGGATGCCCACAGGCGGCGTAAACACAAAGAATCTCAACGATTACCTCTCATTTGACCGTATTCTCTGCTGCGGCGGCACATGGATTGCTACAAGTGCAGACATCGCAGAGGGCAAGTGGGATGACATTACACGTAAGTGTAAGGAAGCTGTCAAAACAATGCTCGGCTTCAAGCTCGAAAAGCTCTGTATATACGGTGACAGTACAAACGCAGAAAAGAACGCAAAGCTCGTTGCTTCACTTTTCGGCTTTGATGTGACTGAAACCGAGTGCGGTGTAGAGGCAGGCTCACTCTGCTTCGGCAAGGAGGAGAGCGACGCCAAGGGCTGTATCGTTATTTCAACCCTTAACGGTAACCGTGCAAAGGCTTACCTTGAAAGACTCGGTGCAGAAATCGACCCTGACATCTGGTATGACAAGAAGGGCAACGTAACCTGCTTCGGCCTCAAGGATACAGTTGCAGGCTTTGAAATCTGTATTGAGACTAAGTAACCCTGTTTTAATCAGCGGTTACACAAATAGAATTATTTTAGAAAGAGGATTATATTATGAGTAAAAGAATTGTATGCTTCGGCGAGATTATGCTCCGTCTTGCTCCTGAGGGATATTACCGCTTCTTCCAGAATGACAGAATGCAGGCTACCTTCGGCGGCGGTGAGGCAAACGTTGCAGTTTCCCTTGCAAACTACGGTATGGATGCTTCCTACGTAACAAAGCTTCCCTCCCACGCAATCGGTCAGTCAGCAATCAACTCCCTTCGTGCTCTCGGTGTTGACACCAAGGACATCGTAAGAGGCGGTGAAAGAGTAGGTATCTACTATCTTGAAAAGGGTGCATCACAGAGAGGCTCCGTTTGTATCTATGACAGAGCTTATTCGGCTATTCAGATGGCTAAGCGAGAGGATTTCGACTGGGATAAAATCTTCGAGGGTGCTGATTGGTTCCATTTTACAGGTATTACTCCTGCTATCGGCGGCGACCTTGTAAACATCTGTCTTGACGCTTGTAAGGCTGCAAAGGCAAAGGGTGTAAAGATTTCCTGCGACCTTAACTACAGAGGCAAGCTCTGGACAAGAGCCGAAGCACGTGCGGCTATGACCGAGCTTTGCAAGTACGTTGACGTATGCATCTCCAACGAAGAGGATGCAAAGGATGTATTCGGCATTGAGGCTGAAAACACCGATATTTACGGCGGTAAGCTCGATAAGGAGGGCTATAAGTCAGTTGCAAAGCAGCTTATGGATACCTTCGGCTTTGAAAAGGTAGCAATTACACTTCGTTCCTCAATTTCCGCTTCCGACAACGACTGGGCAGGTATGCTCTATGACGGTGAAAATTACTGCTTCTCAAAGGAATACCACCTTCACATCGTTGACCGTGTAGGCGGCGGTGACAGCTTCGGCGGCGGACTTATCTACGCTCTTCTTTCGGGCAAGGATACTCAGTCTGCTATTGAGTTTGCAGTTGCGGCTTCCGCTCTCAAGCACTCAATCGAGGGCGACTACAACCGTGTAGGTGTATCCGAGGTTGAAAAATTAGCAGGCGGCGACGGCTCGGGAAGAGTACAGCGATAAATGCACAATGCGCAATTCGCAATCGCGACAGTCCCGAGAGATAAAGGGTAAATACTACCCGCCAAGTTAAATTAAACATTACGGTAGGGACACGGCTTACCGTGTCCGCTATCGGTGAAAAAATTATAAAGCTCTTTCCTGCCTCTTACTTCGGGAGAGGTGGCAGCCGTAAGGCTGACGGAGAGGGTATACAACAAAAACCAAGGAGAAAACAATTATGAGTACAAAAGTTAACGCTCCCGCAGGAGCGGTAAGACCCTTCGGCTGGCGTGACAAGCTCGGCTATGCAATGGGTGATATGGGCTGCGGCTTTACCTTCCAGCTTATTTCAACCTATATGCAGCTTTACTATGTACAGTGTATTGGTATTAACGAACATTATTGGTGGATTATTCTTGTCTCAAAGCTTTTCGATGCAATAAACGACGTTGTTATCGGTAATCTTGTTGACACAAAGAGAATAGGCAAAAAGAGTAAGTATATGCCCTGGATTATTGCAGGCGGTCTTATTATGACTGTGTTTACTGTTATGGTCTTTGCACCTATACAGAATTTCTCTGAGATCGGTAAGATTCTGTGGTGCCTGATTTCATACTGTCTCTGGTCTATTGCCTACACAATGGTCAATGTTCCTTACGGTTCACTTCACTCCGTAATTACAGACAAGCCCAACGAAAGAACCGCTCTTTCAACCTTCCGTTCAATAGGTGCAGCTCTTCCTGCGGTTATAATTATGCTTGTTCTTCCCGACATCGTTTACGAGGACTTCATCAATCCTGAAACAGGAAAAGCAATTCCCGACCCCACGACAGGCAAAAACTTCCAGGTGCTTGTAGGTGACAGTTTGCTTCCCGTAGCACTTGTTTTTTCAGTAGTTGCATTTGTTGTTCTTTGGGGAACTACCAAGCTTGTCAAGGAACGCGTTGTACGTGAACAAGAGGAATCATCGATGGGAGCTAAGGCGATATTCTCATCACTCAAAACTTTCTTTACAAACCGTGCTATGGTTGGCGCAACAATCGCAAGTGTTGCAGCTGTTGCATTGTTCAACTCAACAATGTCTCTGAACAATATGGTATTCCAGTACTTCTTTAAGGATGTTTCAAAGGTTAAGCTTGCGCTGGTAGTAAGCTATGTTCCTTTGGTTGCTCTTATGCCCTTTATCGGTAAGCTTACAGCTAAATTCGGAAAGAAAAAGCTTCTTGTTGTTACGATGCTTGTCAGTGCAATAGGCGGTCTTGTAGGCGCGTTTATCCCGCTTACTGCTGATAATAAGGGTATGATTTTATATATTGCAATTCTTCTGCTTCTTAATGTCGGTAATTCCGTATTCCAGATTTCCGTATGGGCAATTGTTGCAGATTGTATTATAGTCAGCCACCGCAAAACAGGTAAGAGCGAGGAAGGTTCGCTTTACGCTATTTACTCATTCTTCCGTAAGCTTGCTCAGGGTATCGGTCAGGCGGCTGTTTCTATCGGTCTTGCTGCTATTAAATTCAACGATGAAACAACCAAGCAGATTACAAAAGCGGATGGTTCCGTAATTGAAATTCCTATTGTTGCCGAACAGGTTGAAACTTTTGGTGATGATCTTGTGAAGCTTTATATTCTTCTGCTTATGGCAGGTTCACTTATTGCCTTCCTTTCAATGGCATTTATTTACAACATCGGCAAAAAGGAAGAGGAGGAAATGGCTGCTGTTTCACAGGCGGAAACTACAGTTGCACAAGCATAATAGTCAAAACTTCAATATATATCCTCCTGATGTTTTCAGGGGGATATATTTTTATATATCACTGCTGATATAACGCAATATTTGCCGTGATATAGCAAAGTTATACTGCACAAAAAATGCCCTTGTTTTTGGCTAAAATTACACGAAAAACAAGTTTTTTCCGTATTGAATTTTCTGTCGTAAAATGTTATAATTCTCAGGATAGGTTACTGTGCCTTTTTGTGTCCCTGTCCTATGGTTTGGGAGTGACGGAAAAGGTGCGGCTTTAAATTGTAATTTTATAAGAAAGGGCTATAGATGTATGAAGTACAGTTATTATCCGGGTTGTACCTTGCGTACCAAGGCAAAGAAGCTTGATGACTATATGAGAGCCTCTGCCAAGGTGCTCGGTATTGAATTGGAGGAGATTGAAAACTGGCAGTGCTGCGGCGGTGTTTATCCGCTTTCAAGCGATGAAATTGCCACGAAGCTTTCCTCCGTAAGAGCTCTCAACGAGGCGAAGGAAAAGGGTCAGGAGCTTGTTACTCTTTGCTCTGCCTGCCATCACGTTATAAAAAGAGTAAATGACGATATGAAGAATGTTGAGGACATCAGAACAAGAGCAAATAACTATCTTAAATTTGATGAACCCTATCTCGGTGAAACAAAGGTGCTTCACTTCTTAGAGCTTCTCAGAGACGAAATCGGATTTGACAAGCTTAAGGAAAAGGTTGTGAAGCCTCTTACGGGCAAGAAGATAGGCGCATATTACGGATGCCTTCTTTTAAGACCCTCCGAAATTCTCGCCTTTGATAACCCCGAAAACCCTACAGTTATTGAGGAGTTCATCCGTGCTCTCGGTGCAGAGGCTGTTGTATATCCCTACCGTAACGAATGCTGCGGCGGATACATCTCCCTTAAGGCCAAGGAGCTTTCAGAGAATATGTGCGATAATATTATGACAAG
Source organism: Acutalibacteraceae bacterium (assembly GCA_045544675.1). GTDB lineage: Bacteria > Bacillota > Clostridia > Oscillospirales > Acutalibacteraceae > UBA6857. Next base: position 8,818 of record JAZPZK010000064.1, read on the forward strand.
TGCGGACGGCTTCGGCGCAGAAATGCTTGTTACTGCCTGCCCCCTTTGTCAGTATAACCTTACAAAGAACTCCGACAGTGAGCTTCCCGTAATTTACTTTACCGAGATTCTTGCCGAGGCTCTCGGAGTTAAAGAGGAGGTTGATGCGAGATGAGTACCGCAAAGAAAAATCAGGTAGAGCTTGTTAAGGAAATCAGCGGCACCAACCCTCTCAAATGTATGAAGTGCGGCAAATGCTCCGCTTCATGCCCCGCCTTTGAAAAGATGGATATAAAGCCCCATCAGTTTGTTTCCTATGTTATAAACGAGGATGTTGAGTCTCTTGCAAAGTGTGAATCTCTCTGGGTATGTCTTTCCTGCTTTGCCTGCGTTGAAAGATGTCCCCGTGACGTGAAGCCCGGTAAGATCGTTGATGCCGCAAGACAGATTGCAGTAAGACAGAAGGGCGGTAACTACCTTTCAGCTAACGAGATTCCCGAGCTTATTGACGAGGATTTACCTCAGCAGCTTCTCGTAAGTGCATTCAGAAAATTCAGGAGGTGAGATAATGCACGGTATAGGCGTATTTGTCTGCCATTGCGGCAGTAATATTGCGGCAACGGTTGACGTTAAAAAGGTTGTGGAAATGGCAAGGCTTGAGCCGGGCGTTATCCACGCAGAAGAATATCAGTATATGTGTTCCGAGGCAGGTCAGGAAAAGATTGCCGCCGCTATCAAGGAAAAGAACCTTCAGGGTATCGTAGTCTGCTCCTGCTCCCCGAGAATGCATGAGGCAACCTTCAGAAAGTGTGCCGAAAAAGCAGGCATCAACCCCTATATGGTTGAAATTGCAAACATCCGTGAGCAGTGCTCCTGGATTCATAAGGATATTGCAGAGGGTACCGAAAAGGCGGTTATCCTCACAAGAGCCGCAATCGCAAAGGTTAACCTCAACACCTCACTTGTTGCAGGTGAAAGCCGTGTTACAAAAAGAGCGCTTGTTATCGGCGGCGGTATCGCCGGTATACAGACTGCACTCGATATTGCTGATGCAGGCTACGAGGTAGATATTGTTGAAAAGACTCCCTCAATCGGCGGTAAGATGGCTCAGCTTGATAAAACCTTCCCCACACTCGACTGCTCGGCCTGTATTCTTACACCGAAGATGGTTGATGCGGCGGCTCACGAAAAGATTACCCTTTACACCTACAGTGAGGTTGAAAAGGTATCAGGCTTCGTAGGCGACTTCACAGTTGATATCCGCAAGAAGGCAAGATATGTCAATATGGATAAATGTACGGGCTGCGGTGTCTGTATGGAAAAGTGCCCCAGCAAGAAGGCTCTGAGCGAATTCAACAGCGGACTCAACAACCGTCCCGCTATTTACACTCCCTTTGCTCAGGCTATTCCCAACGTACCCGTAATTGACCCCACACAGTGCATAAAGCTCAAAACCGGCAAATGCGGTGTCTGCGAGAAATTCTGTCAGGCAGGCGCGATCGATTATAAGCAGAAGGATGAGGTTATCACCCAGAAGTACGGTGCAATCGTTGTTGCAACAGGCTTTGAGGTAATAAAGCTTGATAATCTTGACGAGTATGCATACAGTCAGTCAAAGGACGTTATAACCTCCCTTGAGCTTGAAAGAATTATGAACGCCGCTGGCCCCACAAAGGGACACCTCGAGCGTCTTTCCGACGGTAAGCATCCCAAGGAAATCGTATTCATTCAGTGCGTAGGCTCCCGCTGTGATGAAAGCAAGGGCAAGCCCTACTGCTCAAAAATCTGCTGTATGTACACTGCAAAGCACGCAATGCTCATCAGAGATAAATACCCCGATGTAAACGTTACGGTTTTCTATATTGACGTACGTACCCCGGGTAAAAACTTCGACGAATTCTACAGGAGAGCCGTTGAAGAATACGGCGTAAACTACGTCAAGGGTCAGGTAGGCAAGGTTACTCCCGAGCCTGACGGCACACTTACCGTTCACGGTGTGGACCTTCTCGAAAACAAGCAGCTTAAGGTAAGCGCCGATATGGTCGTACTTGCTGCCGCTATCGAGCCCAACCCCTCGGTAAGACAGATTGCAACAATGCTCACTGCAAGCATTGACACAAACAACTTCCTTACAGAGGCTCATCCTAAGCTTCGTCCCGTTGAGTCACCCACAGCAGGTGTATTCCTCTCAGGCGTATGTCAGGGACCCAAGGATATTCCCGAGACCGTATCTCAGGCAGGTGCCGCCGCAATCAAGGTTGTAGGTCTTCTTGCCAAGGATAAGCTTATGACCAACCCCTGCACAGCAAAGCCCGACGAGCTTCTTTGTAACGGCTGCTCAGCCTGCGCAAACGTATGTCCCTACGGTGCTATCTCTTATGAGGATAAGCTTATCAATGACCACGGTATCAGAAAGACACACAGAGTTGCTGTTGTCAACAGTGCTCTTTGTCAGGGCTGCGGTGCTTGTACCGTTGCCTGCCCCTCAGGCGTTATGGACCTTCAGGGCTTCTCAAACAGACAGATTATTGCGGAGGTGGATGCTATATGTCGATAAATGAAGAATTCAGACCTAAAATAGTTGCATTCTGCTGCAACTGGTGCTCCTATGCAGGTGCTGACCTTGCAGGCAGCAGCAGACTCGCATATCCCGCCGACGTTAAGATTATCCGCGTACCCTGCTCGTGCAGAGTTAACCCCATGTTTATCCTGCGTGCCTTTGAAAAGGGTGCAGACGGCGTTATCATCTGCGGCTGTCATCCCGGTGACTGCCACTACAGCACAGGTAACTACTATGCAAGAAGAAGAATGACACTCCTTTTCTCAATGCTCGATTATGTGGGTATTGAAAGAGGCAGAACCCGTGTTGAATGGGTAAGTGCCGCTGAGGGTGTGAAGTTCTCACAGACTATGAATGACTTTGTTGAGACAGTAAGAGGTCTCGGCAAAAACGTAAGATTGGGGGATTTGAGATGCAAGTAATAATTTCCCGTTTAAAAGAGCTTTTTGCCGAAGGTAAAATTGACCGCGTACTCGGCTGGAAGAAGGGTGACTTCTCCTTCAATCCGGAGCCTGCATATTTTGAAACTCCCGATTCCCTCGAGAATTTCGTATATGACGGCTTCTGCGGTGCAAACCTTTCAAAGTATATGATCAAGGGCTCAAACCTTGATGGCGTAACAGCAATTCTCCTTAAGCCCTGCGACACCTATTCCTTCAATCAGCTTTTAAAGGAGCACAGAGTGCTTCGTGAGAAGGCATACATCATCGGTGTAGGCTGTAAGGGTAAGCTCAGCGTTGAAGAAATAAAAAAGAAGGGCATCAAGGGTATCACAGATATCAAGGGTGCTGAAATCGACGGCAAGTGTGACGAGCTTGCGGTTGAAACCCTTTACGGCCAAAAGAAAATCGCCTATAAGGATGCAATGCTTGAAAGATGCCACGTATGTAAGGGCAAGGACCATATGATTTACGATGAGCTTCTTCTTGAAAGCGCCGACACTCTTGACGGTGACCGCTTCACAGACGTTGATATCATCGAGGGACTTACTCCCGAAGAGAAATTCGCATATTTTCAGAGAGAGCTTTCAAAGTGCATCAGATGTAACGCCTGCCGTAACGTCTGTCCCGCCTGCTCCTGCAGAAAGTGCGTGTTTGATTCAAATAAGTTCGACAGTGAGCAGAAGGCTAATGTTGACCCCTTCAATGAGAGTATGTTCCATATTATCCGCGCCTTCCACGTTGCGGGCAGATGTACAGACTGCGGTGAATGCTCAAGAGTATGCCCTCAGGGTATTCCTCTTCACCTTTTCAACAGAAAGTTCATCAAGGATATAAATGAATACTACGGCGAGTTCACAGCCGGTGAGGATATCGATGCAAAATGTCCTCTTACCGACTACACACTCGACGATATGGAAGCATCGGAAAGGAGATAAGACAATGGTAAAGATTAAAAGAGAAAAACTCGGCGAGCTTTACAGCCTTATTTCCGCCGCAAAGCGACTTTATATTCCTGCAAAAAAAGCAGGTCAGACAAATTACGAAATCTTCAATAATGAAACAGAGGTTGACCTTGACACCTTAAAAACAGTAAAGAGCGCAAAGGAGGTTTTCTTCCCTCAGAGCGAAACTCTTTACAGTGTAAAGACCGTTGAAGGCAAGCTCAGAGTAAGTCAGAGCGAGCTTCAGAAGGAAGAATTTGTTATCTTCGGCGTAAGAGGCTGTGACATCAAGGGTATAGAGGTTCTCGATAAGGTCTTTCTTTCAGAGCCCGTTGACACCTTCTATAAGGCAAGACGTGACCACGGTATAATCGTTTCACTTTGCTGTAATGAGCCGGAGGAAAGCTGCTTCTGTACTGCCTTCGGTGTTGACCCTGCAGATGCGAAGGGCGACGTTACCGCAATCTTCTGCGGTGAATACCTTTATATGAATGCCAACACAGCAAAGGGCGAAAAGCTCCTTGCTGACTGTGCATCTCTTACCGAGGAAGCCGACTTAAGCGAAATCGAAGAAGAGAAGGCAAGCATTAAGGCAATTCTCAAAAAGCTTCCCTATGCAGAACTTTCACTTGAGGGCTGGCACGGCGGTGCAACAGAGGAGAAGTTCAATTCCGAAATCTGGAAGGAAATCTATAAGCCCTGCCTTGCCTGCGGCACATGTACCTTTGTGTGCCCCACCTGTCAGTGCTACGACCTTAAGGACTATGATACAGGCAACGGCGTACAGAGATATCGCTGCTGGGACTCATGTATGTATTCCGACTTCACAATGATGGCACACGGCAACAACAGAACAAGTCAGATGCAGCGTTTCCGTCAGAGATTTATGCATAAGCTTGTTTACTTCCCCGCAAACAACGACGGAATGTATTCCTGCGTAGGCTGCGGCAGATGTGTTGACAAGTGTCCCGCATCAACGAATATTATCAAGGTTATCAAGGCTTTCAGTAAGGAGGTTGCTTCAGAATGAGCGAATGTACCTGCCATCAGAATTACACATTAGATACACTTGTGCCTATGATAGGCGTTATTACAGATATCCGTAAGGAAACTCCCGATGTAAAGACCTTCAGAGTAAATGCACCCGAGGGCGGTAAGCTTTTTGAGCATAAGCCCGGTCAGTGCGCAATGATTTGCGTACCCGGTGTAGGTGAAGCGATGTTCTCAATCACATCATCACCCACAAATAAGGAATATCAGGAATTTTCCATAAAGAAGTGCGGTGTGCTTACCGATTATCTCCACGACCTTCAGGTCGGCGATGAAATTATGGTAAGAGGTCCCTACGGCAACAGCTTTCCCGTTGATACTGCTCTCAAGGGCAAGAATCTTCTCTTTGTTGCCGGCGGTATAGGTCTTGCACCCCTTCGCAGTGTTATCAACTACGTTCTTGACAACCGTGACGACTACGGAACGGTTGATATCGTATACGGCTCACGTTCAGCTGATGACCTTGTTCAGCTCAAGGAAATCCAGGAGGTATGGATGAAGGCAAAGGATACCAATGTGTACCTTACAATCGACAGACCTCAGGACGGTTGGGACGGTCACGTAGGCTTTGTTCCCTCCTATCTTAATGAGCTTGACCTTAAGACAGATAAAACCGTACTCGTTTGCGGTCCTCCGATTATGATCAAGTTCGTACTCGGTGCTTTAACGGAAATGGGCTTTTCAAAGGAGCAGGCATATACCACTCTTGAGCTTCGTATGAAGTGCGGCGTAGGTAAATGCGGCAGATGTAACATCGGCTCCAAATACGTATGTAAGGACGGCCCCGTATTCCGTTGCGACGAGGTTGACGAGCTTCCCAATGAATATTGATTAGAGAAAGGACTGATTATAATGAGTAATATGGTTAACGTATTTTTCTACGGTAAGAAATATGAAGTTCCCGGCGATCTTACAATTATGACCGCCATGGAATATGCAGGCTATACTCTTGCAAGAGGCTGCGGCTGCCGTCACGGCTTCTGCGGTGCCTGCGCAACAATTTACAGAATAAAAGGGGATAACACCCTTAAGACCTGCCTTGCCTGCCAGAAGCAGGTTGAGGATGGAATGTATGTAGCATCAATTCCCTTCTTCCCCACAGATAAGAGAACCTATTCAATCAATGATATAAAGCCCACTCAGCAGATTATGATGGAGCTTTACCCCGAAATCTACAGCTGTATCGGCTGTAACGCCTGCACAAACGCCTGCACTCAGGATCTCAACGTAATGCAGTATATCGCATACGCTCAGAGAGGCGAATTGGAAAAGTGTGCTGAGGAATCCTTCGACTGCGTTGCCTGCGGCTGCTGCAGCGTAAGATGTCCCGCTGAGATTTCACATCCCATGGTCGGTCTTCTTGCAAGACGTCTTGTAGGTAAATATATCGCTCCCGAAACTGCGCACCTTGTTGCAAGAGTTGAGGAGATCCGTAAGGGCGCTTACGATGATATGATTGAAAAGATTATGCAAAAGCCCATCACAGAGATGAAAGAGCTCTACAACACAAGAGAAATTGAGAAATAAGGAGGGAAAGTCAATGTTTACAGCAGAAATGTATGAATCAATTAAAAAAGTTGAGGCTACAAGAGAAGAAAGAATGAAGACTGAGCCCCGCAGAATGACTGCTGAGGAAAAGGAAGAGCTTCTCAAGACTTACCATCCTGACTACAGAGCAGACGGCTTTGCAGAAATCAAGGTCGGTCCCAATAAGGGCGAAAAGGCTCCCAAGGAGCTTACAGAGCTTCTTCATTCAAATTCAGTTCTTCTCACAGAAAAGGTTGACATCACAAAGATTGACTATGACTGTGACGTGCTTGTTATCGGTGCAGGCGGTGCAGGCTGCTCAGCTGCTATCGAAGCAAACGAAGCAGGTGCAGATGTTGTAATCGTAACAAAGCTTCGCATCGGTGACGCCAACACAATGATGGCTGAAGGCGGTATTCAGGCAGCCGATAAGGAAAATGACTCTCCCGTACAGCACTACCTTGATGCTTTCGGCGGCGGACACTTCGCAGCAAGACCCGAGCTTCTTCGCCGTCTTGTTATGGAAGCTCCCGATGCTATCAAGTGGCTCAACGATTTAGGCGTTATGTTTGATAAGGACGAAGACGGCAGAATGGTTACAACCCACGGCGGCGGTACTTCAAGAAAGAGAATGCACGCCTGCAAGGACTATTCAGGCGCAGAAATTATGAGAAATCTCCGTGATGAGGTTCTCAACAGAAAGATTCCCGTTGTTGAATTCACATCCGCAGTTGAGCTTATCAAGGACGATAAGGGTCAGGTTGCAGGTGCAGTTCTTCTTAATATGGAAACAGGGGATTACCTTGTTGCAAAGGCAAAGACAGTTGTTATCGCTACCGGCGGTGCAGGCCGTCTTCACTATCAGAACTTCCCCACCTCAAACCACTACGGTGCAACTGCCGACGGACTTGTTCTCGGCTACAGAATCGGTGCTCCTCTTCTTTATCAGGACACAATCCAGTATCATCCCACAGGTGTTGCTTATCCCTCACAGATTTTCGGTGCTCTGGTAACTGAAAAGGTACGTTCACTCGGTGCGATGCTTGTTAACAAAGACGGTGAAGCTTATGCTCATCCTCTTGAAACAAGAGACGTTTCCGCATCTGCAATTATCCGTGAGTGTGCTAACGGTAAGGGCGTTGATACTCCTCTCGGCAGCGGTGTATGGCTTGACACTCCGATGATTGAAATTCTCGGCGGTGAAGGCACAATCGAAAAGAGAATCCCCGCAATGATGCGTATGTATCTTAACTACGGCATCGATATGAGAAAGGAACCCATCCTTGTTTATCCCACACTTCACTATCAGAACGGCGGTCTTGAAATTGGCGGTGACGGATTTACAAAGGCTGTTCCTAACCTTCTTGTTGCAGGTGAAGCAGTAGGCGGTATCCACGGCAGAAACAGACTTATGGGCAACTCACTTCTTGATATTATCGTATTCGGCAGAAATGCAGGTAAGGCTGCGGCTGCAAAGAGCAAGGATGTTGTTATCGGTGAAATGAATATTGACCACGTTGAGGCTTATGCTAAGGAGCTTGAAGAAGCAGGCATCAACACAGGCAAGACCTCACCCTTACTTCTTCCCAAGTACGCAAGACACGAAAGATAAGGAGATATGACAATGCGCGAAATTAACGTTCAGACAATTACCGATGTAGTTGAAAAGCTCTGCATCGAAGCAAACTGCCACCTTCCCGGTGATGTTAAGTGTGCAATCAAAAATTGCCGTGCTTGTGAAGACGGCAAAATCGCTCAGGGCATCCTTGACGACATTATCGAAAACTATGAAATCGCTGACAACGAAAACGTACCCATCTGTCAGGATACAGGTATGGCTTGCGTATTCCTTGAGATCGGTCAGGATGTACACCTTGTAGGCGGAAGCCTAGCAGAGGCTGTTGACGAAGGTGTAAGAAGAGGCTATACAAACGGCTATCTTCGTAAGAGCGTTGTCGGTGACCCCGTAAGACGCGGTAACACAGGTGACAATACTCCCGCAATGCTTTACACAGAAATCGTACCCGGCGACAAGGTTAAGGTTACTATCGGCCCCAAGGGCTTCGGCAGTGAGAATATGAGCCAGATCCGTATGTTCAAGCCTTCAGCAGGTCTTCAGGGTATCAAGGATTTCATCATTGAAGCAGTTGAAACTGCAGGCCCCAACCCCTGTCCTCCCATCGTTGTCGGCGTAGGTATCGGCGGTACCTTTGATAAGGCAGCTCTTCTTGCTAAGAAAGCACTTATGAGACCCATCGATTCAGAGCATCCCGACCCCTTCTATGCAGACCTTGAAAAGGAAATGCTCGAAAAGATCAACGAGCTCGGCATCGGTCCTCAGGGCTTCGGCGGTAAGACAACAGCAATCGGTCTTAACATCGAAACTCTTCCCACACACATCGCAGGTATGCCTTGTGCAATCAATATCAACTGCCACGTAACACGTCATAAGTCGGAGGTAATATAAAATGGAAAAGAGAATTACATTACCCCTTACAGAAGAAATTGCAAAGACCCTCAAAGCAGGTGACAGAGTACTTCTCACAGGTATTATCTACACCTCAAGAGACGCAGGTCACAAGAGAATGTGCGAAACTCTTGCAAAGGGCGAGGCACTTCCCATCGATCCTATGAATGCAACTATTTACTACGTAGGTCCTACACCCGCTAAGCCCGGCACGGTTATCGGCTCAGCAGGCCCCACAACAAGCGGCCGTATGGACGCTTACGCTCCCACAATGATGAGCGTTGGTGCAAGAGGTATGATCGGTAAGGGTGCAAGACTTCCCGAGGTTGTTGAAGCAATGAAGAAGTATACCGGCGTTTACTTCGGCGCTATCGGCGGCGCAGGCGCACTTCTTGCAAAGTGCATAAAGTCAGCAAAGCTTATTGCTTATGAAGACCTCGGTGCAGAGGCACTCCGTGAGCTTTATGTTGAGAATATGCCTCTTATGGTTATCATTGACTCAGAGGGTAACAACCTTTACGAGCTCGGCAGAGAAGAATACCTCGCTTCAAAGAAATAAGAAAAGTTCTTTGGTTCTTTCTTTCAAGAAAGAATGCTTGACCGGCGAGGTCATAAAAAGAGACAAAGTACCCGATTCAGGTCGGGTACTTTGTATATTGATTAAATACTGTAGTGTGATACAATAGTCGTGAGAAAGGATTTTGACAAACAGAGTTTGTATTGATGCATTGAGATTTAGTTTGCTATTCATTAATTAAACTCCTAACATTTAAAAATTGTTCAAATGTTAAGTCGTGTCAATATGATTATATTACATAGTTAATGATTAATTTTCAAGTTTGTTCTTTCGGTAAAAAATATGTATAGGTAGTGTCAATAAAAAACAAACCGTTCAGACATGAAAAAATACCGAAAAGACAAAAAATATATTTATACAATTAAATGTGGTATTTTAATATTACAAATTGCTAAGTGGTGCCAAATTTAGCACTTTATTGTGTGATGATAAGTTTAGAGTTGTAAAATTTTTATTTGGAGACAATATATAAACTATTTGTATACCCTAAAGAAAGTGTGGATCATATGAAAAACAAAAAGAAAAGCAGAATAATCACAGCAATTTTAATATCTGTGGCGGTAATTATCGGTGGCATTATCGCTTATGCCGTCGGCTATGAGATTTACTGCAATATGTTTCATGATGTCTCAGATCACGACGAAAGGATAGTAAGCGGATTTTATTCCTGTGAAGAAAATAATAAGGCTGTCCCGGGAGATGCAATTTGCTATTGTGAATACTATTATGAAGCTGATATTGCTGATGAAATCAAAGAAAAGTACATTTCTGTAAACGAAGAAAATTCTGACGAAGTAAAAAAATATATGAAGCGGTTTGAAAGCAGATTTCTGTTCGACAGTGACAAGGGTAAAAAGGATTTTATGAAAAATCTCAATGAGGGCGATTATTATTTTCTGAAATCGGGATGCTCGAATGAAGTTGACGAAAATCATTTTAAACTTTATTTTTACGATAAAGAAACCCATACAATTTATTCTATGTGGAGATGTCAGTAACCGAAAGGAGAAAATATATGAAATACATAAAACTATACGATAACCTTCCCGAGGCTTCTCGGGTGGCTCTCGGCTGTATGAGAATAGCCGATATGACCGACGGTGAAAAGGACACTTATCTCAACACTGCCCTTGAAAGCGGCATAAACTACTTTGACCACGCCGATATTTACGGCAGGGGAAAATGCGAAGAGGTTTTCGGCAAGGCACTTAAGAGAAATCCCGGTTTAAGAGATAAAATGATTATCCAGACAAAATGCTCTATCGTACCGGGTAAGATGTACGATTTTTCAAAGGAGCATATAATATCTTCTGTTGATGGCTCACTTAAAAGGCTCGGAATTGACCATATAGACGTGCTTCTTCTTCACCGCCCCGATTTACTTATGGAGCCCGAAGAGGTGGCAGAGGCCTTCACAAAGCTTGAAAAAGAAGGCAAGGTAGGTCATTTCGGTGTTTCAAACCACAGCCCTATGCAGATTGAGCTTCTTAAGAAGTATGTTGAGCAGCCTCTTAAGATAAATCAGATGCGCCTTAGTATAGCAAATGCAACGATGATTTCAAGCGGAGCGAATGTAAATCTCTGCAATAACGACGGCATAAACTATGACGGCTATCTTCGTGACTACTGCCGCCTTAATGAGATAACAATTCAGCCCTGGTCACCCTTACAGCAGGGCTTTATCAAGAGCTGCTTCCTTACGGAGGAAAAATTCTCGGATATCAATAAAACTCTTGCAGAGCTCGGTGAAAAATACGGCATTACTCAGGCAGGCGTTGCTATTGCATGGCTTTTAAGACTGCCCGAAAAGACACAGCCTATCGTCGGCACAACAAAGCCTGAGAGAGTGAAGGCAGTTGCCGAAGCGGCAGACATAACAATGTCAAGAGAGGATTGGTACAGAATTTACCGTGAGGCAGGCTATCCGCTACCGTGAGACAATTCGCAATTCGCAATGCGCAATGCACAATCGCGGGTAAGGTTTTCCGAAACGGCAAGATGTAGTCCGCCTCGTAAGAAAGCAGAAAAGTTCTTTGATTACTCGGCTCCCTTGAAAGGGGAGCTGGCAGGACGAAGTCCTGACTGAGGGGTTTTCAAGAAAGAATGCCCTTGCGGCGAGCAAAAGACAATGCGCAGAACCCTCCCGTCACCCTTCGGGTGCCACCCTCCCTTTCAAGGAGGGCAAGGCTGAGGTAGCTCCTACGGAGCACTACAACGCAATCGCGGGTGAGGTTTTCTGAAACAGCAAGGTGTAGTCCGCCGAGTAAGATTTGCGTAGGGTACGCCCCGTGTGGCGTACCTCTTTTTTTGTGTATATGCAAAAAAATCCGCCACCCTAAGGATGACGGATTATATTAAATTCGGTTTTATTAAAGAAGTATGATAAGGAACTGTGATACAAGCACAACTGCAATAAGTGCTATGGGATAGGTTGCGGCGTAAGCTGCTGCAACGTCCTCTGTGCCTGCAGTACCGATGAGTGTACCGAGTGCGGGAGTTGATGTCATACCGCCGGTGATTGAGCCGAGGTTGTTGAGAAGGCTCAGCTTAAGCACATACTTTGCGAAGAAGTAGCCTACAAGAAGGGGTACGGTTGTCATAATGATGCCATATACGAAATACATTGCATCGAAGTTTTCAACAAATTCAGCACCGCCGGGGATACCTGCACCAACGAGGAAGAGAACAAGACCGAGCTCACGGAAGAGCTTGAGAGTACTCTGCTCGGGCATAATGCTGATTTTACCGATACGTGAGAAGTGACCGAGAATAAGGCTTACCATAAGACATCCGCCGGTTGTTGTAAGCGAGAAGCAGGTGCCGCTCAGACCCTCTGAGGAAAGGGGAATCTTAACACCGCCGAGAACGGTACCGAGGATTGCTGCAAGTGAGAAAGCGGCGATACCGAGGTGGTCGATGTGGAAAAGCTTACCCTTGAATTCCTTTTTCTTGCCTTCTTCTTTGATTACGAGCTTTGCTCTTTCTTCTTCCATATTTGCCTTTGTGAGCTTGGGAATAAGCTGAACGAAAAGAACAACACCCACAACACCGAATATGTAAGCAATGCCGTGACCTACGGACACAAGGCTCTGGTATTCGGGAGCAACAGTTGCCTTTGCCGCAGAGAACGCAGGAGTTGAAGTGAGAGAGCCTGAAAGCAGACCTACAATCATAGCCACAAAGCCATCAATATCGGTAATTGTTTCTGCGCCGTAGCCAAACACATGCTGACCCAGCATAATACATCCCAGAGCGGCAAGACCGCCTGCAAGAATAATGATAAGACCTAAAAGCACATAGGACTTGAAGTTCTTCTTCATATTGGCAAAGAACTTGGGGCCTGCGATAAAGCCCACACTTGTAACAAAGAGAACAAGTCCGAAGCTCTCTAAAAGCTCAAGCCATTCACCGCTGAATGATATCGGCTCCATTGAGAAAATATCTGTTGCAAGAGTAGAACAGAAAAGTGCGCCGAAAAGAAGTGCTACAATGAACAC
>JAZPZK010000065.1:0-22278 GCA_045544675.1 Acutalibacteraceae bacterium
GTCATTAGACAAGTTTAACAGCCTTAATGGAGGGTAGAGCCCAGCGGTCTGTTTTATTAAACCTTCAAGTAAGCTGAGCTATGGAACTCACGACTGTCTGTAAAGCAGACGAGGAGAAATGTTTCGCCCACAAGGTTGGAACATCTAAAAGGGAAAATAATTGTTGATGTTTTATAAAGCAGAAATTCAACAGCTCAGCGAAACCGCTTTCGGACAGGTTGCAGAAGCGTGTTTTTGCTTCCTTTTTTCACAACCGACAAAAGGAAGTGCCAAGCGGCATGAGCGTTAGTTGAGTAAAAGGTTGATTAAGCATCAAGGTGAAAAAGCAGCATATAAATCAGGCTCATAAATAAAAAATTTTTCTTTTTTCGGGTAGAAAAAACTTAATGTTGGTGTTATTATATTAAAAGAAAAATAATTTTGTAAAACGAGGGCAGTAAAATGAAAGAGCATAAAAAGGGAACGCTGAAAAAATGGTTTATTCCCTATTTTATAAAGCATAAAAGGGTTATGATTCTCGATCTTATCTGTGCAGGGCTTACAACAGGCTGTGAGCTTGTGCTTCCTATGATAGTCAGAGAAATAACCTCTATAGCAACAACGGATATTTCACGTCTTACGGTAAAGCTTGTGCTTTCAATGGCAGGGCTTTACGGTGCGCTTAAGCTCGTTGATATGATAGCAGGCTATTATATGACCTATGTGGGCCACGTTATGGGCGTTAAAATCGAAAAGGATATGCGTGAGGATATGTTCTCCCATCTGCTTACAGCTCCCTTTTCATATTTCGATACCACAAAGGTCGGTCAGCTTATGTCCAGAATAACCACAGACCTTTTTGATATTGCCGAGTTTGCACACCATTGTCCCGAGGAGTTTTTTATTGCAGGGCTTAAGGTGGCAGTCAGCTTTACGGTGCTTACAGGCATAAATCCGCTGCTGACCCTTTCAACCTTTATTGCAATCCCCCTTATTTTCTTCGGCTCGGTTTATTTCAGACGAAAAATGCGCAACGCCTTCAAGGAAAGAAGAGTTATCACCGGTGATGTCAACGCTCAGACCGAAACCACGCTTCTCGGCATAAGAGTAGTCAAAAGCTTTGCCAATGAGGATATTGAAAGAGAAAAATTCAATGCTGAAAGCACCAGGCTCAGCCGCATTCAGGCAGATTCCTATAAATATATGGCAAGGCTCAACTGTGTAACAAGGCTCTTTGACGGACTTATGTATCTTGTTATGATACTTCTTGGCGGATATTTCCTTATTACGGGAAAAATAACCGCCGCAGATATGACCGCCTATCTGCTTTACATCGGTATGCTTATAGCCTCCGTTAAACGTATTGTTGAATTCACAGAGCAGTTTGAAAAGGGTGTAACCGGTGTTGAACGCTTTGCTGAAATTATGGAAACGCCTTCAGAAAAGGGCTACGGTGCAAAGGGAGAGATAAGGGATGTCAGAGGTGACATCGGCTTTGAGAATGTTACCTTCAGCTATGAGGAGGAAAAGGGCGATGTTCTCACCCACATAAATCTGCAGGTTAAAAAGGGCGAAAACATAGCCGTTGTCGGTCCTTCGGGAAGCGGAAAAACCACGCTCTGCAGCCTTGTTTCAAGATTTTATGAGCTTAAAGAGGGCAGAATCACCGTTGACGGCACAGATATAAACAGCCTGAGCCTTGAATCGCTGAGAAATGCAATCGGCGTTGTTCAGCAGGAGGTCTATCTGTTTTCGGGTACGGTGCTTGAGAACATTTTATACGGATGCCCTGACGGTACCAGAGAAATGGCTGTGGAAGCGGCAAAAAAAGCAGGAGCCCACGAGTTTATTATGTCTCTGCCTCAGAATTACGACACCTATGTGGGTGAAAGAGGCATTATGCTTTCCGGCGGACAGAAGCAGAGAATCAGTATTGCCCGTGTGTTTATAAAGAATCCGCCCATACTTATTCTCGATGAAGCAACCTCAGCCCTTGATAACGAAAGTGAGCAGTATATAAAGAAATCCCTTGCCGAGCTGACAAAGGGAAGAACAACCTTCACAATAGCCCACCGTCTTTCAACAGTCAGAAGCGCATCAAGAATAATAGTTCTGACCCGTAACGGCATAGAGGAGCAGGGTACTCACGAGGAGCTTATTGCTCTTGGCGGTATCTACCGTAAGTTATACGATACAGATAAGAATATGTAAAATGAAAAGCCGTCAGAAAGGAGACACTTCGTAAAGAAGTAGTCTCCGTTTTTCTATATAAAGGAAAAACGACACTTTCGGTTAGTGAAAGTGTCATAGTGGGTTACATGCTTTGAGAACAATAAATACTCGCCGAAAATGAAGAATATTATTCTCGGCAGCTAAAGTGATATTGCAAACTAAAAGTTTGCAGTGATATTTGACTTGCGGTCAAGTTATATGAAAGCCTTGCGGCTTTCGTTATATTATATTCGCCCATAAACT
The DNA here is from genome assembly GCA_045544675.1 of Acutalibacteraceae bacterium. GTDB lineage: Bacteria > Bacillota > Clostridia > Oscillospirales > Acutalibacteraceae > UBA6857. The sequence goes on from JAZPZK010000065.1 coordinate 2,455, forward strand.
GTCCGAAGGACAATACAACTTGGCGAAAGCCAAATATAACTGCTTTAGCATATAACTCGCCGTTAGGCGAATATAACTGTGGCACCTTCCTTACGGAGGGTGCCACAAAGGACGGCTTTTCTGTTACCTGAAAGCGATATATGTATAAGCGCCGCCTTCGTCGTTCAGATGAGTAGTGGCGTTAGCTGTAGCAACGGTCTTCACACGAAAGCCCGTATCGAGGATGATAAGACCGCGGGTATAGGATGTACCTACGGCAAAGCCCGAGTAGCAATGGCTAAGAGAATCCGAATTGCTATAGGAGGAAATGTGGTAGGAGTTGCGGTAAACAATAACCGCTGAGGGTCTGAAGTCAAGCTCAAGTGTAAGGCCCTCGTCAGAGCCGTCACCCGTGTAGCTGCCGATAATATAGGGAGAAGAAAGCCTCAGACGGTCATCCTCGGAAAGATGAATGTCGGTGTTGTTGACGTGGCTTTTGCAAAAGAAGGTGTCGGGTACGGAGCCTGAAAGGTCGGTTTCCGTTTCCTCAAGGGCACAGCTGGTGTATACCAGATGAAGTCTGCAGGGCAGAAGAATTGCATTGACGGTTTCGTCGTAGCTCATATCGCCTACGGAGTATTCAACAAGATTTTCGATATAGTAGTCTGCAAGGTAGTCCATAATAAGCTCGGAAACTGAGTTTACACGGACGCCGCTGAGATTAGTGGGCGCATAGGCATTGATGCGTACGGTTATTTCCGATTTAACGCAGGTTGTTGCAGCTTCATCCTCAAAGTAGGTAACCTTGTTTTCCTCGGGGACAACTGAATAGGTTATTTTATCTATGGGGATTGTATCCGGCTTTTTTTCAAAGCCTCTTACTGCCTTTCCGTAAAGAGAAAAGAAGCTGTTGCCGTTCATTGTGTCAATAATTTCATTTATAATAAGTGCTGTTATCAAGCCTTATGCCTCCTTGCTGACAATAGCCCAATAATAGTAGGGCTCGTTGCCGATGTATACTCTTTCGCAATGGTCTGTTTTCAGATAGTCCTCACCGAAATAGAGCTTGTAGGTGTAGTTGTCAACGGTTTCAAGGGGTACATCCGGTGAAGCAATCATCAGGTATTTCTGGTATGTGTCGTAGCTCAGCTCTGTGGGCTTATGGTTGAGATAAAGCTTGTTTTTATATCTGAGCGGCTGAAGGAAAGCCCTGAATTCGGTCCTGTCGCCGGTGGCATTATGAATTATTGCCAGATTAAGACCTTTTTTCTTAAGAAGCTGAGAGCTGATTTTATTTGCCACGGCAATAGAACCCGCAATCCTTGAGAATCGAACAGGCATCGGCGAGTGCCTGACGGCGGAGCTCCTTTTCAAATTCAAGAAGCTTGCAGGGCTCCTGACGGATGGTGATGTCTCCGACCTTGTAGTTCTGATATTTATCCGGCTCGGTAAGTCTTCTCAGGAAAAAGAAATAATGAGCCATAGCTGCGGCGGTGGAAAGAATAAGGGGGTCTTCTTCGTCAACACCGTCTCTGAGACGTTTGTTGACCCATGCAAGTCCGTCGCTGCAGCAGGGGAGCATCTGTGCCGGTGTGTAGCCGTCGGTATCGGCATAGGCACTCAGCACAGAGAAAACATCGTTAGCGGTGTACATTCTCCCCCTCCTCTCAGTTTACTTTAAGAGCAACTGAAGCGTCGTTGAAGAGCTTTGCAAAGCCGGTTGTTGAGGTTACTGCTGCTCTTTCAAGCTGACGGTCGATAAGCTTGTCAGCTTCGGTGATAACTGAGCCTGCCTGAACCTTTTCAAGAGCAAAGTTCTTGTCAACTGCAAGAAGAGTGCCTTCAGGCATACCGTCGTAGCGTACAAGCTCTGCACCGAAGGGTGTGATAAGCTTGCCTGTACCCTCGAAGGATGAGGAAAGAGCTGAATCCTTGAACTCGCTCATGGTGATGATCTTTGAGAAAAGGTCAGGTGAAGCCACGAGAGTTGTCATTGTGTAGGGATAAAGGCTCATCCAGAGAGAAACAAGGTCGTTATATGTAAGCTCATCTGTTGTGATAACCTTTGCTGCGTTGTCGTTGCCGTCACCGTTGAGAAGAACGTTTACGGCATCCTTTAACTGAGCTCTTGCAATTGCAGCACCGATCTGCTTGAGGGCAATTGTGAACACGTCAAGACGCTGGAAGCGGATTGCTTCATAGGAAGCGGTGAGAATTCTGCCGCGCTTATAAAGGGGAACGAGATTCTGCTGAGTCTGAATTTTTGTTTCGGGGATGAAGCTGCCTTCGTTGATTGTTGTAGCTTCGATGTCATCGGTTACAGAGGTTATTGCACGGTAATCGAGACCGTCGATTGAGGTTGTTGTTGCAACAACAGACTTGAGAAGGTCGTTTTCCTCAATACCCTGAAGAACTGCTCTTGAAACATATTCGGGGAAAAGAGCAGCGGAATCCGTTGTTCTGAAGAATTTTTCGATGCAGTCACTTGCCTTGCCGCTTACCTTGATGTCAAAGCGCTTGAGCTGACGCTGAAAGGCATCGAGACCTTCAAGCTCTGTGCCGATGTAGTTTTCGCTGGGGTCCATGCTTTCAAGAGCCTGAGTGAAGCCCTTGCCTGCAGTATAAAGTCCCTTTTCGAGTTTAACGTTATCAAATGTCATGTCTGATTCCTCCTGTTACATAATGATGTCGATTGTTTTTTCTGCTTCGTCAACGTCAACAACAAGATATTCTCTGCCGCTATCGCTGAGCTTTACGCCGCCGTTGCCGTCACATACGAGCTTGCAGAAGCCGATTGAGGGGGCTGTGCCGCTGTAAGCTACTGTAGCGTGACCTTCCATAACAACGGATGCGTGGCCGTTTCTTACTGCTGTGCAGATGCCGCAGAAGGAAGCCTCAGCAGCGGGAAGGTCAACGGTGGTTGAGTCTGAAAGAGCAACTGCGATGCCTTCTGTAACATCTTCTGTTGCGTTGAGTGTGATTTCCTTGGTGTTAAAGCCTGAAAAATAATGATTCATAATAAATCCTCCTTAAATTCTGAATGCGTTGTGGTCGTCTGATTTTACAGATGAGCTTATTGCTCTGAGCTGAAGTGAAGCGGGTATTTTTTCTCTTACCTGACCTTCAAGTCCGTCTTTGAGCTCTCTGAGCTGAGTTATGCTCATGCTCTTACAGCTCTCGATAAAGGTTTTTGAATTAACCCTGGGCATAGCGATAAGAGCAAACTTTTCAATTTCCGATGTGAGGGCTTCTCTGTAAAGCATTGCTTCGTCTGCAAGCCTTTCAAGGTTAGAAATATGCTCCTTGATACAGCTGATTTCCTCCTCGGATAAGCCTTTTTCAGCAGAGAGAGACTTGATGATTTCCATAGGATTATGCAATGTTTTTTCCTCCTTATTTCTGAATGCTTTTGTAACTCCTGCGTTTCTCTGGGCAGGCACGGCAACAAAGGACCACTCATAGGCATCTGTAGGCTCTGAAAGCTCAGCGTGACACTGAACCGAGTCGTACACTCTGCCCTTTACGTGCTTGCAGGCGTGGGTTTTCATATCCGCCTTACAGATTGAGCAGATGCTTTTGTTTACGCTGCAGCTTATGCTGACCTCTTTTTTAATGCCGCCCTCAATTTCACATATAAGGGAAGAGGTTTCCTCTGTTCTGAGCATATATGCCCTTGCCTTAAGAGCGGTGTAGGGCTCACCGCAGGAGGTTTTTCTGTCCGATTTTTCAAGGTATGTGCGGAAGATACGGGCACGCTGATCCTTTGAGCGCATACTGTGGTCTGAAATGCCTGTTTTGCCGAGGAAAAGCTCCTGAAGCTTCACAAGTGCCTCAAGAGTAAAGCGTTCGTAATCTCTGTCAACCTCGTTATCACACAGAGTAACCGTAAAGATGAAAACATCCTTTTCGCTGAGCGGTGCGGTGGAATAAGTGTTGATAATTTCAAGCTCTTCTTTTAAAGAAAGGCTGTTATTCATTTGTTTCACCTGCCGTTTCCGTTTCGATTTTTTCTGCCTGAGCGTTATAATATCTGCTCTGTGCAAGCTCCGTAATATCCTGAAGGGTTACATTTTCCCATTCAATGCTGAAGCTGTCGGCATAGCCGTTGAGCCTGAGCCATAAGGAGCAGATTTTTCTTATAACAGGCTCTACTGTTCTTCGGTAGTAGTCAATTTCACTTGTGAGGATGTCTGCCTGCTGGGTGCTCATTCTTTCTGTTGTGGACCAGCTGAGGCCCAGAATAAAGGGCGGTACGCCCAGCTTTGCAACAATCTGCTCAAGCATCTGACGGACGGGAATTTCGCTGTCGGGGAACTGAATTTCTGAGCCGATAGCCTTGATGCTCACATCACCTACAGCCACAAAATCCCTTACACAGCCTGAGCTGTCCATAGTTTTGCACCATTCGTCAGCAACAAGGGCGGCCCTTTCCTGAGCGTATGCCATATCCATAGCATCGTTCTGAGGCTTATAGGTGACGGCAAAGCGTACATTGCCTACTCTTTCCCAGTTGATGCCTACGGTGTTATAGATTTTCATAAGTATGTCGCTTACAAAGGGAAGCCCCTTCAGTATGGATGTGCCGTAAAGCTGACCGGGCTGAGGGTTAAGCACGGAAAGAAGAATAAGCTCAGGGTATCTGACGGGAAGAAATTCTCCGTTTCCGTTTTCGGCGCATACAGATATATCCAGAGGACTTTTACCCTCACTCAGGGCTACTGTCCTGAGCTCGGAGTTGAAAAGATGGGTGATATCCTTTCCGTCGGTGACAATTTCGCCCACTGCCGTACCGTAGGTCAGAAGCTGCTCGGTGAAAACGCTGAGAAAGGCATCGATGCCTCTCTGAGTGCCTGCCACGTTGACATTTTTCAGAAAGTCGGACAGCTCACGGCTTGCCTTTTTGCTCTCGCACTTTACCTCAAAGGTACCCATAAGACGGACTATTTTGAAAATAGCCGCATCTATAATGGGGATGGCATCTCTGAGGGCACGGTAAACTGCAATATCGGTGTTATACTGCATGTTGAAGGCGCCTAAAAGCGAAAAGGGATGATTGTTACGGTTGGTCTGAGGTGAGGCGAGGGCGCTTTTCTGCATTTTTTGCTTTTTGTGTTTTCCGATTGCCAAAACTTTCTCCTTTCAGGGAGTATTTCTCCCGGTTTAGTCAGAACGTCTTTGTGCCGCTATGGCAAAAAAGCCGTTGCTGCCTTGAGTGACTACGGTTGCGGTAAAATAGCGTATTTCATCCATTGCATGGTCGTTTTCCTTTTTGGGAGCATCCTTGCCTGCTTTTTCGTCCCAGCGGTAAAGGGAAAATTCCCTGAGTGCCGCCTTGCATACCGGTGAAATGCGTATTTTTCCCTGACGGAAGGCGCTTTGCACCTTTCGTATGCCGTCCGTCACATCATTTTTTGCGGGTATGACCCGATATTTTCCGTGGCGGCGGATACATTCAATGAAGGATGCCGCCGACGGGTCTACGATAACAGCCTCGATATGTCTTGTGCCGCAGAAGGCGGCAAGGTCGTTGTAGTATTCCTCATCGGTTTTCTGCTGACCCTGCTTTTTTGAGGAATAATAATACTCATCAAAGCGGTACCACACACCGTCCTGCAGACCCCACAGCCCCATTGATGTGGGGTTGACGGTACCGTAGTCACATGAAACATAGTGCTTTTCGAAGCTGCTTTTGAGAGGCTCTTTTGTGAATTTTCCGTCGGCGGCTTCCGGATAGACAAGTCCGTCTGCCGCAACCCAACGGCCCAGAACAAACCTTTCATAAAAGGCTCCGCTGTAAAGTCCTTCATATCTTTTCCTGACCTTCTGTGAAAGGGCAGGATTATCCTCCATTGTGAAGTGAAGATAAAGACAGTTTTTCTCCTCTGCCTTCTTTATCCATTCCTCATAAAACCAATGATGGGGATTTTCAGGGTTACAGTTGAACCAGAAGGCGGAGCCGTTAAGTGAGCATCTGGCAAGGGCCTGCTCAACAAAGGAACGAGGCATCAGGGCTACTTCGTCAAGGAAAATACCTGCAAGAGTCATACCCTGGATGAGTGAAGCGGAGCTTTCATCTCTGCCGCCAAAAAGCCAGAATCGGTTTGTTCTGCCCGAAAAGGATATTTCAATAAGATTCCGGCTGAGCTTTTCCTTACACTCGAAGCCGTTCTGCCTTAAAGCGGGCAGAAGGGAGGTGAGGATGTTTCTTTTTAAAGAAGCTATGGTCTTTCCGCAAAGGGCAAAATTTTCACCGTCGAAGCGGTAGAATGCCCAAGCCGTGAAGGACAGGGACATACAGGTGGTTTTTCCGCTTCTGACAGCGCCGTCGCAAATCAGCCCGTCATAGCCGCAGTAGGGTGAGCTGTCGTGCCACCAGGAAAGAGCCGTCAGCTGCTTTTTTGAAAAGGTTGTGAAGCTGCGGTTACTCAACTGAGGTGTCTCCCAATGCTTTTGCACCCATTTCAATGGCTGAAAAAAGAGAAGAGCCGTCGTCCTTATGCTGAGCATCGGTCGCTTCACCAAGCTTTTCAAGGGCCTTAAGACGGTCGAAAAACTTGATTTCTATATCTCCGCCCTTTTTTCTTTTGATTTCCGATATGTTGAAAAGCTCCATCTGTGAAATCTCCTCATCGGAAACCTCGTCGGCGAAAAGAAGCTTTACCGCATCGCTGACGCAGCCGAAAGCCAGTCTGTAATATCCTTCCGCGATATTTTGTTTTTCGTCACTTCGCTGCTGTACACAGCGGCGGATTTCTTTTCTTACCTCCTCCTTTTTAAGCAGCTTCAGTCCGCTTTTTTCAGGAAATCTGAAGCCGGATTTTGCTGCTGCCTCAGTTGCACTTCTGCCCGAGGCGAAAAAGATGCAAAAAAGCTTTTCCTTTGATGTTAAATCCTTGATACCTATTCTCCTTTCTTTTATCGGTTTTAAAAAAAGCCTCTCACCTATACCCGGAAAAACGGGTTTTGTTGCAGGTTTCTTGCAACAAATGGCAAAAAAACGTAAAAATTTTTTATTTCTGCGGTGTTATATTCTTTTTCGGAATAAAAATCTGCTTCAGAAAGAGAATACGGTCAAGAAAAAAACAATTTATTTATGAATTATTTTTGAATAAGTTATTGACAAAGGGCTTTGAGGCATAGTATAATGAAGGTGCTTTAAAGGCAAAAACACATTTTTTGATAGGAGGAAAATACAATGGCAGAATTCCTTAAAGAGTACTGGGACGAAATCGTAGAACTTTTCGACAAGATCTACGCAGCAATCAAAGCTTATCTCCTCAAAGAAGACGCAGAATAATCAATAATCAAGCAAAGCCGCCTTACGGGCGGCTTTAAGCGTTGCATTGAAGGAAAAACATTGAAAAAAACAGGAGGAAAAACAAATGAAGGGTTTCTGGGATGAATTCGGTTACGACATCGTAAAGGGCCTTAGCTGGATTTTCTATTTTATTCTCGGTCTTTTTGGCATTGAGGTTGAAGAAAATCTTCCGGAAAAGTATTGGTAAAAAGAAAAGCTTTTGATTTGTTTAGTGATTTATGAATTTTTTTTGAATTAACTGTTGACATATTTTAAAGCTTATTGTATAATTAAATCGCACTAAGGGGCATTCCCCTTAAATATTATAAGGAGGAACACAATAATGGAAAACATTGGAAACTGGATCGCAGACAACTGGGCAGCTATCGTTGCTTTCTTTGACAAGATTTTCGGCATCGTAGAAAAGATTCTCGAGAAATAAATTCTACGTAAAACAGTTTTAAAATTTAAATTTTAAAATTGGGAGCTGCCATATGGCGGCTCTTAATTTTTTTGCGGGATTCTCTTTATTTTTTCAGCACGGTAAGCTATAATATAGAAAAGAACACACCCGATAAATGCTTATCGGGTGCAATACTGCGTGAGGAGGCACTATATGTCAGGCTTTCTGAATATTCTGCAGGGTAAAATTGAATATGAGAGCGTGAAGGATGCTGTAAAAAGCGGCAGAGCCCCTATGGGAATCATCGGCCTTTCACAGGTTCATAAGGCTCACTACATCTCTGCCCTTTGTGAGGAACTTTCAAAAAAGGCACTCATAATCTGTCCTGACGAAGGCTCGGCGGCAAAGTTATGTGAGGATCTTAACAGCATAAGCGACAAGGCTCTGCAGTTTGTTGCAAGGGATTTTTCCTTCCGCGGCGCAGATAATAAATCCCACGAATTTGAGCAGAAAAGAATAGGCGTGCTTACCCGTATTCTGGAGGATGACTATAGCTACATCGTCTGCAGTGTTGAGGCGGCAGTTCAGCTGACCCTTCCTTCCTATGAGCTCAGAAAGCGTACGCTGAAGCTTAAGGTGGGCGAGGAAAAAAGCACCCACGAAATAGTAAACACCCTTATTGCAGCAGGCTATGTGAGAACAGAGCAGGTTGAGGGCGTTGGTCAGTTTGCTCTGAGAGGCGGCATACTCGACCTTTTTGCTCCCGGCTTTTCTCAGCCCTGCAGAGCAGAGTTCTGGGGTGACAGCATAGATTCCCTTTCCTTTTTCGATGTTGAAAGTCAGAGAAGGACCGAGGTTATTGATGAATTCAGCGTAACTCCGTCTACGGAAATTCTTTTTGATTCACTTGATGCTATGAAGGAAAGACTCACGGAGTTCCTTCCCACAGTCAAGGGCAAGGGCTCGGTCAAGGCAAAGGAAAGCATAAACGAGGATATAGAGGCTCTGGGTCATTACATCCATGTGGGTGCTCCTGATAAATATCTTTCCCTTGCTTACAGAGAGCTTCATACAATATTTGATTATACAGAGGATGCCCTGCTTTTTGTTTCGGAAAGCAGCTCCGTAAAGCAGAAATACAACACAGTTTCAGCTCTTATGAACGAGGATATCAAGGCGATGTTTACCGAGGGTATTCTCACAAAGGGTCTGGACAGATACATTCTTTCCTTCAGCGAGCTTCTTACTCAGTATGAAAAAAGAGGCGCAATATTTACCGATAACCTTGCAAGAGGCTCCTTTGATGTGCCGGTGCGTGAGCTTGTGAGCATAAACGCAAGGCTTCTTTCCCGTTGGGACGGCACCCTTTCCTATCTTATGGAGGATATGAAGCCGGCGCTTGAAAGGTCATACAGAATTGTTGTTATGGCAGGTACGGAGAAAAACTCCAAGGAGCTTGCATTCGACCTTGAAACTGAAGGCATAAGGGCTCATTATTTTCCTGTTGTGCCTGCAGAATTCCCCAAGGGAAGCGTTTCGGTCATAAGCGGCAGTCTGTCCTCAGGCTTTGAATATGACAGCCATAAATTTATGCTTTTCTCCTACGGCAAGGCTCAGCGTAAAAGCGAGCAGGCGCCAAAACGGCACTTTAAAAAAGGTAAGGGCATAACCTCACTTGAGGAAATAACAAAGGGCGACTATGTTGTTCATGCTGTTCACGGTATAGGCGTATTCGACGGCATAAGAACAATGAATGTCGGCGGCAAAATCAAGGACTTCATCAAGGTTAATTTCAGGGGAAGCGATGTGCTTTATGTGCCCGTAACTCAGCTTGACCTTATAGCTAAATACATTTCACCAAAGGATACGGATAAGCCGGTGAAGCTTAACAGACTCGGCACCGACGAATGGAAAAAGACCCGTTCAAGGGTCAAGGCGGCAGTACGGGATATGGCTCAGGAGCTGACTAAGCTTTACAGCGCAAGACTTAATTCAAAGGGCTTTGCTTTTTCACCCGATATTGATATGCAGAACGACTTTGAACGCCGCTTTGAATTTGAGGAAACCGACGACCAGCTTATAGCCGTTAACGAAATAAAAAGCGATATGGAAAGAAGCAGTCCTATGGACAGACTTCTTTGCGGCGACGTGGGCTACGGAAAAACCGAGATTGCGCTTCGTGCAGCCTTTAAAGCTGTTATGGACTCAAAGCAGGTGGCGGTTTTAGCCCCCACAACCGTTTTGGTTATGCAGCATTTTAACACGTTTTCAGAGAGAATGAAAAAGTTTCCCGTTAAAATTGCCTGTCTTTCAAGATTTAAAACCAAAAAGGAACAAACAGAAATTATAAAAAAAGTAAAAACAGGCGAAATAGATATTGTTATCGGAACTCACAGGCTTTTAGGAAAAGATATTGAGTTTCGCGATTTGGGGCTTTTGGTAGTTGACGAGGAGCAGCGCTTTGGCGTTAAGCATAAGGAAAGAATTAAGGAAATAAGAAATAATGTTGATGTTTTAACTCTTTCTGCAACGCCTATACCGAGAACGCTCCATATGTCAATGATAAACATTAAGGATATGAGCGTTTTAACAGAACCGCCTGAAAACCGTTTTCCCGTTCGCACTGTGGTTTTAGAGCATAACGATGCGGTGATTTGTGACGCAATTAAAAGAGAGCTTTCCCGTGGCGGTCAGGTTTACTATATCCATAACCGAATATCGAGCATTGATGCGGTGGCAAGACGACTTCAAAAAGTCTTTCCCGACGCAAATATTTCTGTTGCCCATGGCGCAATGGAGGAAGAGCCTTTAGAAGAAATTATGATGGAAATGCTAGAGGGGAAAATCAACATTTTAGTTTGCACTACCATCATTGAAACGGGTCTTGATATTTCAAACGTCAACACAATTATTATAGAAGATGCCGACAGATTTGGACTTTCCCAGCTTTATCAGCTTAAAGGCAGAGTGGGAAGAACAAACAGGCGCGCCTTTGCTTATCTTACCTACAGGCGTGACAAGATTTTAAATGAAAACGCGACAAAAAGATTAAAAGCAATCAAAGAATTCACAGAGTTTGGCTCAGGTTTTAAAATCGCTATGCGCGACTTAGAAATAAGGGGCGCAGGAAATATTTTGGGCGCTGAACAGCACGGACATATGGAAACTGTTGGGTACGATATGTATTGCGAGCTTTTAGCCCAAAGCGTAAGCGAAATAACGGGGGACAGCCCAAAAGAAGAAAAACAGGCAGTAATTGATGTGAATGTAGAAGGCTATATTCCGCCGAGCTACATTAAAAACCATTCAATGAGGCTTGATATTTATAAAAAAATTGCAGCTATTCAAAATGAGGCAGAAAAGCTTGAGGTTGAAAGCGAAATCTGCGATAGATTTGGAGACGTCCCCAAAAGTGTTTCTTCGCTCATTTCCATTGCTGAAATTAAATATATGGCAGAAGACTGCGGTATCTCAGAGGTTTCTTATAAAGACGGAAAAATTTTGTGTTACTTTAACGGCGAATTTAGCCTTGCGGCGATAGCGGAACTTGTCGCTTTATACGGAAATAAATTTATGGTTTCGGCAGGGGCAAAGCCATATATGGTGCTGAAAACAAAGGAAACCGATGGGGATAAGCTTCTTTTGAAGATAAAAAAATTGTTAAAAGAATACAATAAACTCTTGCATAAAGATGCCAATTAGTGTATAATGAATTTATTATAATTTAACAAAGGAGTGTTTTTGTTGAAAACATTAAAATCAATAATTAAATGGGTTGTCGCAATTGTACTTATATGTGCGATACTCGTATTGTTAGCAAGTGTTAACGGACTTAAGGTTTCACGTACAGTTTTAACTGTTGGCGAAAACAATATAACAGAGGCAGAATTTAAATACTACCTCGAAAACGTAAAATACGAAATGCTTACAGACGCAGGTATTGATATGTCTGACGATAAGGCAGTAAAGGAATTCTGGAAATCTGATATCGACGGAAAAAAAGCTTCTGATGTTGCTAAAGAAAAAACTTTAGACGATATTATCAAGACAGAAACAGCTGTTTTAAAAGCAACCGAAGCAGGCGTTAAATTATCAGATGCAGAGTATGCAAATATTAAAGCAATGCTAACACCTGAAACCGTTGAAAGTATGAAAGATACAATCGGTGCAGATGAAGACACATTAGAATCTGTTTTAGAAAAAGAAGCATTAGTTAACGCGTACAAAACTCAGCTTTCAGAAAAAGAAGACTCTCCTATTGCTCCAAAATATGAAGCAATCGAAGCAAAGACAAAAGAAGACTACGCTCAGGTTAAACACGTTCTTATCTTAAGCCAGCCCGAAGAGCTTGTAGATGCTGAGGGTAAGGAAATTGATGCTGAAAAATATAAAAAAGACGCAAAAGCAAAAGCTGATGAAGTTTTGAAAAAAGCAGTAGCAGGCGAAGATTTTGAGGCGTTAATTAAAGAATACGGCGAAGACCCAGGTATGGAATCAAATGCTGATGGCTATATCATTGATAAAGACGGATATACATTAGACGGTCAGGGCCAGATGGTTTCTGAATTCACAGAAGGAACATTTAAAGTTTCTGCAGGCGAGGTTAATGCAGAGCTTGTTGAGTCATCATACGGCTGGCATATCATTAAAAGATATGAAATTGATACTGAGTCTGAAAACTACTCAAAAATTAAGCAGACAGCAACAGATGCATTATCCGCTGAAATGTTTGAAGAATATATTAACGGCTTAAAAGATAGCACAGAATACACCGTTAAAGAAAACGTTTTAAAAAGCATTAAAGTAAAATAAATCTTTTTATACCCCCAAAGTCTTGGGGGTATAATTGTTTTGTACGGTAAATACAATAAAACAAAAAGCCTATGGAGGTTCTTATGGTATTTGTTTTAAGAAAAAAGAATATCATTTCTTTTGGCATTATTGCATTTTTATTAATTTTTGCTTTCGGTTTTTTTGGAAAACTATCTGCAAAGGAAACCTTTTTTAAGGCAGAGGGCAAAACAATCATTATTGATGCAGGACACGGTGCATATAGTCAATACTATAAATTTTAATATTTTTTTAAAAAACTCTTTACAAATGGGCAAACTTGTGTTAAAATACTTTCAGCTACCAAAACTGGGGACTTGGTGTCACCTCGACTAGAGACCTTTTTCTCGGCTTATGGTGAATATTATAAAGAGGAGGAAATACAATGCGTCCAGAAGTAAAACAGGAAATTATCGCAAAATACAAAATGCACGAAACAGATACAGGTTCACCTGAAGTGCAGATTGCTATTTTAACAGAAAGAATCAACCACTTAAATGAGCATCTTAAAATGTTCAAAAAAGACCATCACTCAAGACGCGGTCTTTTAAAAATGGTTGGTCAGCGCCGTGGATTGCTCGCATATCTTAAGAAAATTGATATCGAAAGATACCGTGCAATTATTGAAAAACTCGGACTTAGAAAATAATTTTATATGCTCTTTTAAAGGGTGCTGCGTTACTGCAATTTTCGCTGACGCGGCATTCTTTTTTTGCTTTTTTGACAAAAAAATATCGAAAATTGTTTTATCGTGTTTACAAGATTATTTTTTTGTGTTATACTTATACTGTATGATTATGAAAAAGGTAATGTGTTGGTGAAGTAAATGATATTAAATCCTATATCTCAGGGTCCTGAAAGCGGATATATCAGAGTGCCTGAGGGAGCTGTCCAAAAGTTAATACAGACAGGAAATACTGTTTACCTTGCCGTTTATATGTTCGCTCTGGGCGAATTCTACAAGGGAAAAACGAATATTTCCAACGGATATATTGCCGATTTTCTACATATCAACATCATAGATGTGGTGAATTCATTTCTTTATTGTGCCTCTGAGGGCTTGGTTAAGGTGCATAACTTCACCTCGGTTTCAGACGCAGAGTTTGATGTTGAATTTATCTTTGATGTTAAGCTGAACACAAAATCATCAGGCTTTAAACCGAATTACAAAAGCGGCGAAATTGCAAAGCGTGTTGCTGAAAATTCAAAGCTTGCTCAGGTTTATAAAATGGTAAGCGGAATTTTAGGAAAAAACCTTTCCTCCTCAGATGTTGAGCTTTTATATTCAATGTATGATTACTACGGTCTTCCTGCTGAGGTAATCGTTGTTATGATTGAATATTTTGCATCAAAAGGAAAAACCACAATGCGCGCATTAGAGCGTGAGGCGCAAAAGTGGGCAGAAAACGAGATTGACTCTGTTTCAAAAGCCAACGCTTTTATAAAAAAACGCGAAGAGCTTTTGTCATACGCAGGAAAAGTACGCCGCATTATCGGCGCAAATGAGCGAAAGCTTACTACAAAAGAATTAGAATACATAAACAAATGGCAAAACGAATATAAGTCAGACTTAGAAGATGTTAAATCGGCGTATGAAATTACTATAGAGAATACAGGTAAGTTATCTTTTGCCTATATGAACAAGATTTTAGAAACTAAAGCGCAGGAACGCAAAAACGGAAAAACTCAAATTTTGCCTAAAAATTCCGGCGGAACAAAAAAATCAAGATATGACTATGCTGAAATAGAAAGAAGAACCTTTTTGAATGTTACAAAGAAAGGCGGCGGACAAAATGGCATATGATGCAGAGCTTTACAGAGAAGTTGAGGCTGAATATGAGGCTATAAGGCGGCAGAATGATGCTGAACTTATTGAGCGCCGTGAAAAAGTTTTTGAAAAAGTCCCCGAGCTTTTAGAGTTAGACTCAGAAATTAAAATGCTGGGTCTTAAGATTTATAAAATAGCACTTATGAGTGCCAATAAGAATACAGAAATTGAAAATCTTCGCATATCGCAAAAAAGTCTTCTTGCAAAACGTGAGGCACTATTAATAGAAAACGGTTTTGCCCCCGATGAGCTTTCAGAAAGATTCAGGTGCGAAAAGTGCCGCGACACGGGCGCTGTTGGAACTGCTCCTTGTGATTGCTACAGGAGAAAGCTTATAATAAAAGCATATGAGCAGTCGAATTTATCAAATCAGCTTAAGGACCAAAGCTTTAAAACCTTTGATTTATCGCTTTATTCAGATAGCGTTGACGAAACCTACGGAGTATCTCCCAAAGAGCATATGGAGGGAATTTTAAAAACCTGTCAGGCTTTTGTTCAGAACTTTGAAAAAACCGACAGAAACCTTTTGTTCTGGGGCGCGCCCGGTTTGGGAAAAACCTTTTTATCTACCTGTGTTGCAAAGGAGCTTATAAAAAAAGGGTATTCTGTAATTTACGAAACAGCGTATCAAACGTTCTCAATGCTTGAAGAGCTTAAGTTTAAAAAAAGCGAGGACACAGAAAAATTAAAGTTTAAAACAGATAAGCTTTATACCTGTGATTTGCTCATTTTAGACGATTTGGGAAGCGAGTTTAAAACTCAGTATACAAACGCTGCGCTTTTTGACATATTGAATTCACGATTAATTTCAGGCAAGAAAACGGTGATTAATACGAATTTATCCGTTTCTGAATTTGAAAGTATGTATTCTGAGCGCGTGGCATCAAGAATTTTAGGGCATTACCTTATTCTTCACTTTATAGGTGATGATATAAGATGCGAAAAATCAGTTAACGATTTAAAATAAAATTTATATATATGAGGGGAGTATTACAAATGATTAACCATGGTAAGGACGTAAAGATTTTTGCCTGTAACGCAAATCCTGAGCTTGCTGAAAAAATAGCAAAGGAATTGGGATTATCAGTTGGTAATTCAGAGGTAAGTATGTTTTCTGACGGTGAAATATCAGTAAACATCTATGAAACAGTCAGAGGCTCTGATGTTTTCATTATCCAGTCAACATCTTATCCTGTAAACAATAATTTAATGGAGCTTTTAATTATGATTGATGCATTTAAGCGTGCATCAGCATCAAGAATTACAGCCGTTATTCCGTATTTCGGCTATGCAAGACAGGACAGAAAATCAAAGGCAAGAGACCCGATTTCTGCAAAGCTTGTTGCAGACTTGATTGAGGCAGCAGGTGCAGACCGTGTTCTTACAATGGACCTTCACGCAGCTCAGATTCAGGGCTTTTTCAATATCCCTGTTGACCATTTGCGCGGCGGCACGTTACTCGCTCAGCACTACTTGGAAAAATTCCCGAACAGAGAAGATGTTGTAGTTGTATCTCCTGACCTGGGAAGTGTTACACGTGCAAGAGATTTTGCATCAAAGCTTGATGTTCCTATTGCGATTATTGATAAAAGACGTCCTAAGCCCAATGTTTCTGAGGTTATGAACATTATTGGTGATATTAAGGATAAAAGAGTTATTTTGCTCGACGATATGATTGACACAGCAGGCACAATCACAAACGGTGCTAAAGCTTTGGCTGAGCGCGGTGCAAAAGAGGTTTATGCTTGCTGTACTCACGGCGTATTATCAGGCCCTGCAATTGAGCGTATTGCTGATTGCCCGATTAAAGAGCTTTTAACCTTAGACACAATTGCTATTCCTGAAGATAAGCTTATTGATAAGATTGAAGTTAAATCTGTTTCAAAGCTTTTTGCTGAAGCTATTAAGAGAATTTACGGAGATGGCTCAGTAAGTGAACTTTTCTAATTAATAAAATATTTAATACTGCGGCAAGTATGCCGCAGTATTTTTTTGTTTTTTACGGGCATACTAAAAAACAAAAAGGAGAAATTTATGGTTGTTGCGGTGGAAAAAGGTCTTGATGATGTAAGAAACTATTTATTATCCCGCGGGTATGAAGTTTCTGATTTTTCGGAAAATAAATTGTATGACGCAGTTGTTTTTAAAAATACGCCCATAGGCAATATTCCCGTGGTGAATAGTGCGACGGCAAGTCTTTCGGGAAAATCGGGAGGAGTATTTTTAGTTTGTGCAAAAAATAAAACTCCTGAGGAAATAGAAAAAATTTTAAGTAAAAAATCTTATACAAGTTTATTTTAAAAGGAGAAAGAGTATGATTGAACAAGACACAATAAAACTTCTCAGAGAATGTGACGCAGGCGTGAAAATGGGAACAAAGTCAATAGACGATGTTTTAGATTACGCAGAGTCTGACGAGCTTAAAAGAAAACTTTCTGACTGCAAGAGCGAGCATAACAAGCTTCAGGACGAGATACAAGAGCTTTTGGCAAAATACGAAGACGACGGCAAAAACCCAAACCCAATGGCAAAGGGAATGGCCGAAATGAAAACAAACTTTAAGCTCACAATGGACAGCTCAGACAAAACCGTTGCAGATTTAATCACCGATGGCTGCAATATGGGAGTGAAATCTCTAAACCGTTATTTAAATCAGTATGAGGCGGCAGACGAGGTTTCAAAGGATATTGCTAAAAGATTAATTAACTTAGAAGAAAAATTAGCAATTGATATAAGAAAATTTTTATAAAGAAAGAACAGCGGGATTTCCGCTGTTCTTTCTTTATAAGGATAAAACTGCTTTAAAATTATCAGAAAATATTTTATCAAACTGCGAAAGTGGAAGTGGGTTTTCGCCTTTTCCCACCTCAATTGTAAAAGCAGGAATGTTAAACTTTTCAATAACCCAATCTTTATATCCCGAGCAATCCGTAACCCCTGCTGCCTCTATCAGCTCATATCCTGTAACACGGGCAAGAGTTTCTGCGATGACCTGAGCGCAGGGGGCGATTTTTCCGTTAAACTTATAAAAGATTTCCTCGCCTTGAGAATGGTATGCAATAACTATATCAGGGTTAATTTCCTTGGTAAAATCCACCAGCGCTTTCGTTTCAGGCTCGCTTTCGGGGTGCTCTCCCGAATAGCGCGAGGCACAGGGCCCGTAAACACCGTCGGCAAAGGCTAGGGCTTTACCTTTTTCAAACAAGGCGTCGTAGTTGTGGTTTAAATCAACACCGCGGATATTCGCCTGCCATTTGTCTATAAAATCTTCGCTCATGCTGTTCATACCAATAAGCCTTGAACGAGTAAAAACGGGAATATCCTCGGTTAAGCCCAAAATACAAAGGTTAACTCCATCGGGGTTTACCATAGGCACAAAATAAAGACTATGCGTGTTGAAAAACTCACATATATCCGTTTCTCCAAAGCGTTTTTTATCATTATACATAGTGGATAAAGAGGACAAAATCTGCATATTAAGCATTGAGGTTATCCATTCTTTTCCGTGGTGGGCGCCTGTTATTATAATCTTTTTTTCGCCCCTGCCAAAGCGTATAAACGGAATTTCCTTTCCTAAAACAGAATGACCCAAAATGCCGCTTTCCAAAAAAGAAAACTCCTTTATTAAACGGCAAAGGTCATCTTTAAAAACGTCATATGTATAGCTTGTGTTACAGGTTATAATACTCATTTTTTCACCTCAGTTAAACTTATGTATAAAATGAGAAAAAATTACAGAGAATAGAGGCGAAAGGAATGATTTTAATGAAACAAGCCTATGTAAAAGTTAAAACACCAAGCGCAAAAACAATCTTAAAGCGGCCATACATAGCCGCAACCATAATCGGTGCTGCGGTTTGTGCCATTATACTTTCCTTAACAATAAGCCCCGTTGAAAACGAAAACGTTCAGGAGGAAAGCCTATCGTCTGTTTCTGAGCAAGCGGAAACTATTCCCGAGCCAACAGTTATTCCGCCCATTGAATTTCCCGAAACATCTCACGGAAGTGAAACAGAGCTTCCGAATGAGCCTGAGATTCGCGCTGTAGAGCCTTTAGAGGAAGAAATAAACGAAGAGGCTGTTTCGGTTGGGTTGTTTGGAAATGGCGGTAAAATTGCAATGGCTAAGCCTTGTGAGAACGAGATTATAAAAGATTATTCAGGAACAAAGCCTGTAAAGTCAAAAACTATGGGCGATTGGCGCGTTCACTCAGGGATAGATATTAAAGCGGAAAGCGGAGCAGTGGTTAAAGCCCCTGCAGACGGCGAGGTTGTTCGCGCAGAAAAAGACAGTTTAACAGGTTATACCGTTTCAATTGACCACGGAAATGGTGTTATTTCAACAGTTTATAATCTGGCTGAGGAAGACTTAGCTACACTTGGTCAAAAGGTAAATAAAGGCGACGCAATAGGAAAAGCAGGAAACTCGGCGGCAGTTGAGCTTTTAGATGACCCACATATTCATTTTGAAGTAAAAAAAGACGGAGCGTTTGTTGACCCAAAAGAATACTTTAATTAAACAAAAAGGGATTTGTGAAAATCACAAATCCCTTTTTTTGGTTATATAGCGCTTATTTCAGAAAACATTGTAAATGCAAGTTTCATTCCTGCCTTAAAAGCTTTTACTTGCTCATAATAAACAAGCTCTACAACGTCACAAAAAATTTCGTCTTCGTCCTTTATAGAATCGCTCTTTTTATACTTTTCAATAATATTGCCATACATACCGCTTATACTTTTGTCGTATGGCATATTTTCTGAAACTATGCTGTCAAAAATTGTGTCTAAAAGTAACTCCATAAAATACTCCTTTCAAATTTTGGTTTGACAAAAAGTATCTTACTATGATAGAATATTTCATAGACAGATTCTTCTGTCAGGGTGAGCTTGTTTGTTACCTTTGCTGGGGGCAACAAGCTCATTTTTTAATTTCGTTGTAAACCTTGTCAATACCTTCCATAACAACTTGATACTGAGTTTTTCCTGTTTTTTCGCAACAGTAGAGCAATTTTTCTTTATCGTCTTTTGTTGCCCTTATTTTTATCTCTGTTATTTTGGGGTTTGATGTCGGTCTACCTGTACGTGGACACACTCTCATCACCTCACTTATGTTCACACAAATATAATAACATATGTTCACACAAAAGTCAAGATGTTTTCAAAAAAAATTTATGCCTGCGGCAGGCGTTACTTTTGTTTCGCCAAAAGTAACCAAAAGCATTTGTCGCGGTCAAAGATTTTTAATTTTCTAACTGCTCAATCTCAAAATTTTAACGCCGCAGACACTCACGAAATAATTCGTTCGAGGTCTGCTAAATCGGCTATGCAATTAATGGAACTTTTGCATAGAGCCGATTTACGATAAAATTTCTTCGATTTTCGCAGAGAAAATTTGAAAATCTTCTCCAACGCGACGAAAGGCAAGTGCGATACGGCACAAAGTAGGCTGGGGTACTTAGGGGGTGCTACGCCCCTAAGCAGTTTAGGG
>JAZPZK010000066.1:0-25551 GCA_045544675.1 Acutalibacteraceae bacterium
TTTCGGAGGTTGGTTTTGCTTTAATTGATTTGGATGGAAATGGTCAGGAAGAACTGATAATATCCGACCCGAGCAAATTTGTGTATGATTTATACACAATATCCAATGGGAAAGCAGTCCATCTGTTTGATAGTGGCGAAAGATATTGCTACGTCTTGCGTGAAAACGGAATAGTAGAAAACTCTTGGTCCAGTTCTGCTGTCACAAGCGGTCACGATTTTTACAAATTGAATGACGGAGAACTTGTTTTCATTGAGAGAATCACATTAGACGCCTATCATGCATTGGATGCAGGAGTGATAGACGATCTGTCACAAGCAAATGATGATAATTGCTTTTTTAGATCGGAAAGTGAAAATGAAGACGATTATAAATTGGTGACTTCTGATGAGGCAATAAAAGCTATCGAAACTTATCAAAATGCAAACAAGACATTAAATATTGAATATACATTACTTTCTGAATACAAAAAGTAATACTTAATAGTGAAGCGAGGTGATTTTCACCTCGCTTTTGCTATGTATAAAACCGCCGAAGACCCGTTTTTGACACCAATGCGTTCAATAGGGCAAACCAGCGAAAAGCCCAGTGTTTATGCGCCTTTCAAGCGGTTTGCCCTATTATAACACATTCCTCTATACGGCGAACTATTCCTGTTGCTTTCATATATAAATCTCTCCTCATTCACTTCGGACGGGCAATGCCCGCCCCTACATAAAAATTCAAATTGTGTTGTTAGTATTTGTAAGTGAAGGGGATTTATGCTTTACTTTTTCTACTGTTTGTTATATAATGTACAAAAGGAGAATGCTTATGCAGAAGAACATATTTACAAAGAAAACGAATCCTGTTTTTATCAGTAAGCCTCAATACTATTTTTCTATGTTAACATGGCTTGTAAGCCTTTGCTTTGTTTTTTTCCCATTTTTATTTGACACATTAAATATTTGGTGGATTGTCCTTTTTGCTTTAATTTTAATTCAGGGCAGCATTTCACGCGCCTTTTCTGAAAAAAATCCTGCTTCTCAAATAAAAAAACGTAAACCCATCGATTATTGCCTGATTGCATCGAGATACATATCGCTGAGTCTTGTCTTTATAGGTCTGTTTTCTCTTATTGCATCAGGCGGTGGTCCCGAAATTATTGACGGAACATATTATTTAACCAGTCACGGACACATTGTCCGTCCTGTTTCGTATGGGTGGTTTGTATATCTCAGCATTTGTGAAACACTTTTATTTTCTTGCGGTATTCTCTTTTTCTCTACACATTTATTTTTACATGCACGTTCACTTTATTTAAATCAACAGTAAGATCACGGCTTACACTGTAGCCGTGATTTTTTATTTTATTACCTGTTTTCACAGAGCAGACGGGGAAGTTTGACTTATTTATCAATTGACAAAATGCGACAAATTTGGTAGTCTTATACTATAATAAAAAAAGGAGAAAATTTTATGAATTTCGTTTCTGTTGAAGTTTCAGTTGCGGCTATTATTCCCGCCCTGCTTCTTGCCGCTTACGTATTCTTTAACGATAAGGTTGAAAGAGAGCCCATAGGTCTTGTGGCTTTACTTTTCATTATCGGCTCGGCAGTCTATCTTCCCGTATATGAAATTGAGCGCTTCGTTGTAGGTATTGTGGATAAGCTCTTCGCAGGCTCAATGATTTTCGGAATTGACGGAATTGAAGGCTTCAAAACCCCCTTTGCCCAATATGCTCACGGATTTCTTGCTGTTTTTTTAGGCGTTGCTGTTGTTGAAGAGCTGGCAAAGTGGCTTGTTATGTTCCTTCTCACACATAAAAACAAAAATTTCAACTGCCTTTTCGACGGAATCGTATACGGCACCTTTGTTTCCCTGGGCTTCGGTATGATGGAAAACATCCGCTATGCCTGGGTCGGCGGCTGGGATCTTCTTGTTATCCGCTCACTTATAACCATACCCGCTCACCTTTTCGCAGGCATAATTATGGGCTACTGCTACACAATGTGGCGCACCTATAAAACCGCTGCTATCGCCGAGCAGGAATATGCCAAAAAGGGGCTCATCCGTATTGTAAGACCCTTCACCAACCGCAAGTGGTCTGTGCTTATGCTTCTTCTTCCCATACTTGAGCACGGTGTATACGGCTTTGTAAGCTATTTTGATACTGACCTTCTTAATGTATTTTTCTACATTTTCAACACGGTAATCTTCATAGTATGTCTTATGGGCATACGCAAAATTGCTAAAAAGGATACATACAGCGGAAGATATGCAGATAAGCTTCTCGACCGTAAGTATCCGCAGATAAAGGACATCTGTGACGATGTTGAGAATATGCCCCTGATTATCGAATACGGGGAGGATGATATAAATGGCTGATAAGAAAAAGAACAGCGGCTGTCTGGGAACTATCCTCTTGCTTCTTCTGGTCGGTTTTGTTTCAACGATGATGATAGACTTTGATGCAAGCGATATGGATAAAAGAAACTGGAGCACATCCGACCCCTCTGCTTCCTACGGCAACATCACAAGACCCTCGGATTACACTACCGGGTATAGCAATGCCGTGGAAACAACCCGCCCCTCTCAGACAACTCAGACAACAACAGCCGCCACAACACAAGGTGGCAGCGGCAACACAGAATATACTGCTGAGCAAAGCGGCTCTTTATTCTTCAATCAGCTCAGCCCCCGTGAGCAGGAGGTCTATAACGATCTTCTTACCGGTGCAGACACAGGTGAACTTGAGTTTCTTTTTGAAGATATTGACTATAGCTCCTTTGATAAGCTTTACGATGCCTTTCTTTATGAGCATCCCGAATATTTCTGGCTTTCAGGCAGCTATACATACGGCGCACGTAACGGCAGTGACCTTAAGGTAACGCTTAAGACCTACGACTTCTGGACCTATTCAAACGACCGCCGGAAATATGTGGACGAGCTTAATGAAAAGGTGGCAGAGATTGTATCCGGTGCCGCCCACTGTCAGACTGACTACGACAAGGTAAAATACGTTCATGACTATCTTATCACCAACGCTGAATATGACCATTTCGCCGCCGAGGATAATGATAATACCATTATGCAGCCCTCAACCCAGCAGGCTATGTCCGCTTACGGTGCTATTGTCAACGGCAAATGTATATGCGGCGGTTATTCTGAGGCCTTTTATCTTCTGACTAATGCCCTTGGTGTCAACAGCTACTATGTCCGCGGTGATGCAGGCGGCCCCCACGCCTGGAACTACCTTGAAATCGACGGCCAATACTACTTTATGGATGTTACCTGGGATGACCCCGACGATGAAAACTTCCCGAAAGGCGTTATGTATAATTACTTCTGTGTATCAGAGGATGAAATATCCGTAAACCATACTCCCGATATAGCTTTCGATCTCCCCGCATGTAACGGCACCGAATATAACTATTACCGCCATAACAATTTCTATTTCACAACCTATAGCTTCAACAAGGTTGCCGCCGCTCTTGAGGCTCAGTACGGTCAGCAGATGGTGAGCGTCAAATTTGCCACGGACAGTGCTTATCAGGCCGCTTACAGAGATCTTATAGAAAATTCAAAAGCCTTTGATATTGATTATCTTGCCGGTGCTGACAGAACAATCACACGCTCCTGCAATGAGGATATGAATACAATCACATTTTACATTGATTATTAAAATGAAAAAGAGAGGAATTAAAAATGGGAATTAACACAATTCTACTCACAGTTGCGGCTATTCTTCCCGCAGTAGCACTCTGCATTTACGTTTTCAAAAAGGACAGAGTTGAAAAAGAGCCTATGGGTCTGCTTCTCGGTCTTCTCGGACTTGGTGTTGTAATATGCTTCCCTGCCGCTTTTGTTGAATCTATACTTACCAATATAATTGACGGCATTTTCCTCCCCTTCTGTGTTGAGGTTGACGGCGGATATGTCATCGAAAACGGATTTATTTTCCGCATTTATAATGCAATGACCTATTTCCTCAATGTTGCTCTTGTTGAAGAGGGCTTCAAGTTTGCGGTGCTTTTCCTTGTAACCAGAAACAACAAGAACTTCAACAGCCTTTTCGACGGACTTATCTATTCCGTATTTGTGTCCCTCGGCTTTGCAGGCTTTGAAAACATTCTCTATGTTACTCAGTACGGATGGGCAAATGCCGTTATGAGAGCTGTTATGTCAGTTCCTGCCCATATGTTCTTCAGCGTTATGATGGGCTATTATTACAGCATGTGGCATATGAAGGTCAAGGCACGTAATATTGAAAACAATCTGAAGGCTCAGGGAATCATCTCTCCCTCATCCTCCGTATATTCCTCAGGCAAGGACCTTGCTATGTGCCTTATCGTACCTATTCTCTTCCACGGACTTTACGATTACTGCTGCACAATAAACACCGTTGCCGCAACTCTTGTTTTCTACGGCTTCCTTCTGTTTATGTATATTTACTGCTTCAGAAGAATCAAAAAGATGTCTAATATGGATATGGACGACAACCGCTATGCAAGCGCCCTTGTTGCAATGAGACATCCTGAATATCTTCAGCTTTTAAAACAGATTGCTCAAAGACAGCTTGAAGAGCAGGAAAGAATTCAGGCTATGCGCTATCAGCAGCAGCCTCAGTATGCAGTGAATCCTCTTTACCGTTCAGCTCCTGCACCCGTAGCTGCTCCTGCCGAAGCAGTAACGGAAGCTCAGGCAGATGAAGAAACACAGATACCTGCCGAAGCCGAATCGGAAATATTAACAGAATAAAAAATGTGAGGTACTTCGTCTGAAGTACCTCTTTTATTGTTGTACTGCATAGGATATCAGCTTATCCAAATCAAGCCTTTCCTTATGCATATCCACATCTTTTATCCGAAAATCAAAATAGGTATTGTAATAATATATCCCTTTTTTCGTGTCACAGCAGCAGGAATAAACCGTATACTGCTCCTTTCCGTCAGGAAGCTTCACCGTACCCTTTTTCTGTGAAACAGAAGAAAGAAGATGAAAAAACTGACAGATGTTCTTTTGGTATTCCTTTTCCTCGCTCAGCTTCTCTTTTATAAAAAAGCCCCGCACAAATCTCGACACCGAGGACATATCTCCGGGAAGACCGTAAGCACCCATTCCGCAGCTGTATGCTTTAAGCTCAAGGCTGTGGGAAAGTCGGTTTTCCGGCGAATTTTCAGAAAGCTGCATATAATTATTCAGATTAAAAAGCTGAAAGGGAAATTCAGGACTGTTAGTCAGAATATCCGCTTTATTATCATATACCTTCACTTCTGTGCCTGTACATTCAACTGCAACCGATTCTTTTCTGTCGCTTATGAGCCAATGAAGCGGTGACGGCGGAAAATTACTGCTGAAGGGTGTATCGGTTATGTTGGTATGAAGCAGAAGAATACGGCACTCGGATACGCTTTTGCATTGACATAAAAGCCAGGGTATAAGCTCAAAGGAGGCTATATTATCTGTGCCTGGCTTTTCCTTTTCATATTTTGCTTCGGGAAAGCGCAACGCCGCAACACTGAGCCCTTTTTCATTGGTACCCTCATAGTAAAGAGGAAAACCCTTCTCAATTATTCCCATACCGATAATTGCATAGTGGTCATTTGTTTCTTTGTGACATCTGAATTTAAAGCGATATTTTCTCGGGGTAACTATAACTCTTTCGCCAAGAGAATATTCAAGGTCAAGGTTTCTGCCGAAAAAATGTGCGCCTATACTGACACTTACTGCCGTACACATAAAATCACCTCAGGGTGAGTGTTGGCGGAAAAAGGAAGGAATAAACAAAGAGCTTTACTTTTCAATTACGTATTCACGGTATTCTTCATAAACATTCTCAGCATCGAACTGATTTTGCCGATAATACACATAGTTACCTGATACCAGCTTATTGTCCCTGAAAGAAATTGTACAATGAAAGCTATAATATATATCATCAATCGCCCACCGCACTTCACCGGTTTCAAAGGTATATGTCTCGATTTCTCCGTTTACTGTGTATTCAGTCATAGCTGTCTCTTCAATACACATTCTGCTTATTTTTTTCAATACATCGTTTTTATTATCGCCTATACTGAATTTTTCAAAGCTCTCCCGTGCCATTTTTGTAGAATCCCTGTTAAACAAAATGTGTTCTATATGGAAAAGGATATCTGTCCTTCTGATTTGTGCCCCATAATATATTTTTTTATAACCGAATGTTTCGTTTTCACATCCGGGTATAATTAAACCTGCTTCATTAAAAACGTTTATATTTTCATTATTTTTGAAATATACCCTATCCTTCTGAGCATCAACACCAATATATCCGAGCAATTCTTCCAAATCATCTTCCGCTATCAAATGAGCAAGCTCATCAACAGGAATATAGCCTGCCTCACGTAAGATTATGTCAGCCTCAGCGACGGTGGTATCACGGTTTATTGAGAGGTAAAGCTTTTCAATCCTGCTTCGGCTTGTCACTGAATTCTTTATCATCACTATGGCATCTTTTAACAGAAATTCATCTAAAGAAGGGCTGTTATCCCCTACCGTTAAATTACTGCACCAAAGCAAACACAAGCTCAATAAAACAGCTGTCAAAAACCCCGCAGTCTTCCCTTGGACTGTAGCTTTTCTTTTCGTCATCTTACGCTTTGAGGCAAGCGTCATACATATAATAAACAGAGAAAAAGGAATAAGAGGAACGAAAAGGAAAAGCCAATCTTTCAGAAAAATTTCAACTTCAATGGGTAAAAAATCCAATAAGCGTAAGCAAACAGGATAATATATTGACCCTGAAAATAAAGGTACCGATAACAGAAGATGGGCAAAGCCTATATTCCTCAGCATTGACGGATGCTTTTGCTTATAGGCGTATAAAATTGCAACGGTAACCGAGCAGAAAAACAGAGAGCTGATGAGAAGAGAATCATAGGAAAGATAAAGATCATCGCCCAAAAACACCGATATAACCGATGTCCCGAACCCTGTTAACGTCGCAAACAAGTCTGCAAAAATTATCGCAGCAAAAACAAGTCGGCAAAATATTTTCTTTTCACTGTAAACCTTTTCGAACCGGGTGCTGACCTGCTCAGGCTCACCCATTTCCTCAAGGGCTTTTTCGTAAGCTTCATCCTTGCCGTAGCCAATCTCGATGTAAAAATCAGCCTTATCAAGAATATGGCTCAAAAGCTCATCACGGATTTTATCGTATTTTTTTGCAGAAACAGTTTTGGGAATAGCTTTTTCAAGATAATCGGCAATTCTTTCAGACTGTTGCACAAGCCATTCCTCCCTCAATAACTGTCCTGACGGATTCGGTATAGCTTTTCCACTCCTGCTTGCTTTTTTCAAGCTCCTTTAAGCCCTTCTTTGTTATTTTATAGTATTTTCTGTTTCTTCCCTCAGCACTCTCAGACCAATAAGATGTCACCAGACCTTCCTTTTCAAAGGCGTGCAGAATAGGATAAATAGTCCCCTCCTTCAGATCAAAAACGCCATCAGATCTGACACGGATTTCTTTTACTATAAGATAACCGTACATCTCTCTTTTTTCAAGCACACTAAGTACAAGTAAAGCTGAGCTGCCCTTTGTCATTTCTTTTCTTATGTTCATATTTATGCCTCCTATATACATTGGAATTCTAGGTATAATATATCGTAGTTCTAGGTATTTGTCAATAGTTTTTTCTCTTTGCACTTTCGCAAAACAAAAAGGAGCAGCATAAGGGAGGCACTTCATAAGGAAGTGCCGCCCAAGTGGCTGCTTTCTTTTTTGTTTAACGAATACCCGAAGGGTATTCCCTGACTACTGGCTACTGACTACTTGCTACTTATTATTTGAGGCTCTCAACTGCCGCCTTAAGCTGCTCCATAGCTCTTACGACCGTTTCTCTCGGGCAGGCAAGAACAACTCTCTGGAACTGCTCTGCGATTTCACCGAAGATGTCACCTGCATCAAGCCAAAGCTTTGCCTTATTTATGATAAGGTCGTTAAGCTCATCCTTTGTAAGGCCGAGACCTGAGCAGTCAAGCCAGGCAAAGTATGTTCCCTCAGGCTCAACAAGTCTGATTTCAGGGATGTTCTCCTTAAGGAAGGAGCGTACATAATTAAGGTTTTCACCGATGTATGCCCAGCATGCCTTGTACCACTCTTCACCGCCGTTATAGGCTGCCTTACAGGCAACCACGCCCATATTGTTGGGTACGGTGTAGCCGCTGACGTCAATCTCTTTTCTGAACTTCGCTCTTGTCTCTTCACTGGGGATAAATATGCTTGAGGTCTGAAGTCCTGCGATGTTGAAGGTCTTACTCGGAGCAGTACACATAACAGTTTTATCCTTCATTTCAGGAACGGTTTCAATGAAAATATGATGGGGATGACCCTCATAGGTAAAGTCACAGTGAATTTCATCGGAAACCACATAAAGTCCGTATTTAAGGCAGATTTCACCAAGCCTCTTAAGTTCGGCATCTGTCCATACACGGCATACGGGATTGTGGGGACTGCAAAGAATAAATAGCTTTACATTGTTGTCGCGCACCTTGCTTTCAAAGTCCTCAAAGTCGATGGTATACTTGCCGTCCTTATAAACAAGAGGGCTTTCTATAACCTTGCGGTCATTATTTCTGATAACATTGTAGAACGGATAATAAACGGGAGGCTGAATGATAACACCGTCGCCCTTTTCGCTGTATGCACGCACCGCTGTGGCAAGAGCATAAACAACGCCGGGGGTATTTACAAGCCATTGTCTTTCAGGTGACCAGGAAAACTGTCTTTCAAACCAGCCTGCAACAGCATCAAAGAAATCATCCTTTAGATCGCTGTAGCCGAAAATACCGTGATTCACCGAATTCTGCAAGGCTTCAATAACACATTCGGGAGCTTTGAAATCCATATCTGCAACCCACATGGGAAGCACATCTGCAGGAAGTCCGTTTTCAACGGCGAAATCGTGCTTTAAGCTGTTTGTATTTTTTCTGTCTGTGACAATATCGAATCTTTTATCCATAATGCCGCTTCCTTTCTTTTTATACACTAAGATTAAGTATAGCACCAACGAAACAAAATATCAACTATGGACTTTTAAAATACTTCGTGATATAATATATATGTAATTTAAATGAAAGGATGATTTTTATGAAGATAGCAGTTACCCACGAAATGGGAAACGTATTTCAGCATTTCGGACACACAAAGCAGTTCAAGCTCTATGAAATTGAAGAGGGCGAGGTTAAAAAAATCAGCTTTTTAAACACTGACGGCAGCGGTCACGGCGCTCTTTCCGGACTTCTTAAGAATAACGGTGTTGAAGTGCTTATCTGTGGCGGCATTGGCGGCGGAGCACAGAATGCTCTTAATGAAGCAGGCATAAAATTCTTCGGCGGAGTAAGCGGCAGCGCAGATATGGCGGTTATAGCCTACCTTAAGGGTGAACTGAGCTTTAACCCGAATGTTCACTGCGACCACCACGACCACGAACACGGTGAGGGACACACCTGCGGTGAGCACGGATGCCACCATTGAGAGTAGTCAGTAGTCAGTAGTCAGTGAAATCGCTTCGCGATTTAAGGTGTTATAAACAATATAAAAAATCGAAAGTCACAGAGCAAAGCTCCGTGACTTTTGTGCTTTTGTTGCTCTCTAAAAAATCGGTCGCAACGCGACCGATTTTTCTGACTACTGACTACTTATTTCACTTCATAATCCAGCTTGAACTGCTCGCCGCAGCCGTAGTTTTCGTATACATAGTCGATATCCTTATCGCCTCTGCCTGAAAGACAGGCAAGAATTGAACCGCTCTTATGTTCCTTAGCGTATCTGATTGCATAGGCTACTGCGTGAGCACTTTCAATGGCAGGAATGATGCCCTCGTATCTGCAAAGAAGGAAGAATGCCTCCATAGCCTCTTCGTCGGATACGGTTTCGTAATTTACTCTGCCTGTGTCACGAAGGTAAGCATGCTCGGGGCCTACACCGGGATAGTCAAGACCTGAAGCGATTGAATAAACCGGAAGAGGCTCGCCCTTTTCATCCTGAAGAAGGTAGCTTTCAAAGCCGTGAAGTCTGCCCTTTGTGCCGAACTTCATTGTAGCGGCATGGTCGCCGACTTTTTCGCCCCTGCCAAGAGGCTCAATACCGTAAATGTCAACGGGGTCGGAAAGGAAGGGTGTGAACATACCCAGTGAGTTTGAGCCGCCGCCTACGCAGGCACATACGGCATCAGGCATAATACCTGTCATTTCGAGGAACTGCTCTCTTGCCTCAATGCCGATAACCGACTGGAAGTCTCGTACCATCTTCGGGAAGGGATGGGGACCGAGAGCTGAGCCGATGCAGTAGATTGCATGGTCGTACTCCTTAAGATATGCTTCGAAAGCGGCATCAACAGCCTCCTTGAGAGTTTTGAGACCGTGAGTTACGGGGACAACATTAGCGCCGAGCATCTTCATTCTTATTACGTTGGGATGCTGCTTTGCGATATCAACCTCACCCATATATACGTCGCATTCAAGACCGAAGTAAGCGGCTGCGGTTGCTATTGCAACGCCGTGCTGACCTGCACCTGTTTCTGCGATAAGCTTTTTCTTGCCCATATATTTTGCAAGAAGACCTTCACCCATACAGTGGTTGAGCTTGTGAGCGCCTGTGTGGTTGAGGTCCTCACGCTTGAGGTAAATCTGGCAGTTGCCGAAAAGCTTTGAAAGTCTTTCACAGTGATAAACGGGAGTGGGTCTGCCCTGAAATTCCTTTCTTATTCTGCGAAGCTCATTGATAAACTGAGCTGAATGGCAGATTGCTTCGTAAGCATCATCTGCTTCCTTAAATGCAGGCTCAAGCTCGGGAGGAAGGAATGCACCGCCGAACTGTCCGAAGTAGCCGTCCTTTGTGGGGAACTGCTTGAGGTAATTTTCAAAATCTCTGTAATTATTCATAACAAAAACTCCTTTAGTGTGTTGTGATATTTTGTCCGGATTCTTATGAGCTACGCCATCGGAAGCCTGAATAATACATAAAAAACACTTCTTTCTGAAATAAATAATGCTTCTGCACCGATAGGAACAGAAGCACTGTAAAGCCACCTATATGGTAACACGTACTGACATACGCTCTCTGCTGTAACGGTCAGAGTATCCGTCGGCGCCTACTTTGTAAATTTCGGGCCGCCCTCACAAGTCCATTCACATCAGCCTTCACTGTCCCCTCCCACCAAATGGGGACTCTCTGTAAGCTTCAGCTGAAGCTACTACTCTTGTTCAACGGTTTAGTTTATTAAAGAATAAAATTATGATAAAACAATTTTTTTGTTTTGTCAATAGCTTTTACACAAAAAAATCCGCACCCTTCAAGGGCACGGAAAGTATTTATTTAATGCCGCGGATAAGCTCATAATAGAATTCGATGCACTTTAGATAATCCTTAACGGGAATTCTCTCGTTTGCACCGTGTACTGTGCCGAAAAGGTCATCGTCAAGACGGAATGCGCCGAAGCGGTAAATCTCATTGCAGATGGGTGAAAAATGTCTTGCATCGGTGCCTGCATTGAGTATAAAGGGAGCCGCGCCCACATCGGGGAACACCTTTTTCACAGTATTCTTCACAAGCTCAAAGTTCTTTGTTCTGAAATCTGAAATTCTCGGCGGATTGCTGCGCTTGATTTCCTCAACCTCGATATTTTCGCCCACAACCTTTCTGATATGTGCAATAACACCGTCTACCGTATCGTGGGGAGCAATTTTAAGGCTGAGCGTTGCCGTTGCTGTATCAGGCACACCGCCCTTTTCGTTGCCTGCTTCAATTTTTGTGATGTTTATTGCAGAGCGTATCATTGCAGCGGTGTCAGCGTTGCTTTCAAGAACCTTTTTAATGATGGGTCTGAATATCTTTATATTCTTAAGCACAGAGCCTACATATCCGTCGATATATGGAGCAAAGCTTCTGAGCATTTCTTCAACAGCAGCAGTAAGATTTGCCTCAATCGGATTCTTTTCAATGGCATCAAGAGCTCTTACCAGCTTCACGGGAGCAGAAACCTTATCGGAAGCAGATGCCTTTGCACCGTGGGCAGCTGTTTTGCTTCTTGCGGTAAGCTTAAGCGTTGCCCATCCCTTTTCGCTCATTGCTATCATCGCGAAGGGTGTTTTTATACCCATAGGAAGGTTTGACATAATTGCTCCGCCCTCATCGAGAATGAAGTGGGGCTTTATTTTGTTTTCTCTGAACCAATCAACAATTTTCGGCATAGTATCCCCTGCAACCTCTTCACAGTTGCTTGAAGCAAAATAAATATCTCTTTCGGGAACATAGCCCTCTTCAATAAGAGCCTCCCAAGCTTCAAATATTCCGCCGATAAGGCATTTGGTATCTATAGTGCCTCTGCCCCATACACAGCCGTCGTGAACCTCAGCCTCAAAGGCAGGGTGAAGCCAATCCTGTCCCTCATCGGAAACAACATCGTGATGAGCCATAAGTATAACCGGGTCAAGCTTTTCGTTTTTACCCTTCCAACGAAGAAGTATACCGTAATCATTGATACGCTGTGCTTCAATCGTACTGAAAACAGCAGGATAGTTGCCCTCCAGCACCTTATAAAAGCCTTCGAATTCAGCCTTATCGAAATTACCGTCTTTGTCTGAAACGGTCTTTTTTCTTATCATCTGCTGAAAGCGGGATATTACCTTCTCTTCATTTAATTCCTTCATTTTTTATCACCTCTGAAGGTATTATAGGCTTTCCGCCCGCATTAGTCAAGAACAAAAAAACACATCCCCCGAAGGGCGGCTCTTCATAAGGAAGTGCCGCCCAAAGGGATGTGCTGAGAATTATTTGATTATAAGTGTTTTCACTGCACTGTAATCGCTGTAAACATACTTACCGTCAACCTTTGTATAAGCTCTGACCTTGAAGTAGTAGGTCTTACCGCTTTCAAAGCCGGTTTCGTATACCTTTTCGGTGCCTGCCTTGTAGTTCGAAAGCTTCTTGTAGCCACTATTCTCACTTGTAGAGTAGTAAATCTGGTATCCGCTTTCGCCTGAAATGTCAGCCCACGCGGCAGTGAGTCTGCCCTTTGCGGTTGATGCAACTCTGAGTGCGGGAACATCAAGGTAAGTTGTTGAGGCTGAATATGATGTGTAGGATGAAGCCCAGATATTGGTTGAATTATACTTCACATAGGGCTTGATTGCAAAGCTGTACTTTGTGTTCTTATCAAGACCTGTAACAGTATAGCTTCTTGCAGTTGTTGTCTTTATAGCCTTCCATCTGCCTGCGGATTTAATGTAAACTCTGTAGCCTGTTGCGCCGGTGCACTTACTCCAGGTGAGAGTAAGAGAATCGGAATTTCTTACACTTACGCCGACTGTTTTTGGGGGCTCAGGCTTTGTATAGGTGATATATTTAACATATGCGGGGGCATATTCGGTATTTTCACCCTCTTCAATATAAGCCTTGATTGCAAAGCTATACTTTGTACCGGCCTTAAGACCGGTCACCTTATAGCTTAGAGCCGATGTATGTTCAAGCACCTTCCAGCCGCCGTTATAAATATATACTCTGTAGCCTGTTGCATCCTCAACCTTGTTCCACTTGAGAGTAACTGCAGATGCGGTTGATGCAGAGGTTATCTTTGATGTTGTACCGAGAGTAAGCTTAGAACCGTTATCGGCAATCTTATCTTCTGCGCCGCAGCCGTTATCGCAAAGGGAGGTCTTTGTTCCGTCTGCAAAATAGGTTGCATTGCCGTCAGATGTGTAAACGGTATGGCTGTGACCTGAAGCAATGTAGTCAATTGTAAGGTTATATTCGCAATCCTCACACTTTATTTTATCGTAGCCGTTTTCTGTGCAGGTTTTTTCCTTGCTGTCGATTACTCTCTTTACCGCATGCTTACACACACCGTATGCTCCGTCGCTGAACTGTGCAGGCTCATAGCCCTTCTCACAGAATTCAGCCTTTACGGGAAGAGTGAATCTGCCGCCGCTTATAACAATATTTGCTTCTTCAATTGTGTCTGATGTAGCAATGAACTCACCTTCAAAGCTGCCGCCTCTGATTGTAAGGGCAGCCTTTTCCTGCCAGTTATCGGCAGTAATTCTGCTTGCAGCACCGTATTCGATGTTGCCCACAACCTTACCTGAGAAGCTTTCGTCAAATTTTACGCTGACACCCTCATCGTAAACATCAAACATACCGTACCAGAGATCGAAGGCAACTGTATTTTCGTCACCGAGAATTTTTGTTTCGCCCTTGACTGTTGTGTTTCCGAAGTTATTTGAAAGGGTATACTTGTTCACTTCACTCTTTGTGCCGTCAAGAACAACATCCTCAAGAACAAGGTCTGCATAATTCTGAACAAGCATCTTCGACTTTGTTGATGTGATAACACCGTTCTTAAGTGTTACGTCCGCACCCTTAAGCAGCTGGAAGGAAAGAGTCTCGGTACCCTCTGAGCCTACAAGATTACCTTCGACGCCGTAGGTAAAGCCGCCAAGGTCAATTACTACATTCTGGTTCTCTTTAACGATGATACCGTTACCCGATGCATCCTTAAGAAGTGTGACTGTGGTCTGTGTTCCGTCTGCAGGCACTGCGGCAACAGCTTCTTCGAGTGTTTCATACTCTGTTTCACCTATTTTTGCAACGGCCTCGCCCTCAGCAAAGGCCGAAACAGAAAAAGCCGCAACAAGCATCAGCACTGCAAAAAGAACTGATAAAGCTCTTCTTTTCATAGTTAATAATCCTCCTGTATAAGTAAACTGCAATGTATATCATATATTTCAGCTAGTATTTTATCATAAACAGAAATAATAATCAAGAAAATTTTGTGTACAGTATTAAAACAAAAAAGAAACCTTGCTTAATAAAAAAATCTGCCGGGATAAAAACCCCGACAGACTGTGTTTTTATTATTCGTCGATGTGTGAGAAGAAGAAGTCTTTTCTTTCCTCGGTGTTGATAACGGTAACAGGCTTAACCTGATTGAGCACCTTACCCTGCTTCTTGAGCATCTCTCTGTAATCAGCATAGGAATTCTTCTTAAGAAGGTTAACCTTTGCTGCACCGAGCATACCCCAGCGGCGGTATTTGAGATACTTTTCATTGCTTTCGCCGAGCCACTTATCAAGGCATTCCTCGATAGCGGGAATCATATCCTTTGAAACCTCTCCCTCGGGCTCTGCAAACATAACATAGCGTACAGGCTCGGAAACATTATCTGAATAGAAGCTGTAGCCTGTGAAGGAAATACCGAGCTCCTCCTGTACCTTAGCTGCTGCCCAGTCAACCATCTGTGTGGTTGTCTTTTCGTTTGCAACGTTCATTGCAAGATTGTTTCTGTAAAGGAATTCAACCTTCGGAGTCTTGTTGAAGAAGCCTGTAACACGTACAACGTCTTCAATCTGATAACGGTAAAGACCTGAGAAGTTGGTAACAACAAGTTCATATTCCTTGCCTACCTCAATTTCACCGATTGTAAGAGGTCTTTCAATATCAGGATTATCAACGGGGATAAACTCGAAGAAAATTGAACGGGGAAGAAGAACATAGTCGTTAACGTCAAGCTCAACGGGCATTGCGAAATAGCCTTCTGCAGCTGCGTAGCCCATATTGTGGATGGGAGCATCGCCTATGTATCTTCTGAGCTTCTGAACATAGAATTCAAGGGTTGAGCCTACCATACCGTATGACCATGCAAATTTAGGCCATATTCTCGGTGCGATGGGAGTATCGAAGCCCTTTTCGCACTCTCTGCGGATTTCGGCAGCTCTCTTGGGGTTGGGCTTGAACTTCTTTGACCACTTTGCACGGAGGTCGTCGGGGCACTTGATTGAAGGATCGATTACGCCCATTTCGATATCCTTGCACATAAGCTCCCAATTCTGCTCGAAATAGTCAAACATTGAGGTAAGAAGGGTTACAACCATTGAGCCGAGGAAGGAAACATCGCGGTTTTCAAGAGCGAAGCGCATGTGGAAATATGTTGAGTTTACTGCATCCTCGTTTTCGGGATACATAAAATCGTTGGGAGTTGTCATAAAGAACTTTGAGATGGGCTTGAGGTAAGTGAAGGGAACCTGACCTGCACCGTTACCCATTTTACCGTCTCTCATCTTGTGGCCTGTGAGAATAATTGCAACGGGACCAATCTGCTTGGGGAACTTCTTGCCCTTCTTCTCGAACCACTGCTTTGCGCATGCGGGTGTTGCGGCAAAGCCCATGCACTGCATATTCCAGAGGTCCTTGCCTGACTTGGGAAGCACCTTGGGCTTACCTACTGAGCCTGATGATGTGCAGTAGCGCTTACACTTTCTTGCCATCATAAGGTTTTCTTCGCCGTTGAGCATACGCTCAATATAATCATCGTAGGTATCGTAAGTTGAAAGGGGTACGATTTTCTGGAAATCCTCTACTGAATGAACCTTATCAAAGCCGATTTTCTTACCGTACTCTGTGTCCTTGTTCTCTTCCATAATCTGAAGAAGGATTTTCTCCTGGGTTTCAACGGGGATTGATGTAAAGTGGTTTACGCCCTTAAGGACGGAATTACCGAGAATTACACCGATATCTGACATTGCCATTGGAATTACCTCTTTTCTTTCATATATTTCTGTTTAGGGAAATTTATCCCATTCCATACTCAATAATAATAACATTTTTTTATTATGCTTGTCAATTGATTGTAAAGAAAATATTAACAAGAAGCCGTAAATGCCTCATTTAAAGGAATTTACGGCTGTTTTGATACACTTTTTGTTTTTTTGTTTAATAATATTCCCTTGCTATACGTGCGAAGCGGTAGTCGTTTTCATATCCGAGTCCGCCCGAGGAGCGGTACACACTTAAAACGATGCCTATCGCAAGATAAAGGCAGACCGTTGATGAGCCGCCGGCACTTATGAAGGGCAGGGTGATACCGATAACGGGAAGAAGTCTTGTACACATACCGATATTGACCGTTGCCTGACTTATTATCATAAATGCAACTCCGTAGCACATAAGCTCTGCGGAAAAATTCCTGCTTCTTTTACCTACTGCAATAATACGGTAAGCAAGGAAAAGGAAAAGAATGAAAAGTATGATTGCACCGATGAATCCTGCTTCCTCGCAGATAACAGAGAATATCATATCGTTTTCCTTTTCGGGAAGGAATCTGCTGTGGGTAAGCTCACCCTCAAAAAGTCCCATACCGGAAAATCCGCCGTTTTTCATAGCCTTGAGTGCCTGATTCTGCTGATAAATTTCCGTCGGGTAGGCATCGGGATTAAAAAGAGCAAGAATACGGTTTCGCTGAATATCGTCAAAAACCTTATACCATATGAAGGGAGAGGCAGCGGCAATGGCAACACCTGCTGCCGGGAAATAAAGCCAGTGAACACCTGCAATATACATCATACCGATGAACATAAGTATGAAAATAAGTGCTGAGCCCATATCGCCGGTTGCAACAACAAGCACAATGGGAATACCTGCGTGAACACAAAGAAGAAAAACATTCTTGATATCAGAAACAGCATTTTTAACCTTGCCGAGATGCCATGCAAAGGTTATTATAAAGCCGATTTTTACAATTTCCGAGGGCTGAAAATAAAGGGAGCCCAGCTTCAGCCAGGAAATAGCGTCACTTCTGCCCTCAGGTGAAACACCGAAACGGAAAAGCAGCAGCATTGCCCCCACACAGCCTGCCGCCACCACGGGCCACAGCTTAAGAATTATGTCGTAATCTATAAAGGATACCACTATCGCTATACCCATACCGAGAACAAGGGCAAGAACCATAACCCTGGCATCTCGTGAAAGATAAGATGTGCTGTCTGCTGTATATGTTGCGCTGGAAACCATAAGCGTTCCGAAGGCGGAAAGCGCCAGCGTTATTATAATAAGTATGAAATCTGTCTGCTTAAAAGCTTTCTTCAGATTCTTAAGAAGCAAATAATCACGTCCTTTGCTGTAAGGCTATCTATTATTATATAATGAACAGCTCTTTTTTTCAAGAGGATTTTATACATTGGAAATTTCAACTGTTGACTTATAAATAATTTATGGTAAAATACTTGCGTAGATTAAAAGGAGGCATTGCCGTGACACGTTTCATTTCACAAAGCACAGAACAGACAGAAGCCTTTGCCGCAAAAATCGGTGAAAAAGTCAGAGGCGGAACTGTCATTGCATTTTTCGGCGGTCTCGGTGCAGGTAAAACCTCCTTCACAAGAGGTCTTGCAAGGGGTATGGGCATCAGAAGCGACGTTTCAAGCCCCACCTTCGCCCTTGTCAACGATTACGGCGGTAATCCTCCCCTCGTGCATTTTGATATGTATAAGGTTGAATCCTGGGATGACCTTTATTCAAGCGGATTTTTCGACTATCTTGATATGGGGGCGGTGCTCGCCGTTGAGTGGAGCGAAAACATCGAAAACGCTCTTCCCGATGAGACAGTCCGCGTGACCATTGAAAAAACAGGCAATGAAAATGAGCGAATCATAACAGTTGAAGGATTGGATACATAATGAAAATTTTAGCAGTTGATACAAGTGCCGTCTGCGCTTCTGTAGCAGTGACAGAAAACGGAAAGATTCTTTCAGAGTGCAGCATAAATACTGGGCTTACCCATTCACGCACTCTTCTTCCTATGATTGACAGCGCCCTTAAAAACGGCGAAATCGACCTTAAAAGCATAGATTATTTTGCCTGCAGTGTGGGTCCCGGCTCATTTACCGGTATACGCATAGGTGTTGCGGCAATAAAGGGACTTGCAGACGGGCTTAAAAAGAAGTGCATTCCCGTTTCAACCCTTGAGGCCCTTGCATATAACCTTCAGGGCAGACGCTGTACTGCGGTCAGCGTTATGGATGCCCGCTGCAATCAGGTTTACTGCGGAATTTTCCGTGTTGAGGGCGAAGATGTGAAAAGGCTTACCGATGATATGGCCATAAAAATCGATGAGCTTGAAAAAACGCTCCCCGAATATGATAATATTGTTTTTGTAGGTGACGGCGCAAGGCTCTGCCATGAAAAGCTTGGCTATGAAATTGCTCCCTCGGGCATTCTTTATCAGAGAGGCTCCTCAGTTGCCCTTGCAGCTCATAAGGATTTTACCGAAGAAAGGGCAGTTGATGCTTCTTCTCTTATGCCCACCTATCTCAGGCTTCCTCAGGCCGAACGGGAGCTCAGAGCAAAAAAGGCATCTGATAATAAGTAACAATCAATTAAGAAAGCGCCCCAAGGGCGCTTTTTCTTTTGCAGCATTATGAAAAATCACCGTCTTCTCTCTTTACAAATCAGGTGACCTGTGCTATTATAATTTCAACTGATCAAAGAAAAAGGAGATATTATTATGATAGCGTTAGGCGCAGACCACGGCGGATACTTTTTGAAGGAGGAAATCAAAAAGCATCTTGAAGAAAAAGGCATAGAATACAAGGATTTCGGTACCTATACTCCCGAGTCAATCGACTACGCGGCAATCGCTTATAAAACCTGCAAGGCAGTTACGGAAGGCGAATGTGAAAAGGCAATCCTCTGCTGCGGTACGGGTATAGGTATCTCAATGGCAGCAAATAAGGTAAAGGGCATCCGTGCCGCCTGCTGCAGTGATTATTTCAGCGCAAAATTTACACGCCTTCACAATGACGCAAACGCTCTTTGCCTTGGCGGAAGAGTTGTCGGTGCAGGCCTCGCCCTTGAAATGGTAGACGTTTTCCTCGAAACAGAGTTTGAGGGCGGCAGACATCAGAGAAGAGTTGACCAGATTATGGCTATTCAGGACGGAATATTTGAAGAATAATATAAAAGGAGAAAAATTATGTTATATTTAAAAAGCTTTATCGCAATCATTACAGCAATCTTTTCACTTATCAGCGGATTTCTCGGTATCGGCACCAAGCCCGAGGAGCCTACAGACAAGGACTTTAGGGTAAAAAGCTATGTAATCTGTGACAGAATTCAGGACCCTTCCGCTCTTTGCAGTGAGGATTTTGACATCATCACCGATGTTATTCTTTTCGGTGTTGCAACCTTTGATAATAAGGGTAACGTAACCGTTGACAGAGCTACCCTTGAAACAGCACTCAACAACCTTAATGCTGTTATAGGTGACAGAGATATCGAAATAACCCTCAACTTCCTCGGCCCCGGAAGTGTAACCGATTCAACCGACTGGTACGATCAGATGGAATCCCTCGGCAAGGAGCACAACAAGGCTTTCCTTTGCCCGAGACTTCAGACCAATATTATCGCAGTTCTGGAAGAATATGACCTTGACGGAGTTCACTTCGACTATGAATACCCCACAACAAACGGAGCATGGTTCGGTTATAACAACTTCCTTGTTTCCCTCGGCTCAAAGCTCGGTGACGATTATACATTGAATGTTGCCGCTTCCGACTGGTGCTTACAGTATTCTGACCTTGCAGTTGAATTCGTTGACTGCTTCGAGCTTATGATGTATGACGTATACGATGAGGAAGGCAGACACGCAACCTATGAAACCGTTACCACCCGTTCACAGTGGATAAAGGATTCGAACATTCCTCTTGAAAAGATAACCTTCGGTCTTCCCTTCTATGCAAGACCTACTGACGGTGACGGTTATTGGTATGACTATTCTTCTTATGCAGACAAGCTTGATGAAAACGGCTTCTATACCGACAGCAGCATCAACAAGACCTTCTGGTTCAACACACCCGATGTTATTGCAAAGAAGACACAGTTTGCAATCGACGAGGGCTACAGCGGTGTTATGATATGGCACTACAGCTGCGACCTTCCCTCAACAAACGAGAATTCACTTTTAGGCGCAATCGGTACAGTGGTTGAAAATGCTCATTAATTTGAGTCTGATTCAGAGGTGTTGAGGAATGAAAAAAGCAGTAAAGCCCTCTCCCTGGGTAGTGATTCTTTTCGGCATTATGGCAGTCTTATGCTTCGCTTTAACAATTTCCGGCTTCATTACGGGATATACTTCAGTGTTATCGGAAATATTAATCGACTTGCTTGTTGCAGGCGTCTTTATCTGGGTTCTTCTTAAGTACCTTTCTCAGAAAAAAATATTTTATGACGAAAACAGCTTTACAGTAGGCGAAAAAACTTATAGCTATGAAGCTATTACCCATGTTACCGTAGATGCTGAGCAGATTATAAGAAATGTTTCAACTCTCAGAATAAACATTTACATAGGCGAAGAGGAAATCTGTTCTTTTACAAAGGATGATAAAGGCGGAAAAGACTTTATTGCCGTGCTTAAAAATAATGATGTTACCGTAAATATTGACGTTTAACTTGACAAACCTATCTCACGGTGCTAAAATGACAAGTACAAAAGAAAATACAACATCCCTTAAAGCGTTGAGGGAGAGGACCTTTTCAAAGGATTTTCAGAGAGTCCGACATTTGCTGTGAGTCGGATAAATCCGGAAAACAGTCTACCACTCCCGAGTGTGTACCGAAATAAGGTATGCCGTATGACTGCGTTAAAGTCTTATGAGTGCCGTCTTATGACGGAATACGGGTGGAACCGTGGAGTGATTATATCGCTTCATCCTGTGCGTAATGCGTGGGATGAAGCGTTTTCTTTTTTTATTGATTTTATTGAAAGGAAGTAACAACCATGATTAACGTAACTCTCAAGGGCGGCGTTGTCCGCGAATACGAGGACGGCTCAAGCATCATCGACGTTGCAAAGAGCCTCGGTGCAGGTCTTTATAAGGCTGCCTGCCTTGCTAAGGTAAACGGCGAAATAAAGGACCTTCGCACTGTTCTTACAGGTGACTGTGAGGTTGAAATTCTCACATTTGACGACGAAGAAGCAAAGAAAACCTTCTGGCATACCTGCTCACACATTCTCGCTCAGGCTGTAAAGAGACTTTATCCCGATGTAAAGCTTGCAATCGGTCCTGCAGTTGACGGCGGCTTCTATTATGACTTCGACAGCGAAATCAGCTTCACTCAGGACATTCTTGATAAAATCGAGGCTGAAATGAAAAAAATCGTCAAGGAAGGTCTTTTCCTTGAAAAGGTTGAAATGGAGCCTGCTGAGGCACTTAAGCTTATGGAAGAAAAGGGCGAAATCTACAAGGTTGAGCTTATCAAAGAACACGCTGACAAGGGCGAGCCTATCTCCTTCTACCGTCAGGGTGAATTCCTCGAGCTTTGCGCAGGTCCTCACATTCCCGATACATCAAGAGTAAAGGCCTTCAAGCTTACCTCCTGCACAGGTGCTTACTGGAGAGGCGACAGCAAAAACAAGATGCTTCAGCGTATCTACGGCACCGCCTTCACAAAGGCCGCTGACCTTGAAGAGCATCTTGCAAGAATTGAAGAGGCAAAGAAGCGTGACCACAACAAATTAGGCAGAGAGCTTGAAATCTTCACAACTGTTGACTATATCGGTCAGGGTCTTCCCATTATGCTCCCCAAGGGCACTCACATCGTGCAGACACTTCAGCGCTTTGTTGAGGACGAGGAAAAGAGAAGAGGCTGGCTTCGTACAAAAACTCCTCTTATGGCTAAGAGCGACCTCTATAAAATCTCAGGACATTGGGATCACTATAAGGACGGTATGTTCGTTTTAGGTGACGAGGAAAAGGATGACGAGGTATTTGCACTCCGTCCCATGACCTGCCCCTTCCAGTATCAGGCATACCTCAACAGAGCACGCTCCTATCGTGACCTTCCCATGCGTCTCGGCGAAACCTCAACTCTTTTCAGAAACGAGGCTTCAGGCGAAATGCACGGTCTTATCCGTGTCCGTCAGTTCACAATTTCCGAGGGTCACCTTATGTGTACTCCCGAGCAGCTTGAGGACGAATTCAAGGGCTGTCTTGACCTTTGCGTATTTATGCTCAAAACTCTCGGTCTTTACGAGGACGTTTCCTACCGCTTCTCACAGTGGGACCCCAACGATACAGATAAGTATATCGGTACTCCCGAGCAGTGGGATGAAGCTCAGGGCGTAATGTATAAGATTCTCGACAATCTCGGCATCGACTACAAAATCGGTATCGGTGAGGCCGCCTTCTACGGTCCTAAGCTCGACATTCAGATAAAGAACGTACACGGTAAAGAGGATACTCTCATCACAATCCAGATCGACCAGATGCTCGCAGAAAAGTTCGGTATGGAATACGTTGCTCCCGACGGCACAAAGAAGAATCCCTACATCATCCACCGTACTTCTATCGGCTGCTACGAGAGAACTCTCGCCCTTCTTATCGAGAAGTACGCAGGTGCCTTCCCCGTATGGCTTGCTCCCGAGAAGGTACGTATTCTTCCCATAGCAGACCGTCATCAGGATGCCGCTTACGCAGTTAAAAAGGCTCTTTATGAAGCCGGCATTGACGATGTAGACGTTGACATCAGAAGCGAAAAGCTCGGCTACAAGCTTCGTGAGGCTCAGCTCGAAAAGATTCCCTATATGCTCGTTATCGGCGATAAGGAGGCTGAGGAAGGTACCGTTTCCGTCAGAAAGCGCGGTCACGGTGACCAGGGCTCAATGGCAGTGGCAGATTTTGTTGAGCTTATCAAAGAAGATATAGCAACAAAGGTTATCTGGTAAAATCATATAATAAAATGTTCCCTTGCTTGACTGTAAGGGAACATTTTAATTTATTCTGTTTCATTTCTTTAATATTTGTTTACTTTTTTTTAATTTTCGTGTATTATTGGCCCGCAGGTAATTTGAAGTATAATAAGGAGGTTTTACTATGAAAAAAATTATTGCTCTGGTCTTAACAGCCGTTATGACCTTAAGTCTCGCTCTTCCTGCAGCTGCCGTTCTCGATGCGGATTACAATGTGCCCACCATTCTTATCAGAGGCGACGGCTCTGACATTGTCAATGCAGAAGGAGAAACAATCTGGCCCGTTGCAATCGGTGATGAGGAAGGGGATACAAGTGAAATTGTCAATTCGGTTGCAAAGGTGCTTCTCCCCCACTTCCCTACAGGTCTTCTCACGGGTAACTGGGATGCTTATTATGAAGCATTCTATCAGGAAATGCTCAAATACTTCGGTGACACCCGTCTTGACGGCAACGGTGATCCTGTATCAAAGGGCTCACAGATTGGTCCTTGGTTTATACAGGATAACGAAAACAGCAAAAAAACAGACAAAAAGAGAAACGGACGCTACGACTACTCCGCCTATGTTTATCATTATGATTTCAGACTTTCCCCCTTCGACCATATGAAGGAGCTTGATGAATACATAATGGCAATTATGAATACAACAAAGGCAAAACAGGTTAACCTTGTAGGTCGTTGCCTCGGCGGCGGATTCCTTATGTGCTACCTTGATTATTATGTAAACAAGGTTGAAACAACAGGCTGTGCTCCTTATCTCAAGAATGTAATGTTCCAGGCTACCGTACATAACGACTGCTCGCCCCTTTCCGATTCCTTCAGCGGTAACATCGCTCTTGACGGTGATGCTCTTCAGCGCTTCCTTCACGAGTATATTGATACAGACAAAACAACAGTTGACGGTGTTCTTGATACCGCTGTCTTCCTCAATGACGTTATTCTTACATCCTATAACCTTCTCAACGAGGTCGGTGTTGTTGATATACTCTTCATAAAACCCCTCGAGGACCTTTATGAGGAGCTTTATGCAGGTCTTACCCCCAAGCTTCTTGAGGCTCTTATGGGCACGTGGGCAGGCTACTGGACAGCCGTTGACACAAATGATTTTGACACAGCTCTTGAGCTTGTTTACGGCAAGCAGGGTTCTGAAAAGAGAACCGAATACGCAGGCCTTGTTGATAAGCTCATTCAGTATGACGAGCAGATTGCCGCAAGACAGGATGAAATCTTTGACAAATGCGAAGCTCTCGGCGTACATTTCG
This sequence comes from Acutalibacteraceae bacterium, assembly GCA_045544675.1. Lineage (GTDB taxonomy): Bacteria > Bacillota > Clostridia > Oscillospirales > Acutalibacteraceae > UBA6857. The sequence continues at coordinate 24,800 of JAZPZK010000066.1, forward strand.
GTGTTCTTGCAAAATACGGCTATCAGATGTACCCCTTCGTAAAGAGTCAGGACATGCTTGCCGACTCAATGGTAACCCTTGAAAGCTCAGCCTTCGGTGCAACAACCGCAAAGGTTGGCGAAACTCTTTCAGATAAATACATTGCTGAAAGAATTGCTCTGGGCTACGGTGACTACATTTCCGCCGATAAGCAGGTTGACCTTTCAACGGCACGCTTCAAGGATACCACCTACGTTATCAAAAACCTTCACCACGATAACTGGACTCCCGACCGTGATATTATCAATAACTTCGTCTGGAGCACCAACCTTACAACAGATACAGACACTGTTTATTCAAGATTTATGGTTTACAACGATGAAACCGAAAAGCTTGAAACTATGACTGAGGAAAACTGCAACGTTTCACAGTGGGGCGGAGTTGAAGATAAGAAGGAAAGCACACTTATCACAAAGCTTATGGCTTTATTCAAGTGGTTAAAATCAATTTTCCAATATATCATCAACGGTCTTTCAAAGCCTGAGGCAACAGCTCCCGCTGCATAAAATTTTACGGCAATCCCCTTTTGCGAATGAACGTGGTTACAAAGAACAGAAACAAATAGTTATATGTTGGGCGGCACTTCATAAGGAAGTTAAGGTTTTTATTGGCTCTTTTCCGCTTAAACATTACGAAAAACTCCCGAAATACGCGAGTATTACGGGAGTTTTATCATTTCCTTTAAACGAAAAATATCTCAATAAAAACTGCTT
>JAZPZK010000067.1:0-31145 GCA_045544675.1 Acutalibacteraceae bacterium
AAACAAATAATGCTAGAATGTTAACAACTTTTCCGTAAATCAACGGAAGAACAGCAATATTCATAAAAGGAGAGATAATTTTGAAAGCTGAAGAAAGCGTAAAAAATTATGCTGCCTCTGTCAGAATGTATACCAATTACACTGTCAGAGAAATCAAAAAAATCTGCAAAACTATCGGGCCGAGAATCGCAGGAAGCGAAAAGGAACACGAAGCCCACCGGTACATCGCAGAGCAGATGAAAACCTGCTGTGACGAGGTTACTCTTGAAGAGTTCACCGTTTCCAGAGAGGCTCTTATGAGCTTTATCCGCGTGTGCGGTATTCTTGTTGCAATTGCTATGGCGTTTTCCTTTGCAGGACTTCCTATCGTTGCACTTGTTGTTTCTGTAATTGCTCTTGTATGCCTTGTTTGTGAATTCGGCATGTATAAGCAATTCTACGACAAGCTTTTCAAGAAATATACATCACACAATGCAATCGGTGTAAGAAAAGCTGCCGGTGAAACAAAGCAGAGAATCATTTTCTCAGGTCACGTTGACTCATCTCACGAATGGACCTTCACAAGACTCGGCGGTGCTCCCCTTCTTTACATTGCAGGTATCTGGGCTGTTGTCGGTATGTTCTACTGTATCGGTTATGCTGTTATTGATACCTTCAACCTTTGCTCCGAAGAGCTTATGGAAATCCTTAAGTATGTTCAGATTGCTTTTATCCCCGGTGTTATCTGTGCAATCGTTTTCATTAACTTCCGCATTACCGTTGAAGGTGCAAACGATAACCTTACAGGTGCAATCGGTTCAGTAGCTATTATGAAGTTCCTTCAGGATAACGACATCAGATTTGAAAACACAGAGGTTGTTGCTATGGCATCAGGCTCTGAGGAATCAGGTCTTCGCGGTGCTAAAGCATTCTCAAAGCGCCACCACGATGAGCTTACCGAAATTCCCACGGTTTTCATCGGCCTTGAAACCTTCAGAGACTATAAGAACATTTCTATCTGTAAACGCGACCTTTCAGGTACAGTTTCAATGGACGAGCGTGTATGCAGACTTGTTAAGAAAGCCGGCGAAGATGCAGGTATTAAGCTTCCCTACATTTCAGTTTATCTTGGTGCTTCCGATGCTGCTGCAGTTCAGCAGTCAGGTGTTCCTGCAGTTACACTTGCAGCTATGAACCCCGGTCCTCCGAGATATTACCACACAAGAGGCGACACGGCTGATAACATGGATATGAAGACCGTTGAAAAGTGTCTTGAAATTGCACTCAACGCCCTCTTTATCTACGATGAAAAGGGTCTCAGAGACGAATATTAAAACTATCTCCCTCCGGCAACTGGTGAGCCGGAGGGATTTTTATATCATCTGATATTCAATTTCTATTGACAAATACTATTAAAAATTGGTAAAATAATATGAATAAATTCTTTTTGAAAGGAAGATGAAATATATGAATAAGGGCAAGTTTTATATAACTACCGCTATTGCGTATACATCAAGAAAGCCTCACATCGGCAACAGCTATGAAATTGTTCTCACCGACGCTATTGCAAGATATAAGAGACTTCAGGGCTATGATGTGTTTTTCCTGACAGGTACTGACGAGCACGGTCAGAAAATAGAGGAATATGCAAAGGCTGCAGGTATCTCACCCAAGGAGTATGTTGACAATGTTGCAGGCGAAATCAGAGGAATCTGCGACACCCTCAACACAACCTACGATAAATTTATCAGAACAACCGACGACTACCACGAAAAGGTTGTTCAGAAGATTTTCAAGAAGCTCTATGATCAGGATGATATTTACAAGAGCGAATACGAGGGACTTTACTGTACTCCCTGCGAATCCTTCTGGACCGAATCACAGCTCGTTGACGGCAAGTGTCCCGACTGCGGCAGAGAGGTTACAAAGGCTAAGGAGGAGGCTTATTTCCTTCGCCTTTCAAAGTATCAGAAGCAGCTTGAGGAGTATATTGAAAAGAATGATAACTTCATTTATCCCGAAAGCCGTAAAAAGGAAATGCTCAACAACTTCATAAAGCCGGGACTTCAGGACCTTTGCGTTTCACGTACCTCCTTCAAGTGGGGTATCCCCGTTTCCTTTGACGACAGACACGTTATTTACGTTTGGATTGATGCACTTTCAAACTACATCACCGCTATGGGCTATGACCCCGACGGCAGCAGCGAGCAGTATAAGAAATACTGGCCTGCAGACGTTCACATCATCGGTAAGGATATAGTACGCTTCCACACAATTTATTGGCCTATTATGCTTATGGCGCTCGGTGAGGAGCTTCCCAAGCAGGTTTACGGTCATCCCTGGCTTCTTTTCGGCGAGGATAAGATGAGCAAATCAAAGGGTAATGTTATCTATGCAGACGAGCTTTCAAAGCTTATCGGCGTTGATGCTACAAGATATTACCTTCTCTCTGAAATGCCCCATGCAAACGACGGTTCAATCTCATATTCAACAATTATCGAAAGATTCAACTCAGACCTTGCAAATACTCTCGGCAACCTCGTAAACAGAACAGTTGCTATGACAAACAAGTACTTCGAGGGTACTGTTATGAGCCCTGACCGCCCCGACGCACTCGATGATGAGCTTAAGGCTTTTGCTCTCGAAACCGTCAAGATCGTTGACAGCAAGATGGCCACATACCACATCGCAGATGCAGTTGAAGCAGTTATCAACCTTGCAAAGCGTTGCAACAAGTATATTGACGAAACCGCTCCCTGGGCACTCGCTAAGGATGAAGCCAACAAGGTAAGACTCGGCACAGTGCTTTACAACCTTCTTGAAGGCATCAGATATATTGCAGTTCTTATTTCTGCATTTATGCCCGATACATCAAAGGCAATTCTTGAGCAGATTAACTGCGATGTTGCCTGCTACGACAGTCTCGCTGAATTCGGCGCTCTCAAGGCAGGAAATAAGGTTGGCACAGCTACTCCCCTCTTTGCACGTATTGATGCTGAAAAATTTATGGCTGAAATCGAAGCTCAGCAGGCAGCTGCAAAAGAAATGAGCTACGAGGAAACCCTTCAGCAGCAGAAGAAGGAAGAAATTGAAGGCATTGCAAAGATCGCTATTGATGACTTTGCAAAGGTTGATCTTCGTGTTGCTAAAATTACCGACTGTGAACCTGTCAAGCGTGCAAAGAAGCTTCTTAAGCTCACTCTTGACGACGGAACAGGAACTCCCAGAACTGTTGCATCAGGCATTGCAAAATGGTATAAGCCCGAGGCCCTCATCGGTAAGAGCATCATTGTTGTTTCAAACCTCAAGCCCGCCGTACTCTGCGGTGTTGAAAGTCAGGGTATGATTCTTGCCGCTGACTGCAGTGAAGAGGACGTTAAGGTTATTTTCGTTGACGGAATCCCCGCAGGCTCAAAGGTAAGATAATGTACAGTAACATTTTCGACACCCACGCTCATTACGATGACAGCCGCTTCGACGAGGACAGAGATAAGCTTTTAGCCACTCTTCCTTCAAAGGGGGTGTCCTGCATCGTTAACTGCGGCTGTGATTTGAAATCGAGTTTTACCACTCTTGAACTCAGCGAAAAATATGATTATATCTATGCCGCAATCGGTGTTCACGCTCACGAAGCTGAGGAAGCAACCGAAGAAGATCTCAAGGAAATAGAAAAGCTTTATTCTAAACAAAAGGTAGTTGCCGTAGGTGAGATCGGACTTGATTATCATTACGATTTTTCACCCCGTGACAGACAGCTCGAGATTTTTGAAAGGCAGATTATTCTCGCTAAGGAGCTCGACCTTCCGGTTATCGTACACGACAGAGAGGCTCACGAGGACACCATGAACCTTCTGAAAAAGTACAGACCCAAGGGTGTTGTGCATTGCTTCTCGGGCTCGGTGGAAATGGCTAAGGAAATCCTGAAGCTCGGTATGTATATCGGTATGGGCGGTGCGGTTACCTTCAAAAATGCGAAAAAGCCCGTTGAGGTTGCGGAGCATCTCCCCCTCGACAGGCTTCTTCTCGAAACCGATGCACCCTATATGACACCCGTACCCTTCAGAGGTACAAGATGCGATTCAGCCCACATAGCTTACACAGCTGAAAAAATTGCAGAAATCAAGAAAATGAATACTCAGGAGCTTATTGATATCTGCAATGAAAATGCAAAAACACTTTTCAAAATATAAAGTATGCTCACTCCCAAAAACGCTTTGGGAGTGAGCTTTTTCTTAAAGTATAATGCAGATTAGTCCGCTGCAGCCCTCGTTTATCACTCTTTCAAGTGTTTCCTGAAGCTTCATTCTCGCATCGGCAGGCATCTTGTAAAGCTTATTGTGAAGCCCTTCATTTACAAGACTGTTCAGACTTTTGCCGAATATGTTCGATTCCCATATTTTTTTCGGGTCCTCCTCAAACTCCTTGAGAAGATACATTATAAGCTCTTCGGACTGACTTTCGGTGCCTACAATCGGTGCAACCTCGGTTGTTATATTTGCTTTCAGCATATGAATTGATGGCGCAGACGCCTTAAGACGTACTCCGTATCTTCCGCCCTGCTTCATTATTTCAGGATCCTCAAGAGAAAGCTCATCCATCGTTGGCATTACGATTCCGTATCCTGTTTTTTCAACCTCCTCAAGGGCGTTTTTAAATCTTTCATAATCCTTTTTTATGCTGACAAGCTCCATCAGAGTTGACATAAGCTGCTGTTCATCTGAAATATCGGTGCCTGTTTTCTGAGTAAGTACCTTATAAAACAGCTCAGGCGGTGTTGTAATTTTCACCATTACGCTTCCGCAGGAAAGGTCTACGCTCTGAGTGACACAATCGGTTGCCCAATCTTCCGAAGAAAGCATACCGATAAAGCTTTTCACATCACGTACCTTATAGAGCTTCTGAGCATTTTTGTAAACCGCGCTGAAAAGCTCTTTCCTTATCTCATGGCTTCTTTCAAGACGGCTTATCCATAATGGGAAATCAAGATTTATTTCCTTAATCGGGAATTCATAAAGAATTTCTGTAAGAATTGAGTTTATTTCCTCTTCGCTGAGATTCCGGCAATCAACAGGCTTTACCGTAACCCCGTATCTTTCACTGAGCTGTTCACTCAATGTGATGCATTCCTGAGATGCAGGGTTCTTGCTGTTAAGAAGAACTATAAAGGGCTTTTTTATCTGCTTCATTTCATTAATTACCCTTTGCTCCGCCTCAACATAATCTTCCCTTGCAATTTCACCAATGGTGCCGTCCGTAGTGACAACAAGACCTATTGTGGAATGCTCCGTTATAACCTTGCCTGTGCCTATTTCTGCAGCCATATTAAAGGGTATTTCCTTATCAAACCACGGAGTTTTCACCATTCTTGGCTGACTGTCCTCTATGTATCCGATTGCTCCGGGTACAATATAACCTACACAGTCTATAAGCCTCATTCTGAATCTTGCTGAGCCTTCAAGCTCCATTTCAACTGCATTTTCCGGTATGAATTTCGGCTCTGTTGTCATAATTGTTCTGCCTGCCGCTGACTGAGGCAGTTCATCTCTTGCTCTGTTGCCAACAGCCTCATCGGTAATATGGGGCAATACAGCAACATCCATAAGTCGTTTTATCAGGGTGGATTTTCCCGTGCGCACCGGACCGACAACGCCGATATAAATATCACCCTGAGTACGGGTCGCAATTGAATTGTAGATATTTGTGTTTGTCATGCCTTCGTCCTCTTTTCGTTTTTTTACACTCAATTTATATGCGTATATGAAAAGAGATATGCATAATAAAGCCTGTGGAATCAGGAACAAAAAAAGCACCCTATGGGTGCTTTAATTATTATCTTCCGCGTCTGCCTGAGCCCTGACGGGATTCGGTGGAACGCTTGAGGTCAGACATCTTTTCGTCGCTGACAACCTTAAACTGCGCCATCATTTCTTCAAAGGATAAGCCTTCCTTTGGCTGCTGCTTGGGCTGACCCTGCCATACGTTGGCTCTGGGACGGTCCTGGTTGCGGTTAGGTCTGTTATTTCTCGGCTTTTCTTCAGCAGGATTTTCCGTAGCCTTCTTGATTGAAAGGCTGATCTTACCCTCTTCGCTTATGGAAACAACCTTAACCTTGACCTCCTGACCTTCCTTAAGAAACTCCTTAATATCCTTAACAAAGGTGTTGGAAACCTCGGAAATATGTACCATACCGCTTTTTCCGTCGGGCAGACTTACGAAAGCTCCGAATGCTGTCAGTCCTGTTATTTTACCTTCTACAATAGCGCCGATTTCGAGCATAAAAAGATGTTAGCCTCCTAAACTTACTCCCCGAAAGAAGAACTGTAAAATACTTTTTCACCCGGCTTACAGTAGCCGTATTCTTCTCTGGCAATTTTTTCATACAAATCATCCTGATGGTCAAGAGAATCAACAATTTCTGCACTCTCTGCATCAAGGTTTTCTATATCAGTTCTGATCTGTGCGGTTTCGTTCTCGTACTGTGATGCCTTTGCATAGTTGGGCAGAATGCATCCGAAAACCATAACACCGAACAGCGCAATGATGGCAAAAAATATGAAAATACGGGTTTTACCGGGTCTGAACTTTTTGCTGCTTTTTTTAGCACTTTCAAAGTCTCTGATAGCCACCATTTCACCTTCTGACTGAAAATTTTGTTACACTTACATTTTATTATACTTATTTATTCAGAGATTTCAAGGGTATTTTCACAATAATTTGTTTTTTTCTTATCTTTTTTTAATTTATTTTTTATCAATATGCCTTTTAAAAATTTTAAAAAACCGATAAGAGTATTTTTAAGAGCTTTGAAGTATACCCTGACAGGATAAAAAAGGCTTGACAGAACAGAATTTATGCCGTCACACATTTTCATAAGCGGCTTCATCAGATAACGGCCAAGAGTGAAATAAAGTGCCAATGCACCTATAAGCTGACCGATAATCAGATTGAAACGCACCTGACCGTTGTTATCAATAATCATAAAAAAAAAGGACACAAAGCTTCCCGTTACAGAAAAGAAAGCATCCCCTGTCATAAGAGCCCATTTTTTTCTGCTGAGAATACGAAAAAAGAGACGAACTGCCATATAGTATATGCACATAACAAAGCCAAAGCCCACTGATGAAAGAAAGTGGCTTATCTGATTGATAAGAGGTTCGCTGTAAGTCATCTGAATACCTTTGAAAAAAAGGATTTGCTTCCCGGCGCTTCATCAAGATAGGATAAGGATGATATTCTGCCTTCAATAAGAAGCTCACCTGTTTCCGTGTTAAGCTTGTTTATATTAAGCTCCTCCCCTTTTATTGTAAGCTCACCCATATCCGTATAAGCAATAACCGTAACCTCATCAAAGGAATCCACCTCGGTTACACCGGTAACCGTAAGGTTGCTTCTGTCTTTAAGTATGAGGTTATGGGGCATTATAAGTTTACCGTTGCTGTCTGCCATAAAATACCTCCACGCAAAAAATAAAGCAGAAGGGACAAAATGTCTCTCTTCTGCTATTGTATTATCTTTTTTTACGGAATATTACTTTATAAGCTTATACATAAGTCCGGCATCGTTCTTTGTTGCATGCTCGGTCACTATAAGCACCTCGGCCTTCAGAAGGTTTTCGCCCATCTGAATTTCAATTATGTCCCCTGTCTTCACATCGTATGACGCCCTTGCAACCTTGCCGTTGACTGTTACACGCTTGGCGTCGCAGACCTCATTGGCAATGGTTCTTCTTTTTATAAGGCGGGAAACCTTAAGGTATTTATCAAGTCGCATTTTGCCTCCTAAAACAACAGGACTGCCGATGCAGTCCTGTTTTCTGTAATTATTTTACAGCATTCTTAAGTGTTGAGCTTGCCTTGAAGGAAGGAACCTTGGAAGCAGCGATTTCGATAGTTGCGCCTGTCTGGGGGTTGTGACCTGTTCTTGCTGCTCTTTCCTTAACCTCGAATGTGCCGAAGCCGATGAGCTGAACCTTGTCGCCCTTTGCAAGAGCTTCTTCGATTGAAGCGAGAACTGCTGCAACTGCCTTGTCAGCGTCCTTCTTTGTGATTTCAGCCTTAGCTGCAACCGCATTGATAAGTTCGGTTTTATTCATTTTTTTATCCTCCATAGATATTATATTTTCCACGGGTTTATTCCCGATTGGATACAAGATTGATTTTTGCCTCTTTCCAGAGCTCATCGAGCTCATCAATAGGCGTATTTTTCATATCAATTTTTCTTTCTCCTGCAAGTCTTTCTACCTCCAGAAAGCGTGATATGAACTTTTCATTTGACTTTGTAAGAGCCTCTTCAGAATCAACGCCGAGAAATCTAGAAACGTTGACAGCGGAGAAAAATACATCTCCCATCTCTTCTTCAACAGCAGACTGATCCTTCTTTGAAACAGCCTCCTTAAGCTCTTTTATTTCACTTTCAAGAGCATCGAGTGCTCCGCTCATATCATCCCAGTCGAAGCCTGCTTTTTTTGCCTTTGACTGAATCTTCTGTGCTCTCATAAGAGCCGGAAGCTCCTTGGGAACCTTGAGCATTGAGCTGCCCTGGGTTTTCTGATTCTTACTCTTACGCTTGATGTCGTCCCAGTTTGAAAGAACCTCTTCGGAATTTGCGACGGTGACATCACCGAAAACATGGGGATGACGTTCAATAAGCTTTTTGCATATTCCGTCTGTCACATCGGAAAAATCGAAGGAGCCCTGAGTTCTCTCAATCTCACAATGGAAAACCACCTGCAGAAGTACGTCGCCAAGCTCTTCCTCAAGAAGAACCTTATCGTCCTTATTGATAGCCTCTATTGCTTCATAGGTTTCCTCTATGAAATCCTTTTTGATGCTTGCATGGGTCTGCTCTGCATCCCAGGGACATCCGCCGGGAGCACGGAGAATCCGCATAATTTCAAGCAGATCTTCAATGCTGTATTTATCCTTAAAATTAAAGTCTGTCATACGTAAAACCTCATTACGACTATTTTACCCTAATAATCCAAATTTTGCAAGGACTTTTGCAATTTTTTCGCCTTTTGGAAGCATTTCTACGTCATCTTTTGCAATACCCTTGACTAAAAGGATAGCAATCACGTAAAAAGCACCGCCGCAGCACACTGCAAGGATAGTGGTAAGACGGCTTTCTATACCTAAAACATCAACTAAAAGGAAGTTTCCTAAGTATGCGCCGATGCCGCAGAACACTGCCGCAACAAAGGGCTTGACAAATACAGAAACATAATTGAGCTTTACCTTTGCTGCCTTTGTAAGCTGGAAGATGTTTATGATAACCATAACAAGATAGCAAACCGTTGAGCTTATGCAGGCGCCCTTGATGTTGATTTCGGGATTACCGATAAGAATAAAGTTAAGCGTTACCTTAATAACTGCACCGATTGCCATTGTTACAATAGGCACCTTTGTTTTGCCTACTGCCTGAAGCATATTTGTAAGAGGTGATGCAAGAGCAAACAGAGGCACCGCAAAGCCGTAAACCGTCATCATAAATGCGGCCGAGGGGGCAAAATGCTCATTACCGCTACCGTAAAGAAGGTTTAGTATGGGCTCTGCAAGAACTGCTATACCGATACCCGCGGGCATTGCAACAAGCATTGCAACTCTGAGGGCAGATTCAATACACACCTTGATTTCACCCTTGTTCTTTGCAGTCCATGCCTTTGAAAGAACAGGAATTGCGCTGATACCGAGAACAAGTGTAAGTGAAGGAATAAGATTCTTGACATTGATAACTGAGCCGTGCATACCGTAAAGATAGGTTGCAATGTTTTCGTCAAGAGTCTTATCAACAGTAAGAGTATCAAGATACATTCCCTTTACAATGCTGAAGCCATCTTCAAGAGCTGTGACAAGTCTGTTTCTGATGGTTATGTCATCAATAAGATTACTGATATTTGTAACAAGAGAAGCAGCGGCAACCGGAATTGAAATAGAAAGAAGTGCCTTTGCAAGCTGCTTGTTATCAGCTGCCTCAGGTGAGTTTACAAGCTCTTCTCTTGTGAAGCCGAAGCCCTTTCTTCTGTATCTGATGTAAAGATAAACAAGTCCGAAGGCAGAGCCGAGAGTAACACCCAGAATTGCAACTGCTGCAGCATAAGGATAAATTGCCGCAAGAGCCTGAGCTTCATTTGTTACCTCAACACCGAAGAGCTTCACTACACCGCCGGCTGCGTTTTCCTCATAATAGGAAATTGCCGCTTTCATAAACAGGTATGTAGCACTAAGACCGAAAACAAGCTTTACAACCGCTTCAATAACCTGAGATACACCTGTAGGAGTCATATTATGAAGACCCTCATAATAGCCTCTGAAGGATGACATCATACAGCAGAAAAGCACGCAGGGAGCAACTGCAAAGATGCTCACAAAGTTCATCGGTGCTTCGTTGAGGTTGGAATAAGGAACTGCAATTGCCATAAGGATGAGCATACCTGCTACACCTACAAGGAAGAACATCTTCTGTGCTACCTTGAAAATAGCTTTTGCATCCTTGATTCTGCCAAGCTCCATATTCTGAGAAACAAGCTTTGAAACCGCAACGGGCAAGCCTGCCATGGAAATCGCATAAAGCGGAGTATAAACCGCATAGGCTCCGGTGAAATATCCGTAGCCCTCTGTGCCTAAAAGATTGTTTATGGGAATTTTGAAAACTGCACCTATAAGCTTAACAAGAATAGTAGCAATAGCAAGAACACCCGCACCTGTAAGAAGGGACTGTTTCTTTCTTTCTGCCATACTGTCATCTCCTTTGTATTTTCAGCATACGGCAAATGCCGCATTGTAGTATATAATATAGTTATTCATCCGTCAAGTAGCTGAATCACCGGTAAGAGTAAATTTTCTGTAAAACTCACCGATATATTCCTTGCGCTTTATGATTTCATCAAAGCCGCTGATATATTCATAGGGATATTTATAGTTGAATATTCTTTCGATTTCATTGCCGTGGGGTGCTTTCAGCTTGATTACTGCACCTGCGCCGACGGAAAGAACGGTATGACATTCTTCCATCATATAAACATTATAAAGACATTCATAGCCGTTTTTTGCCCAGCCTACATTTTCAAGATTGCCCAGGCACTTGCTCTGACGGTACATATAATAGGGATAAAAGCCTGCTGAAAGAAGCATCGGCTGTGCTTTTTCAAGCATATCGGTTACATTGTGAGCAGAATTTGTCTGCCTGCTTTCGGTAACGATGTTTGAAGAGCGTTTAAGTGCAAGTGTATGTACGGTTATATTCTCCGGATTCATTGAAATTGCGGTTTTAAGGCTTTCTTCAAAGGATTCAACAGTATCCGTAGGAAGACCTGCAATAAGATCCATATTTATGTTATCGAAGCCGAGTTCCCTTGCCTTATTGAAGCATTCAACTGTCATTTGTGAGGTATGGTTTCTGCCGATTGCTTCAAGCACTCCGTCGTTGAAGGTCTGAGGATTTATGCTGATTCTTGTGCATCCGCAGCCTTTAAGCACACGAAGCTTTTCTTCTGTTGTGCAGTCGGGTCTGCCTGCTTCAACGGTGTATTCCTTAAGAACAGAAAGATCAAAGCTTTCACTTACGGTGTCCGTAACCCTTTTAAGCTGCTCTGCCGTAAGAACCGTAGGTGTTCCGCCGCCGATATATATGCTTTCAAGCCTCAGCTTCTGCTCTTTTATGATCTTTGCAGTAACTTCCAGCTCCTCGCAAAGCTTTTCAACATATTCGGGAATAAGCTTTTTCGCACTTTCGTTGGAGTGTGAAATGAATGAGCAATAACTGCATCTTGTGGGGCAAAAGGGTACGGAAATATAAAGTGAGCAGGAATCGGGACGGGATTTTTCCGTTATATCCTCTTCCTTATAGGCTACACGAAGGGCTAGATTTGTTTTTTCTCTGCTTACCTGAAGCTCATCTGTAAAATAAGGTACAGCCCATAATTCGCCGTATTTTTTTATAAGGTTACTCATAAGCTTTGCAGGACGCACTCCCGTGAGAATACCCCAGGGAGGAGTGTAGCCCGTAGCGCCTCTGAGCATATCGTACATCATCAGCGCGAGCTTTCTTTCAAGGAAGCTTTCATCGGTTTCATCCTGAACCTTATCTGTGAAAAAGAACTCCTTGCTTTGGCTGTATTCTTCATCAGAAATACGGATTTTAACCGTTATTACACTTCCGTCAAGCTCCGTAAAGCAGTAATCCCCTTCTTCGGGAATATCATCGGTAACCATTATCTTTTCAGGGAAAAATACCCTTAACAGATTTTCTGTTTCATATTGAAATTTGTGGTTTTTGATTATAAGGTGCATTTTAAAGACCTCTTGTGTAAGGATTGTTGTCTCTTTCAAAGCTCAGGGTGCTTTCGCTGCCGTGACCGGGACAAAGTCTGTAGTCACCCTCAAGAGAATAAAGCTTTTTAATGGAATTCATTATCTCTTCCGTGCTTCCGCCGGGAAAATCGGTACGACCGATGCCTGCATGAAAGAGTGTATCACCTGAAAAGATGATTTTATCAGTAATGTAGCAAACGCTTCCCACCGTATGACCCGGTGTGTGCATAACACGGATTTCCTCATCACCGAGAGTGAGAATATCGCCGTCAGCCACCGTTTTTTCATAATCAAAGGGAGGACAGGCAAAGCCAAGAACGCCGGCAAGATTCTTTCTGCTGTCTGAAAGACAGTCTGCATCGGCTTCGTGGATAACTATTTCACCGCCATATACCTTCTGAAGCTTCTTTACACCCATAATGTGGTCAAAATGACCGTGAGTGAGAAGAATATATTTAAGCTTTGTTATATTCATTGAATTGATTATTGCCTCAAAACGGGCATTATGCATGCCTGCATCAATTACCGCCGCTTCACCGCTTTTAATATCCTTGATAATGTAGCTGTTGGCAGCAACCATGGGCGGATTAAAGGCTTTTAATAAAAGAGACATAGTTCCTCCGTTTTCAATGCGCAATTCGCAATGCACAATACGCAATCACGCTAAAATAAGACTTTACGGGAAGCCGTTTCCCGCAGAGGTGGGTTTGCTTTAATATTGCTCGGATTTTTAAAGTTGCTCTATATGAACAAGAGACATAACGAAGCAAGATTTATAATAACAAAGTAAAATTGGCGGGCAGAATTTTTCTGTATCATCCGCCTTACCCGCGATTGCGTTGTAGTGCTCCGTAGGAGCTACCTCAGTCTTGCCTCTCCTGAAAGGAGAGGTGGCGCCCGAAGGGTGACGGAGAGGTTCTGCGCATTGCGAATTGCGCATTGAGAATTGTAATTACTTTTTCCAGATATCTGTGTCCATAATGATTGTGACAGGTCCGTCGTTGAGAAGCTCAACCTTCATTTCTGCGCCAAAAATGCCCGTTGCAACCTTTTTTACACCTAAGGCTCTTAATTCCTCACAGAAATCCTCGTAAAGCTTATTTGCCAGCTCAGGAGGCGCAGAGCCTATGAAAGAGGGCCTTCTGCCGTGGGAAATATCAGCGCAGAGAGTGAACTGTGACACAACAAGCACCTCACCGTCTACCTTATCAAGTGACAGATTCATCTTATCGTTTTCGTCGGTGAAAATGCGGATTTCTGCAACCTTTTTTGCAAGAAGCTTCATTTCCGCTTCGGTATCACCGTCAACAACGCCGAGAAGCAGGAGAAAGCCTTTGCCGATTTCGCCTGTTATTTCACCGTCAACGGTGACGGATGCTCTTGTTACTCTTTGTATAACTGCTTTCATATATAAATATCCTTTTTGTTTTATTTGATTTCTTTATCCATAAAAACCCGAGAGCCTGTTGCACCTCTTTGCCCCTGATACTTACCGTTATACGGATTAAGGGCAGGCTGATCCATTTTTGCAAATACAAGCTGACCCACACGTCTTCCCGCCTTAAGCTCAATTGCACATCTGTTTGCGTTATAAAGCTCTAATGTAATTTCACCCTTAAAGCCGGGGTCTACCCAACCTGCATTCTGTATAAACAAGCCCATTCTGCCTAAAGAGCTTCTTCCTTCAACAAATGCCGTTAAATCGTCGGGCAAATCAAAATATTCCATTGTTGTTGCCAAAACAAATTGATTAGGTAAAAGGATATATGAATCGGTTGTTATAGTTTTATATTTGATTTCATTTTCTAAGTTGATAATTCCTGTTGAAGTATCTTCGACAATACTAAAGGTATTTCCTAAACGAATATCAATACTGGCAGGCTGAATTTGCTCTTTTTCCAAAGGCTCAACAATCAAAGATTTATCCTCGAGCATTTTTAATAAAGTTTTATCTGATAAAATCATAGATACTTCTCCTCTAAGCTGTTTTTCATCCGTATTTTTATAACCTCTCCGTCACGGCTACGCCGTGCCACCTCTCCTTTCAGGAGAGGCTTTTTTGTCTGCGGACAACCGATAGGCGCCCCTACAGCTATCAAACGGGGCGGGCAGAATTTTCCCACTACCACTTCGGTTGGACGCGATTGCGAATTGCGCATTGCGCATTGCGAATTGTTTACAGTCCCGAGCGTTCGGTTGAAAGTACACCTTTTACCTTCTTGAGCTTTTCGCATACGCTTGCCATATGCTCTGTGCCGTTAACGGTAATAGTCATATAAATTGTTGACCTGCCGTCATTTGTATCCTTGGTAAAAATCGAGTGAATCATAACATGCATATTAGCTATAACCGCCGAAAGGTCGGCAAGCATACCCACACGGTCTATACAGGTTACAGCTATTGTTACACGGTAGCTGTTCTGTGCCTTGGTATCCCAGTAAGCCTTTATCCATCTTTCGGGCTCGGCTGACTTGGAAATATCCTTAGGTACGTTGGTGCAGCTTCTTGTATGAATTGACACACCGTGACCTCTTGTTATGAAGCCGATAACGTCGTCACCGGGAAGAGGATCGCAGCAGCGTGAGAACTTTACAAGACAGTTATCTATACCCTCTATTATAACGCCCTCGGCACTTCTTACGGTCTTCTTAGGCTGCTGAGAAACTGTCTTAGGCGGTTCCTGAGGCTGAAGCTCCTTCATAAGCTTTGCGTATTCCTCTTTCATTCTCGGGATAAGATTCTGAAGATTTATACCGCCGTAGCCTATTGCCGCATAGAATTCGTCAACGTTGTTGCAATGATATTTTTCAACAAAACGTGAAAGGAAATCGGGAAGCTGCTTTTCGCTGAGATTTATGTTATTACGTTTAAATTCTCTTTCAACCTCAGCCTTACCTTCAATGATATTTTCCTCACGCTTTTCTTTTTTGAACCAGCCCTTGATTTTACTTCGTGCTGAAGCGGTTTTGGCAATCTTCAGCCAGTCTCGGCTGGGTCCTTTGCCCTGAGATGAGGTGGTAAGAATTTCGATGATTTCACCGTTGTTTATCTTGTGATCAAGAGTGGTGATACGTCCGTCCACCTTGGCACCGATCATCTTATTACCTACGCCCGAATGAATTGCATAAGCGAAGTCGATAATGCATGAGCCTAAAGGCAGACTTACAACGTCACCCTTGGGAGTGAAGGCGAATACTTCTTCGGGGATAAAGTCTGTTTTGATGGTCTTTACAATATCCTCAACGTCGTCGCTTTCCTTCTGATTTTCAAGAAGCTGTCTTATCCAGGAAAGTCTTTCCTCAAACTTGGCCTTTCCGCTCATACCGAGCTTATATTTCCAATGGGCTGCGATACCGTATTCAGCAGTATGGTGCATTTCCCATGTGCGTATCTGCACTTCGAAAGGTACACCTGCTCTGCCGATTACCGTGGTATGAAGGGACTGATACATATTGGGCTTGGGCGTTGAAATATAGTCCTTGAAGCGTCCCGGAAGAGGGTTATACATATCGTGGATAACACCGAGACAGCAGTAGCACTCATAAACAGAATCAACAATAAGACGGACTGCGTATATATCGTAAATTTCATCGAAGGTTTTGCCCTTCATATAAGTTTTTCTGTAGATACCGTGAACAGACTTGATTCGTCCGTCTATGTGAACGTTGGGTACTTCCTGACGTACTCTTTCACCGATTTCGGTTTTGATGTTATCAAGGAAGGTCTGCCTTGACTGCATCTGCTTTTCAAGATTTGCCGCAATTTCGTTGTAAGCCACCGGGTCAAGGAAGCTGATTGCAAGGTCCTCAAGCTCCTCCTTGAAGGCTCGTATACCGAGTCTGTGAGCTATCGGAGCGTAAATCTCAAGAGTTTCCTTGGCCTTATAAAGGCGCTTTTCCTCAGGCATAAACTTGAGTGTTCTCATATTGTGAAGACGGTCTGCGAGCTTTATGATGATAACACGGATATCCTCGCTCATTGCAAGGAACATCTTTCTGACATTTTCGCTCTGCTGCTCCTCCTTACTTGCGGAAAGAGGTATCTGACCGAGCTTTGTTACGCCCTCAACAAGATGCTCAACATCCTTACCGAAAAGCTTTCTTATTTCTTCATCGGTCATTTCCGTATCTTCAACAACATCGTGAAGGAGAGCTGCACAAACAGAATCTGCATCCATACCCATATCACAAAGAATCTTTGCAACGGCAACAGGATGAATAATATATGGCTCACCCGAGCGGCGGCGCTGATTTTTATGAGCCTCATCGGCTATTTCAAAGGCTTTTCTGATTTTTTCTGTTTCCTTTTCCGAAAAGCTTTTGCTCAGCTTTTCAATTAACACATCAAAGCCGATGTCATATTGCTCTGCCATAACATTTCTCTCCTTTCCTTATATTTCGTCATCGGTGCTTCTGAGCCTTGTCAGAAGTGCCGATGAATCAAGATTAACCTTTCTACCTGTATCTGCAAGAAGAACCTTGCCGTCAACAGTCTTAAGTATGCCTAATTCGCAAAGAGCATCAATACATACGAGCACCTTGCAGGCATTGCTTCCGTCGTCACCGAGGCGATAGCAAAGAATATCGGAATCGTACTGCCAGCCGCCTTTTTCTCTTATAAAGCGGTAAACATCGGCAAAAAATTCCCTTGCGGGAAGAGCAAATTCAGCCTGCTTGCGGCTTATTCTGTCTCCCCTTTTGATTTTTTCGTAAAGACGGACACTTCTGAGGTATTTTTCATCGTCTGTACCGCTCATACGTATTTCTTTTATATAAATACTTACCCTTACCTGACCCATATATTCATTTCTCTCAAGCTTCACGGCAAGGTCAATAACATCACCGATCTGATAGGGAAATTCATCCGATGTGGTTGAGAAAAGCAGACCCGTTACGGTACTCGCGCCTTTTTTAAGGCTGAGTCTGAGATGCTTTCCGCCGCCGATAGGCTGCACGGAAGCAAGGGTCATACCGAAAAGTCCAAAAACGGGCTGAGGATTTCCTGCGCCAAAGGGTTCCAGAGCTGAAATAGTTTCAAGAATATCCGAGTTAATAAAATCGGGACGGATTCTGAGGTCTATCTCAAGTGACGGGAAGGGCATTTCTACGGTTTTAGCGTACTGCTCAATTGCAATGCGGAACTTCTCTATATTCTCACTTTTGAGGCTGAAGCCTGCAGCAAGCACGTGACCGCCATAGTGAGTAAGAAGCTCAGAAGCAGAGGAAATCGCATCATAAAGTGAAAAGCCCTCTATACTTCTTGCTGAGCCCTTTGCAGCTTCACCGTCGTCAGATATAACAATGCAGGGCTTGCCGTATTTTTGGGTAAGTCTGGCGGCAACAATGCCTATAACGCCCGCGTGCCATCCTTTACCGCAGAAGATAAGCACCCTATTATTAAGTAATTCAGGGTTATCACGTATCTGAGCCTGAGCTTCGGCATAAATTTCCTTTTCCAGAGACTGTCTTTCGATGTTTGCGCTGTTTACAATTGCGGCAAGCTCACCTGCCCTTTCAACCTCTTCGCTCAAAAGAAGCTCAAGAGCTGTTGAAGCGTGACCCGTTCTTCCTATAGCATTTATTCTCGGAACAAGAGAAAATGCCACCGTACCTGCATTTATGCTTTTTTCATTGACACAGGCAACCTCTTTAAGTCCGGAAATACCCGGATTGTTATCTGAATTTATGAGCTTAAGCCCCTCTTTTACAAGCACACGGTTTTCACCGGTAAGAGAGACAACGTCGCCTATTGTGCCTATCGTAACAAGGTCAGCATACACAGAAAGTACCTCTTCGGCATCACCGCAGATTGCACAGGCAACCTTGAAAGCAACCCCCACACCTGCCCACTGCCTGAATTCACAGTAGCAATCGCTTCTGTGAGGATCAACTATAGCCTCGGCTCTGGGAAGCACATCGGGCACCTTATGATGGTCCGTAACAACAAGCTCCATACCGAGCTCATATATAAGCTCAGCCTCCTCAACGGCCGAAACACCGTTATCAACAGTTACAATAAGGTCAACGCCCTTTGATGAAAGAAGCTCAACTGCTCCCTTGTTAAGGCCGTAGCCCTCGCTGTTTCTGTCGGGAATATAGCTTATTACCCTTGCACCCTGCATCTGTAAAAATGAGTAAAGCAGAGCTGTTGCAGTAACTCCGTCGGCATCGTAATCGCCGTATACTGCAATAAGCTCGCCCTCATCAATTGCTCTTTTAATTCTGTCGCATGCCTTGTCCATATCGACAAGGTCAAAGGGATCACAGAGTATGGGGGAATCGGAAAAGAATTCCTCTATCTCATATTCATCAACAATTCCTCTTGATACCAGCAAAAGCGCAGTAAAGGGGTCGGTATCATATTCAGTTGCAATATCAGATGCCAGCTCTTTATCCACATCTCTCAGACACCATTTTTTTCTGCCCATAGTGCTTACCCCTTTCTGTTGTAATTTATATTATTATATCATTATATCATTATCATTCTGCTTTTTCAATCATATTACGGCAATGTTTTTCTATTAAAGACATAAAATGTTTACCGTATCTGTTATATTTCGAAGCTGTTACGCCTTCAATTGCAAGAAAGCTTTTTTCATCACGGGGCTTGACTGCAGAAATCTGCTTCAGGGTAAGATCTGTGAAAATTGTGAAATCGGGTATGCTCTGCCTTTTTGCAAGCTCCTTGCGAAGCACCTTCATACTGAGGAAGAGACGGATGTCGGGCCGGATTGCCTTTTCCTTCTTTTCTGCCCTTTCGGCGGGTCTTCTTATACGCTTTCCTTCAAAAAGAACCGGAACAGCTTTTTCCTGAAGTAATAAACAGCCCTTAGCATCACGGTCAATAAAGCCGTGATTATAAAAATAATCAATATGATTTTTTATCTGATTCTTTGCGCTGTCCTTCATCTGAGAAAAGGTTTTAAGCTTATCGTAGCCCTTCTCAATAATATATTCGGTTTCTTCACCCTTGAGTATATCAATAACCGTTTCTTCGTTTTCCTTTTCCTTTACTCTTTTTATGCAGGAAAAGATTTTCTGTGCTTCAACCGTTACATCCACACTTGTTGCTGTTCCGTTACAGCTTGAGCAGTTTTCACACCTGCCCGTCACCGTTTCACCGAAATACTGAAGCATATAATGTCTCAGGCAATATTTTCCCGATGCGTATTCAATCATTTTATCAAGCTTCTGAAGTCTGAGCTTTCTTATCTGATTTTTTTCTTCTTCGCTGAGATTTTCATTTTCCTCGGGGTTTTCGATAAAATACTTCTGTATTGCAACATCACGTCCGCCGTAAAGAAGAATACAGTCTGCCGCAGAGCCGTCACGTCCCGCTCTGCCTGCCTCCTGATAATAGCTTTCAATATCCCCCGGCATATTGTAATGAATAACAAAAGAAACGTTGGATTTATCAATACCCATACCAAAAGCATTGGTGGCTATAACTATTTCCTTTTCATCGTTTATAAACAGATCCTGGTTAATCTGTCTCAGACGCTTATCAAGCCCTGCATGGTATTTTGTTACGCTATAGCCATCCTTATTGAGAAGCTCATAAAGCTCCTCGACCTTTTTTCTCGATGAGCAGTATACGATTCCGCTTCTGCCCGAAAACAGATCAAGATAGCGCCTTAAGGCGTTCTGCTTATCGGTAGGTCTTACCACTTCAAAATAAAGATTTTTCCTATCAAATCCGGTAACCACCGTTTCCGGCTCCTCAAGACCTATAAGCGAGATTATATCCTGTCTTACCCTGTTGGTCGCCGTTGCTGTGAACGCTGAAACGACGGGTCTTTTTCTCAGCTTTGAAATAAATTTTCTGATTGTAAGATATGCAGGGCGGAAGTCGTGTCCCCATTGTGAAACACAGTGCGCCTCGTCAACACAGACCATAGAAATATCAAGTCTGCGGCAAAAACGGACGAAACTTTCGCTTTCCAGCCTTTCGGGTGCAACATAGAGAATCTTATATTCCCCTGCCATAGCCTGTTGCATGATTTCCCATTTTTCATCGGAAGTAACCGATGCGTTTATGTATGCACATTTTACCGAGCATTGGTTGAGAGCGTTCACCTGGTCCTTCATAAGAGAAATAAGCGGTGAAATAACAACGGTTACGCCCTTCATCATCAGAGCAGGTACCTGAAAGCACACGCTCTTACCTGCACCGGTAGGCATAATGCCCATAACATCCTTACCGCAAAGCAAGGCATCAATAAGCTTTTCCTGACCCTCACGAAAGGTGCTGTAGCCGAAATATTTACTTAAAACTTCGTGTTTATTCATTATGCACCCTTCGTTTCCTTTTATTTATTAAACATGGAACACTCTTGAAAGATGTTCTTTTCTGTCGGTAGCTTCATCGGTGGGGAAAACAGCCCTTTCATTTTTATCGGGCACAAAGCATTTATCTGAATATGCATTCATATCACCGATTCTGAAAAGCTGTGACCATCTGAGTGCTTCAGCCTTGCGGTTTGTTTCAACAACCACGTCAACACCCATCTGAGTAAGCCTTGAGAAAAACTCTCTTTCTATATCGCCTTCCTTATAACAGTTTGAGAATGTAAAGCAAAGCTTGTCTCCGAAGGAGGCAACGCCGCATCTTGCACCGTTGACGAAACCGGGACCTGTGTAAAGGAAGCATCTTTCAATATGCTCTGCCATATCCTCGGGGAAGCTTATCGGTCCGAGATTGGATATAAGCGTTGATGTGCTTTTTTCAGCTGTTACACGGAAACCTAAACCAATAGCCGCATTCTTAACCGGCAAAGGCAGAAACCTTGCAACCTGAGTTTCCATTTTAAGGTTTTTACTTACCATTGAACGGAGAATTTCTGCTTTGTTTACCTCACGAAGCTGTTCTGATGCAGCAGAGAGAATCTCCTCAAAGCTGTATTTCTCTTCCCTGGGGTCAAGCTGAGCTCTGAGGCAAAGAACAAAGTTACGCACAGTTTCACTCGGAAAGGCTTTTCTGAGATTTACCGGAATCTGAACGCTGACCTTTTTGTTTTTGCCCTCGCTGAGCATCTTTTTATAGTGAATATCAAGAAGAAGAGCTGATAACAACTCTGTAACAGTCACCGAATACTTCTTACTGAGAGCGTGAAGCTGACTGAATGGCATAGTGCCGATTGTGTAGTTTGTCATATGATGCGCAAGCATTGTGCCGCGGCGGTGATATACCCATTCGCTAGGATAGCTGTATTTCATTTTTGTGTGTCCGCAGCTTTTGTAAGCATCTGCAATTTCATCTGCTCTGGGCTCTTCGTCAACATCAAGCACAAAGCGGTTATATGAAATTTCATTACCCATCATACGAAGATATTCGCCAACGAGAGTGCTGACAAACACCGTTCCGCCGTAGCCGTCACAAAGAGCGTGGTAGAAGTCAACGCTTACCGTGTTTTTATAATAAAAGACCCTGAGAAGAAAACCGTTGTTTTCCTCATAGTTGACACGGTAACAGAAATTCTTTACATCCTCATTGACAGGACAGCTGTTGGGATTTTTTTCAAAATAATACCAGAAGGCGCCCTTTCTGATTCTTACGTTAAGCGTAGGAAATCTTCTGAGAGTTTTATCAAGAGCCTCCTTAAGAATTACAGGGTCAACCTCTTGTCTGAGCTGAATTCCCACACGGAAAACGTTTGCCCAGGTGCTTGTGTTCTGTCCCGGAAAGATTTTTCCCGCATTGTCGAGAGGAAACCATTGAGCTGATTGATTCTGCATAATTTTTCTCCTTAAACAGCAATACTTAAAATTGCAACAATTATATATATTATACTATATATGCGTATTTTCTGCAACAGTTTGAAGCAAGAAAATCCTCTGCTCAAGCGCAAAAAAAGAGAGACCGCAGGGTCATACTTCATAATGAAGCTGTACCCCCATCGGGTCTCTCTGATTTACAGTATTTTTCAGACGTTATCGTACCAATATTCACGGCGCTTTGCAACAATACGCTTTCTGACTACAAAGTATATCACTGCCGCTGCTACAACGGCAAAGCCAACATAAACATGGCTTACATCAACACCGCGGATTTTTATCTCACTCCAGAGCTCTGAAATGTGAGCAAGGGTTTCCTGGGGAAGATTGTGGAAATACTCAGTATCGGGCATATCCTCTTCGTCGGGATAAAGATATTTATTATCCAGCATTTCTGCATAATCGGGATGATCAAGCACGCCCTGATTAGGTGTTGCATAGCCGATGTAAAAAGCATTGCTCAAAGCAATTTCCGGGTCAAGCATAAAATTAATATAAAGCATTGCTGCTTCATAATTCTGATTGCATTTCGGGATGCACATTGCATCAACGAAAATGTTTACGCCTTCCTCGGGATAGACGAAGTCAAGGTCAGGATTTACCTCCTGCATACATACGAAATCGCCTACGTAATAAGGCACGAGAGCCGCCTCGCCGCTTTCCATTTTGTTATAAATCTCATCCATAACATAGCCCTGAAGCAGAGGCTTCTGCTCAATGAGCATCTTTTTAACCTCGGAAAGCTCCCCTTCATCGGTGCTGTTAAGCGAATATCCGAGAATCTTCTGAGGAATTGCAAAGGCATCGCGGGGATTATCAATCATAAGAATTTTTCCGCGGTATCTTGCATCCCACAGAGCAGTCCAGCTTGTAGGTGCTTCTTCAACCATTTTTGTGTTATAGATTAGACCTACCATACCCACATTATAGGGCACAGAAAATTCGCTGTCAGGGTCATAATACATCTGTCTGTATTCCTGACGGACATATTTATAGTTAGGAAGAGCTGTGATATCAACCTTTTCGAGCAGATTCTCGCTTATCATTCTTTCAATCATATAGTCTGACGGAATGATAATATCGTAGCTTGCACCGCCGTTTTTGATTTTCGGATACATATCCTCATTGCTTTCATAGGTAACATAGTTGACCTTTATACCGGTAAGCTTTTCGAATTCAGCGTTGACATTAAGAAGTCCGTCCTCATATGTGTCGCTGATATATTCGCCCCAGTTGAAAACGTTGATTTCAGTACCCTCAAGTCCTGTGTTTTTATAAAACTCCTCGTTTTCATAGGCCGAAACGCTGAAGGCAAGCATAAATATAAGGGATAAAGTGAAAATTATTCTTTTCATTTTCCTGCCCCCTTATTGAGCTTATTGCTCATCTTCTTGTCGCCTCTTGCCTGAGCTACATTAAGAAGCACAAGAAGAACAAGAATCGTGATGAAAATAATTGTTGAAAGAGCATACATATCCGGTGTTACTCTCTTTTTGGTCATAGAGAATATACGGATAGGAAGGGTCTCAAAGGACGGTCCCTGAGTGAAATAGCTGATAACAAAGTCGTCAAGGGACAATGTGAAGGACATCATAAGTCCCGAAACAATACCCGTTGAAATCGAGGGAAGTATTACCTTGAAAAAGGCCTGAACAGGTGTGCAGCCTAAATCCATAGCAGCTTCGGGAAGGAATTTATCCAGCTGTCTGAGCTTAGGAAGCACCGAAAGAATTACATAGGGAAGGTTAAAGGTAACATGGGCAATAAGCATAGTAGTAAACCCCAGAGCATCTGTTTTGCCTACGGCATTTGCACAAAAGACAAAAAGAAGCATCATTGATATACCCGTAACAATTTCAGGATTCATCATAGGTATGTTTGTAACACCCATGGTAAGCTGCTTTATCCTTTTATTACGGAAGGTGTTTATACCTACTGCCGCTGCAGTACCCATTACCGTTGCAACAAGAGATGAGCTGACGGCAAGGATAATTGTGTTTGCGAAGGCCTGCATTGTACCTTCATCCTGCATAAGAGATTTATACCAGCGAAGAGAAAAGCCGTTTATAACGCTTGTGCTGGCTGAATCATTAAAGGAAAACACGATCATAACAACTATGGGTGCATAAAGAAAAATCATAATAAGCGCCACATAGAGCTTTGACAAAGGAGTCATTTTTGTTTTCATATAAGCACACCTCCGTCATCATCATCGCCGGTAAAGCGGTTCATAACCATCATACAGATAATTATAAGCACCATAAGCACAAGAGAAAGGGCTGCACCTAAGTTATAGTTGTTGGCACTCTTGAACTGCATCTCTATAACGTCACCGATGAGAGAGAAGGTGTTACCGCCAAGCTTTTTTGAAATATAGAAGGTGGAAACCGAAGGCACAAATACCATTGTAAATCCCGATGCAATACCGGGTAAGCTAAGAGGCAGAATGATATTCTTAAGCACCGTAAGCTTATTTGCGCCAAGGTCCTCGGCTGCTTCGATAAGGTTATGATCCATTTTTGCCATAATTGAATAAAGAGGCAGAATCATATAGGGTATATAGTTATAAACCATACCCAGCACAACGGCACCCTCGGTGTTTATCATATGCACCATAGGAAGATTCAGCTTATCAAGAACGGTGTTGATAATACCTGTATCCTGCATAATAATCATCATCGAATAGGTGCGTATGAGAAGATTCATCCACATCGGCAGCATAACAAGAATCATCATGGTTCTTTGTACGTTTGCTGTGGTTCTTGCCATAATATAAGCGAGAGGATAGGATATTACAAGAGAAATGACCGTGGCAATAAAGCCCAGCCATATTGAGTTGAGCATAACATCCTTATACTGACCGATATCTGCAATATAATCAAGGGTGAAATTACCTTCGGCATCGGTCAGAGAATATACAATAACAAATATCAGAGGCACTATAATAAATATTGCCGACCATACAAGATAGGGAGAAGCCGTAAGCTTTGTCGTGAGCGACTTTTTCTTCATTTATCACTCCTCCTCTTCGGTAACATCGGAAAGATGCTCAAGCTCGTCACTGAAGGAGCTGTAGTCACCGAACATACCCGAATATTCACTCTTTTTCATAACATGGATTGCGTCAGGCTCAATCTGAATACCGATTCTTGTGCCGACAGGATAGTAGTCGGTGGTCTGAATCATCCACTTGAAGTTATCAATGTCAACAATCATTTCAAAATGTACGCCCTTGAAGGTGTTTGAGGTGATAACACCGCTGATTGTACCCTCGGAAACGGGAACAACATCAACATCCTCGGGACGGACAACTATATCAACACTTTCGTTAACTGCAAAGCCCTTATCAAGGCACTGGAAAACAGCACCTGAGAACTTAGCCTTAAAGTCGTCAAGCATTATGCCGTCAAGAATATTACTTTCACCGATAAAATCAGCAACGAAAGCATTTTCAGGCTCATTATATATATCTATGGGAGTGCCTATCTGCTGAATTCTGCCGCCATTCATAACAACAACGGTATCGCTCATTGAAAGAGCCTCCTGCTGGTCGTGAGTAACATATATGAAGGTGATGCCCATTCTTTTCTGAATGTTTTTAAGCTCAACCTGCATATCCTTTCTGAGCTTCAGGTCAAGTGCGCCGAGGGGCTCATCAAGAAGAAGAACTCTGGGCTCAACGGCAAGAGCTCTTGCAATAGCAACTCTCTGCTGCTGACCGCCCGAAAGAGAGGCAATGTTTCTTCTTTCAAAGCCTCTTAAGTTAACAAGCTCAAGCATTTCATGAACCTTTTTGCTTATATCCTTTTCCTTCATCTTCTTAATGCGAAGACCGAAGGCGATATTTTCATAGACATTGAGGTGGGGAAAAAGTGCATAACGCTGAAAAATTGTATTAACCTGTCTCTTATGAGGAGGTACGTTATTTATATCCTTGCCCTCAAATATTACCTGACCGCTGTCTGCCTCAAGAAAACCTGCGATAATTCTGAGAGTTGTTGTTTTTCCGCAGCCTGAGGGGCCGAGAAAGGTCATAAACTCCTTATCCTTGATAGAAAGATTGATCTTATCAAGAATAACATCGTCGCCAAACTTCTTTGAAATATCCTGTAAACGGATAATTGTATTATTTTCCATAAAGCTTACCCCCTGTTTGCGAACACCGTAGTGTTCATAAATAAATAAAGAGTAACAGTAGAAAACAGCACGTTAACTTTTAAAATAGCTGATGAAATCCCAAGAAATGCAGAGATGTTTCGGTTCTGCGTTTCCCGGGACTTTTCTTTATTCTGTTAAAACACAATATAGAACAATTTTTCGCAAATGTCAACAGTTTTTTCGTAATTTTCCGCAAAATTTCGGGACATTTTTGAGCCTTTTTGCAGAAAACTCCGTTTTACTCATAATTCCTCTTTTTTTCTCTGATTTGCTCAAAAAAACTTTTTCATAAAAAATAAGAGTCTTTTAAGAAAAAGACCCTTATTCATATCAGAAATCACTTTTCAATTTTTGTTTCAATCCAAGCTTTAATTACAGGCAGACTTTCCTCGTTCATCTCAAAAACCTCGGTGAGAACATCGTCCGGATTCTGATTTTCATAGGAAAGCATACCGTAATATACCGACGCCTTGATTACCTCTGTTTCTTCAAGCTTTTCTATCCAGATACGGTAATTTGTTATCCTCTGATTGAAGCACCCCTTCTGAGGGTCGGTGCCGCAGCTGCCACAGTAAATATTATAGCTTCCTCCGATTCTTGAGCCGCCGATGAGCCAGGATAGAAGCGGAACAAAAATTTCCTTTTCTGCCACAGTTATCATTCCTTCCTTTTGAATACCGCTATATCATATCAGAAAAAAAGTCATCCGTCAAGAAATTTTGCCGCCGCAACTGCCATGGTCTGTCTGTAATAGCTCCACACATATCCTATGGGGACAATAAATATGCACAGAATAAACCATCCGATAAAACTTCTTTTAAGCCGCAGAAGCTCCCTCTCACGCCCCTTTATTCCCGATGCAGAAAGAGAAAGAATGTGCCTGAAGGAGAAAAATTCACCGCTTATAAAAATATATTCAGCAAGAAAAATTAAAGCATTTATGCGCCTGAAAAAAACATATCCGTTTATAAGAAATAAAACACTGCCACCTGAAAGCGATAAGGCAACAAGAAGTGATATTCCCTCCGCAGAAAGGCTGTAAACAAGCAGTATACAGACCGCAGCAGGAAGAAACGACACCGTAAAAAAAGCTATTCTTATGGCTGAAATCTTTAAAGAAAAGCACATTGCAGAAAAGCTTCTTTTCGGATGCAGATAATAAAATATATCTCTGCCTGAGCCGCCTTTTTTCTGCGAAAGACGAAGGAAATAACGGTCAGCACCCATACGTATCTGCACCGTTACAGCAAAGCAAATAAAAATAAACAATAAAGAAAGAGCCACATCCGCAATCGGCAGATATTCCCCTGCTATGCTGCTGAGGCTGTCTCTGAAAAACATTTCATAAACAGGAACCGCCCACCCCACGCACAGGATCAGCAGTATACCCACCGACAGAAAAAGTGTCATCATAGTGCTGTTTCCCACAAGAAGCAGCCTGCCTTTCAGCCTTAGCTTTGAAGTCATCACATCACCCGGTAAATCATTGTCGGTATAAGTATTGACAGAAATTCATCGGGATAAAACAAAAGCTTCCGCAGAATAAATGCGGAAGCTATAATCTTAAAGTGTGAATGAAACTGTAAAAGCTCTGTTATAATTTGCGCCGGTTGTGGATACAACAGCACCTTCGGGAACGGTAATTTTGACCGTTGCGCCTGAATAAAGCTCAAGACCTGAAACGTCTACTACAAGCTCGCCCTGATTAATTGTGCAGGGAGCTGATTCAGACTTGCTTGCATAACCTACAGTTACCTTTGTTGATCTTGTTACGATGGGACTATCCCAACCGTTTGTATCAAAGTCAACATAAATTTTGCCCGAGTCGGGATTCCAGCTCTTTGCACCGATAGAAACAACCTTTTCTTCCTTTGCGATTTCTGAGGTTGTTGTTTCGGTTGTCGGTTTGGTTGTTGTGTTATCAACTGCATCAACTACCGTGGGACCTTTTTCGTTTGTGGTCTGTTCACGTTCTGTTGTGCTCACCTGTGAGAAGCTTGGGTTAATTGCAGTGCTTCCCTGATTATCTGTTATACTCGGAATAGGTATTGTGCTGGGCTGAGTTGTTGTGGGGAGAGTTGTCTGAAAAGCAGTTGTGATACCCCAGGGTGCAGTCTGATTGGGATCCGTAGTAAGGATATACCCTGCGTTTGCTGATTGATCTGCGGTGGTGGAGCCGTTAGTGTCCTTCTGCTCTGTGGTTGCCTGTGTTCCCTGATATGGAGATAGAGTTGTTTCTTTGTCTTTATCGTTACCGCCGCAGGATACGAATACAGTCATTATGGCTAAAAGCAAAAAAATTGCAACAATTTTTTTCACTGTATTGGCCTCCTTCAAAAATTACATAAAGACATTATACAATCAATTTATACATATGTCAAACAAAATATTGTTAATTTTCAAAACATTCAAAATTTCGTCTGATATACTCTGCCGCTTTGAGCCTGATCGTATCTGTAACGTCCTCTTTTTCCATATAAGAATCAAAATCGGCAATCTTTTTCGGGTCATATGAAACCTTTTCGTTGTTGACATCATACATATCGTAAATAGGTCTGAGTCTGTGGGCAAAATCATCCATACCGATTTTTTCAAGCGCTTTGAGTATACGGCTTCTGAGAATCTCACCGTTCTGTGAGAAGAATTCCTTTGAGGTTTTGTCCTGAACAAAAACATCAAGTGTATATATATCCTTCACATCGTCGTTGAGAAGGTTGAATGCCTCCTCCTGCTTTTCTATCTTCTGAAGCTTCAGCTGATAAGCAAGTGCTATACCCTCTAAAAGCTCACCGTCACTTGCAGAGTCGATTGCCTCTTTGGTTATGGGTCTGAACTTTTCCTTAAGAGCAACAAGACGCTTGATATTTTCCTCCTCCTGCCTGAAAAGCTTCATCCTTTTGCGGTAAGCCTTAGCTGCCTTGAATACCGCAAACACGGCCACAACCACAGCTACAGCAAGAACAATTAAAAGATACCAATATTCACTGAGCCATTCTATCATTTTTTATTCCTCCGATGCTTCATCAGTAAGCTGTTTATATATATCGCCTTTTTTAAGTCCTGTTTCCTTTGCAGCCTTTTTTGCCGCCATACTTGCCGCAAGTCCCTCTCTGACATAAACCTTCGCGAGAGAAACGGCATCATCTAACGTGATTTCTGTATCCTCTGTTTCGGTTTTACCTTCAATTACAAGAACAATTTCACCCTTCAGGCTCTCTTCGGCATATTTTTCGGCAGCCGAAGCAAGGTCGGTACGTATGACCTCTTCGTAGATTTTTGTTATCTCACGTACGATTGCTATGCGGCGCTGACCGAGAGCTGAATATAAATCCTTAAGGGTCTGAGAAAGCTTGTGGGGTGCTTCGTAAAAGACCATTGTACGCTTTTCGTCTGCAATTTCCTTAAGATGCTCTTTTCTTGCATTTTTGTTCACGCTCAGAAATCCCTCAAAGGTAAATCTGCCCGTGGGAAGACCTGAAAGCGCAACCGCCGTAGCAAAGGCAGTAGGACCGGGAACAGCACGTACTGCAAGACCTCTTTCATGGCAGAGCGCAACCAGATCCTCACCGGGATCGGATACGGCAGGCATGCCTGCATCCGTAACGATTGCACAGCTTTCGCCCGCAGATATTCTGTTGGCAATTATTTCGCCTTTCTCACGGCGGTTATGCTCAAAATAGCTGATAAGAGGCTTTTTTATTTCAAAATGATTAAGCAGCTTCAAAGTTACACGGGTATCCTCAGCTGCTATAAAATCCACTTCTTCAAGTGTTTCCAGAGCTCTTGGAGAAATATCACCAAGGTTACCTATCGGTGTGCCGACTATGTAAAGTGTTCCTGACATATTTACCTCCGAAAGTAATTTAAATGCGGGGTGTTCCCTTGCTACTGACTACTGACTACTGACTACTAGAACTACTGGTGTCCGTCCATATAATCACCGAACATCGTCCTGAATTCATCGGTAGGCTTACCGTCCGTGCCGAACATAACAAGGTTTTTTTCAACCGTTACGCTGCTTTTTGCTCCCCTTTTGCCTTCAACAAGCACCAACCAGGGAACAGCCCCCTCTTTTTGGGTAACAAAGCGTATACGCTTGACTTCAACCTTACCCTTGCGCATTGCAACAATAATATCGCAAAGCCTTTCGGGGCGATGACACATACAGAATCTGCCGCCGAATTTAAGAAGTGCCGATGCGGCAGAAACCGCATCATCAACTGTGCAGGTCACCTCGTGACGGGCTATTTTTTCAGCCTCACTCAGGCTCTCTATACCTGTTCCGACGGGTTTATAGGGCGGATTCATTGTTACAAGATCGTAGGATGCGAGTTCCAGCTTACCTTTGAGCTCACGAAGATCACAGTTTATGGGGACAATTCTTGAAGAAAGAGAATTAAGCTCAATGGATTTTTTCAGCTGCTCTGTTGCCTTGGGCTGAATATCAATGGCGGTTATCTCTTTGGTTTCTGATTTACACCATATAAGAGGTATAATTCCACAGCCTGTACCCATATCGCATGCCTTATCTTTTCTTTTTATGCCTGCAAAATTTGCAAGAAGTATTGCATCGGTACCGAAGGTATGGCTGTCGCTGACAACAATCTGCATACCGTCACCGAGGGGTTCTATTCTTTCATCGCAGCTAAGCTCAGCCATAGTTCTTCTCCTTTTCAATACATTAACTTTTTTATTTTATCACAGATAATTATAAAAGTAAAGAATAAACCTTTTCCCATTTATCAGAAAAGATTCAGGAAAAAATTAAAGCTCCCTTTTGGGCGGCACTTCATAAGGAAGTTAAGCCTTAAAATTCGCTATTTTTGAGCATAACTGTGTTAAAAATGCTCGAAATCCGGCAAGGATTTCTGCGCTTTTCGCCTTGTTCTGCATCAAAACTATCTGAATTTTAAGGTGCTAAGCAGTT
>JAZPZK010000068.1:0-66060 GCA_045544675.1 Acutalibacteraceae bacterium
CGGCCTGCCGAGAAACTTGTTTCCTCGGCCAAAAACCTTACTTAAACATCAAACTTACTCCTTGATAAAGCATTCAAGTAAGGAACTATGTAAAATGGGTTAATCATCAGACAGAATTTTGCGTAATAACTGTAAAAGAGACATAAGACTTTTCAGCGGCCTGCCGAGAAACTTGTTTCCTCGGCCAAGAGCGCTTTTTCCTCTTGCGGTTCCCAAAAGTTGCTGTCCGCTTGGAGTGCGGGCAACTTTTGACCGCTGCGCCATCCTCGCCTCGCTTCATCTCGCACCGCGAGCGCTTCGCCGACGATGCCTTTGTCGCTCCGGACAAAGGATGTGCCACAGCGGCATGAGCGTTACCACGGTGAAAGCATTATCGAAGCATTAAGGTGAAAAAGATAGACCCTTCCGTCAGCCTTACGGCTGCCACCTTCCCTTTCAGGGCAGGCAAGAAAAGCGGTATGAGCAATAGCACATAAAGGTGGCGGGCAGAGCTCACCCATTTCCACTCACACCGGGCGCGATTGCGCATTGCGAATTGCGCATTGCGCATTGAAATGCCCTTCGGGCAACCCCTTACTACTTAATGGCGCTCCAATAAGCCTTTGCCGCTTGCTCATTCTTATTATCGCCGTATTCGTAATACTTTTTATTCTTTATGCAGTCGGGCAGATATTGCTGTGAAACATAATGATTTTCAAAATCGTGGGGATACTTATAAAACTGTCCCTTGTTTTTATTGTCCTCTCCATCGTAGTGCATATTCTGAAGCTGACGGGGTATTGGTCCTGACTTGCCTGCCCTGATGTCTGATGCGGCTGCATCGTAGGCAAGATAGGCTGAATTTGATTTAGGGCTGTTGCACACAAGCACAACTGCATCGGCAAGAGGAATTCTCGCCTCGGGCAGACCTACCATAAGCGCCGCATCGCAGGCCGCCTTGACGATGGGTATTATCATCGGATAAGCAAGACCTACATCTTCGCAGGCACAGACCATAAGTCTTCGCATAGCTGAGGGCATATCGCCCGCTTCAAGAAGCCTTGCAAGATAATGGAGCGCCGCATCCGGGTCAGAGCCTCGCATACTCTTCTGAAAGGCTGAAAGGATGTCGTAATGCTCGTCGCCCTCTCTGTCATACTTCATTGCGCTTTTCTGGGTAAGCTCAGCGGCTTTTTCCCTGGTTATAACAATCTTACCCTCCTCATCGGGAAGAGTGCTTAAAACACAGAACTCAACGCTGTTAAGGGCCTTTCGCACATCGCCGCCGCAGCTTCGTGCAATGTGAAGCACGGTTTCGCTGTCTGCCTCAATGGGTATTTCTCTTTCCTCTGAAAGAATACGGAAGCCTCTTTCAACAGCAGGGATGATTTCTTCAGCGCTGACACTTTTGAATTCAAAAACAGTTGAACGGCTGAGAAGTGCGCCGTGGATGTAAAAATAAGGGTTTTCCGTTGTGGAGGCGATAAGAGTGATTTCTCCTCTTTCGATATAATCAAGAAGGGTCTGCTGCTGCTTTTTGTTGAAATACTGAATCTCATCAAGATAAAGCAGTATACCGTTGGGCGCGGCAAGAGTATCAAGCTCAGCAACTATTGCTCTTACATCGGCAGTTGTTGCTGATGTACCGTTAAGCTTATGAAACTTGCGGTTCGTCTGACGGGCAATTATGGTTGCAAGGGTGGTTTTACCCACGCCTGACGGACCGTAAAATATGAGATTGGGAAGCTGTCCCGATTCAATTACCGTGCGAAGAGCCTTACCCTTTGATAAAAGATGGCTCTGACCTACAATATCGTCTATTGTCTGCGGTCTTATTCTGTCTGCTAAGGGTGCTTTCAATTCGTCACCTCATTACATAATGATTTTAAAATATTTTATCATATCTTATGCTATAAATCAACGGCACTTTCTTATGAAAGTGCCACGTGAAACCTTATTTATGATATTTTGTGCCGAGAGAAATCTGTGATGCTCTGTAAAGCTGTTCAAGAAGCATAATTCTCGCAAGCTGATGAGGAAAGGTCATTTTGCTCATTGAAATACGGCCTTTGCTCATAGCCTTGACCTCGTCACTAAGCCCGTAGGAGCCGCCGATAATGAAAACCGCCGTGCTGATTCCCGAAAGAGCAAGGTCATCAAGCTCTTTTGAAAGCTCCTCGCTTGTTCTTTGCTTACCCTCAATGCACATGGTATAAACCGCCGCACCCTTGGGTATTTTTTCAATAATACGCTTACCCTCGGCATCGATAACATTCTCTATTTCCTTTTGCGACGGATTATTGCTCACCTTTTCCTCGCTAAGCTCAAGAATGCTTATTTTATAAGGTGAAAGTCTTTTTTCATATTCCTTTGAAGCATCGCGCAGATATTGCTCCTTAAGCTTGCCGATGCAGATAACAGTAAAATTAACCATAAGACACCTCAGAAGCGGATGATACCGCCGTCGTTTTCTTTTTTGTTTACCTCGAGAAGATAGTCCCTTGAAAGAACAGCACCTGACTGAGTAAGGGCGGCATAGGTTTCCTGATAGGCAAGCTCGGGGAAATTGTTTTCCGCGCTCAGATGACCTAAGAAGAAACGGGTTGTACCCTTTTTTATAAGCTCTGTAACCGTTTCGGCACAGGCTGTGTTGGAAAGATGTCCTTTATCTGAGAGAATGCGCCTTTTAAGATGATAGGGATAAGGTCCGTTCTGAAGCATTGCAACATCGTGGTTGGATTCCAGCATAACAAGCTGACATCCGCTGAAGCAAGCCATTATTTTTTCGGTTATTCTGCCCGTATCGGTGGCAATTGCGGCGCTTTGTCCGTCGGGGAAGGTAATTTTATATCCGCAGGGATCAACTGCATCGTGGGGTATTTCAAAGGGCTTTACAAAAATGTCGCCTATTTCACGCCCCTCTTTTCCGATGACCTCATAGGGAAACTTAGATGTAAGCTGACCTGTTTCTTCAAGGGCGGTTATTGTTCCCTCAAAACCAAATACGGGAATACGGTAGGTTGAAGCAAGAATGCGCATACCCTTGATATGGTCGCTGTGCTCGTGGGTTATGAAGATACCGCCAAGGCAGGCAGGGTCTATTTCCCGTGAAAGGAGAGCTTCCTTAAGCCTTTTTGTGCTGACCCCGGCATCAATAAGAATACCGGTTCGGGACGAGCCTATAAAGGTTGAATTCCCCGAGGATGAGGAAAAAAGAGAACAGAATCTTGCCATACCGGCCCTTCCTTTCTAAGTAAAAAAAGCCGTCGCCTGAGCAACAGCTTTTCAGTTGTGTGTCAATCAGCCTGCGTTTACGGTGCGTCTGTCGTTATCGTTGAATTCCTTGCGGTACATATCAGCGCCAAGCTCTCTGAATTTTTCAACGAAGTTTTCGTAGCCTCTGTCGATATAGATAATATCTTCGATTTCTGTTGTGCCTCTTGCCATAAGTCCTGCAATAATCATTGCGGCACCTGCACGAAGGTCATCAGCTCTTACAGGAGCGCCTGTAAGCTCGCTTACGCCCTGGAAAACAGCAATTGTGCCGTCAACCTGAACCTGAGCACCCATACGGATGAACTGATCTATATACTTGAAGCGGTTGTCCCATACGCCCTCAGAAACGATGCTCGTGCCGTCTGCAACGGTGAGAAGAGTTGCCATCTGAGGCTGCATATCTGTGGGGAAGCCGGGATGGGGCATTGTTTTGATGTTGAAGTGTCTGAAATGACCGTCGGATTCAACCCTTACGGCGTCGTCATACTCAGTAACACGGCAGCCTGCTTCAATAAGCTTTGCGCTGATTGATTCAAGATGCTTGGGAATAACGTTTTTGATAAGCACATCGCCTGCAGTTGCAGCAGCGGCAACCATATATGTGCCTGCTTCAATCTGGTCGGGGATGATGGAATATGAGCAGCCGTGCATTTCTGATACACCGTGGATTTTGATAACGTCGGTGCCTGCACCTCTTACATCAGCGCCCATAGCATTGAGGAAGTTTGCAAGGTCAACGATATGAGGCTCTTTAGCTGCATTTTCAATGATTGTAAGACCTCTTGCCTTAACAGCGGCAAGCATAATATTGATTGTTGCACCAACAGAAACCTTATCCATATAAATAGCACTGCCGGTAAGGTGGTCTGCAGATGCGTTGATCATCGCATTTTCAACGGTGGTCTTGGCACCGAGAAGCTCAAAGCCTCTGATGTGAAGGTCGATGGGACGTACACCGAAATTACATCCGCCGGGAAGGGCAACCTTAGCTCTGCAATATCTGCCCAAAAGAGCGCCTATAAGATAATAGGAAGCACGAAGCTGCTTTGTCATCTCGTGGGGTATGATATATGAGTTAACGGTTTTTGTGTTAATTTCAAGGGTGTGCTTATTGATATACTTAACCTGTGCACCCATCTGATTAAGTATTCTGATCATACAGGTAACATCACTGATGTTGGGAATATTTTCAATGCGGCAAACGTCCTGTGCAAGAAGTGTTGCGGGAATAATGGCAACAGCGGCATTTTTTGCACCGCTTATTTCAACTTCACCGCATAGTCTGTTTCCGCCATGGATAACAAGCTTTTCCAAAATCAATCTCCTCTTTCCGTTTTTTTAGTCGGAAATATCTTTCAAGTTCTATATAGGATACATCCCTATTTCTTAATAGGGACAAAATGCCGTGATTTAACTAATGTATTATAACACTAAATTATCAAAAAAGGAAGTCTTTTTGCCGTTTTTGTGAAAAGTTTACTAAATATTTTTTTCTGTCTTATTTTTTTGGAATTATTAAACGGAAAAAGACCTGAAAAAGAGCTCTTTATGATAGTTTGCACCTAAAAAAGCCGATAATAAAATAAAAAAATTGTCATAGCAGAAAAGTGAAATCCGTGAAAAAAATACTATTGATAACAGCAGTATCTTCTGATATAATAAAAAAGGAAAAACCTCAGAAAAGGATGACTGATATGAGTATGGTATTTCTTGCAAGAGAAAAGCAGGCAAAATCAATTATGGAAAAAATAGAAAAAAGAAATATGACGGCACACTACTGCAAAACTAAAGAAGAGTGTGCAGAGCTTGTGCTTTCACTTATAAAAGAGGGGTCAAGCGTAACCTGGGGCGGAACAATGAGCCTTAAGGAATGCGCAATAGACGAAAAGCTCAGAGAAAAGGGTACATACGAAATAATCGACAGAGTCTCATACGCTGCCGATGAAATGAAGGAATATTACAAAAAGGCTTTTTCTGCCGATTGCTATATTATGGGTACCAACGCTATCACCCTTGACGGTGAGCTTATGAATATTGACGGTAACGGCAACAGAGTTGCTTCCCTTATTTTCGGTCCTGAAAAGGTTATTGTTCTTGCAGGTATGAACAAGGTGGTTGCCGACATTGAAGAGGCTTATGACAGAGTGAGAAACATTGCCTCACCGCCTAACACAATCCGCCTTGAGAAAAACACACCCTGCGCAAGCACAGGCAGATGCGGCGACTGTATGAGCCCCGACTGCATCTGCAATCAGATAGTAATAACACGCAGAAGCAGAGAGAAGGATAGGATTCACGTTATTCTTGTCAATGACGATCTCGGCTTTTAATTGCCGGAAGACATTCCAATTCGCAATTCGCAATGCGCAATGCGCAATCGCGCCCGGAGTGAGTGAAAATGGGTAAGTTCTGCCCGCCACGGTAACTATTTAGGGGCGACCATTTGCCGTACGTTTGAGTATGGGAGATGCCGTGCGGTCTCCCAATGATTTATGCAACTTAGGAGCAACTGCATTAGCCTCTCCCTTTGGGAGAGGTGGCAACCGTAAGGTTGACGGAGAGGGCATCTTGCCTCTCCCGAAAGGAAATTCCCCTCACAGGGGAATAACCTTTCAGGGGCGCCGAGTAACCAAAGAACTTTTCTGCTTTTTTAAGATTCGGGAGACCACACAGGGTCTCCCCCTACTTGGCGGAATATCTCTTTCCGCTTAATTAAACCTTACCCGCGATTGCGCATTGCGCATTGCGAATTGCGCATTGAAAAAGCACCCTCACGGGTGCTTTTTTGTTATCTGTTCAAGTTCCTCGGCTGTGATTTCTCTGCAGCAGCCCTCCTGAAGCTTTCCGTCAAGCTCCAGCTCGCCCATTTTTACTCTTTTCAGCTCCAGAACCTTGTTGCCGATTGATGCAAACATCCTTTTCACCTGATGATACTTGCCCTCACAGATTTTTATTTCTGCTAAAGTGGTTTCACCCGTCTCAAGCACCTTCACCTGCGCTTCAAGACATTTTGTGCCGTCACCAAGGGTAAGACCCTCTTTGAAGCGGACAATATCCTCATCGGTAAGCTCATCTCTGAGTGTTGCATGATAGGTTTTCATTATGTGGTTTTTTGGCGAAAGAATACGGTGGGCAAAGTCACCGTCGTCTGTGAGAAGAACAAAGCCTGTGGTATCGCCGTCAAGCCTTCCTGCGGGGAAAAGTCCCTGTCTGAAAAGCTCATCGGGTACTAAATCGAGAACTGTTTTCTGCGTTCTGTCCTCAGTTGCGCTTATAACACCCTTCGGCTTGTTGAGCATAATATAAATGTGCTTTTTATAGTCCAGCACCTTACCGTCTATGGCTATTTCCGCTTTCTGATCAACCTTGATGTCTCCGCTTTTTGCAACTGTGCCGTCAACAGAAATTCTGCCGCCCTTTATAAGCTTTTTAACCTCACTTCGGGAATACTGTCCCTGAGAGGCAATTATTTTATCAAGTCTTTTCATTTTATTTGATTCTTGTTATCTTGTTGCCCTTGACCATAAACACTCTTTTGGAATAAGGGAAAAGGAATTTATCGTTCATTGAATCGGTGTAGAAATCCTCAATCTGTCCGTCAGGGAAAGCCTCGAGAAGGAAGTCAATCTTCTTTTCTCTGAAGCAGGCTCTTCTGAATTCTCCGGTCTTTGTGTCAAAGTCTGTTGAAAGGCAGTGCTTTATTCCGAGACGGCGGCAGATTTCCTCAGCCATAAACGAAGGGGATGCAGTAATAAGAAGGTCATCCTCCTTCTGTATTTCCTTATAAAAAGGCTTTATTCTCTTTTCGTGCTTATCCCAGAATTCCTTGGCAACCTGATCGAAATCCACCTTATGGGTTGAAAAATACTCCTTAAAAACATCTCCGAAGCGTGCGGTAATATCCCCGAACTGTATCTTTTCCTTGTGGTAGTCACTGAGTATTTTCACAACAGAGGGAAGGTATCTGACAAGACCCGGCTCTTTTCTTAAATAAAACACGAAAAAGTGAAGAGATGAGTCACCTCTGTATATGGTATCGTCGAAATCGTATGCGTTCATATTATTCTCCTTTATTCAGGTTTTTTAAGTCTTAAATATTCATCCTTGACGATACCGAGCTTTCTTAATGCCACGTGGAACAAAAGGCTGAGTATTGCAGGAAGCACAATGTGCATAAGAAGTATAAGTCCGATTGTCTGCCAGGTGCCGAAGCTGTCCTTCATTGCGGTGTATGCACCGAACTGACCCACAAGTCCGCTTGTGCCCATACCTGCACCCTCTTTGATGTTTGTCATCTGAAAAACGCAGGTGGAAAGGGGGCCGAGAACTGCACCCGCAAGAGTAGGAGCAAGAAGAATCTGCGGGCGCTTCATAATATTACCGAACTGAAGCATACTTGTGCCAAGACCCTGAGAGATAAGTCCGCCCACGCCGTTAACCTTGAAGGAGGTTACTGCAAAGCCTATCATCTGTGCCGCACAGCCCACAGCCGCCGCACCTGCCGCAATACCGTCAAGCTCAAGCATAATGCAGATTGCTGCCGATGAAATAGGAGCAGTAAGGGCAAGACCCACAAGGGTTGAAACGGCAATGCCCATCGGGAAGGGATGAAGATTTGTTGCCTCGTTGATAATTTCGCCAAGACCCGTCATAAAAGCTGAAAGATAAGGTCCGCAGAAGGTACTGACAAAACCACCGGTTATAATTGTTACAAGAGGTGTTACTATTATATCAATTTTGGTTTTGCCTGCAACAATACCGGCTATTTCATTTGCCACAAGTGCCGCCGCATAAGCGCCCACCGGGCCGCCCATATTATAACCGAAGGCTCCCACAGCTATACATGAAAACACAACAAGCGGCTTACTCTTAAGACCGTAAGCAATTGCCGCACCGATTGCTGAGCCGACAACGGGTGATGAAGCAGAAAGCACCGATGCGAAGGATGAAAGTATTTCAAGATGAGGAATTTTCGCAAGCTGACTTATAATAAGACCGACTATAAGTGAAGAAAAAAGACCCAGAGCCATATAGCTCATAGCGTCAACAAAGTAGCGTTTGAAAAGTTTTTTGATGATATCCATAGTTTTATCAGACCTTTATTAAAAATATAAAAAAATTATAACCCAGCAAAAAGAAAAAATCAACAGCATTGACACTTTTTAAAATTAAATTATAATTAAAGATAATGAATTAAAATTGATTCCGATATATACGGGAGGTAACAATAGTATGATAAGAAGATTTTTAAGCCGTTTTATGGTGGGGCGTTACGGTTTTGATAAGCTGAATTTTGCCCTTATGCTTCTGGGCTTTGTGCTGAGCATTGCTCTTTCCCTTATCAGAGCCTTCTGCTACGGACTTATTTACCGTTCTCAGACCGCTTATATTATATTTTTTATTCTTCATTATTGCACATACATTCCCTATGCGGTTGCAGTTTTCAGAGCTCTTTCAAGAAATATTGATAAGCGCCGCAGAGAAGAAGCTGCCTTTATGGGCGTTGCAGGCAATTGGATTGCTTTTTTTCAGAAGAAGCTTCAGCAGAAAAAAGACATTGACCACAGATATTTCAACTGTCCCTCCTGCCACCGCACCTTAAGAGTACCGAAGGGAAGAGGTAAAATTAAAATTGACTGTCCTCATTGCTCAAGGCAGTTTACGAAAAGAACTTAATTTCTATTTTAGAATTATATAATCCATATATCCGTTCTTTACAATATCAGAAAGCTCTGTTAAACGTGAAACATTCATACCTTAGTGTATTCGGCTTTGTTTCACGGTGAACAAAAGAAAGCTCCGACACTTCCTTATGAAGCAAGTCGGAGCTGTTTTTTTATTTATTGAGATAAGCCTCAACTATTTCAGCAACATATACACGGTGATAATCCTTCGAGGGATAACAGGTGCTGTCTATTGTGCTGTCGATAAAGCCCTTGGGGTCTATATCCTGAATATAAAGCTTTTTGCAAAGAAGGGTTATTTCGCTTTGCTCAAAGCCCATGCTCTCACCGATTTTTATGGGTGTAAGCCCTGTTTCCTTAGCCTTATCCACATCACGGCCGCTGTTTCTTCCGCAGTAAGCAAGTGCTTTTCTGTATTCTTCCGGAAGCACACTTACGGTGAAATAGTCTTCTCTTTCCGTGAACTCATAAGTATAACGCTGAGGGCGGATAAAGATAAAGCATACGTCTTTATT
Organism: Acutalibacteraceae bacterium; assembly: GCA_045544675.1. Classification (GTDB taxonomy): domain Bacteria; phylum Bacillota; class Clostridia; order Oscillospirales; family Acutalibacteraceae; genus UBA6857. Next base: position 9,455 of record JAZPZK010000068.1, read on the forward strand.
CCAGAGCTCGCCAAGACCGCCCCAGGAGGCTGTCATAGTGTTGTAGCTTTTTTCGTTACCTGCAGTAATAAGAGCCCATCTGTCGTCGAAAAGAGAAACGGCACTTTCCTTCAGGTCCTTGATATTGATGTTTTTCATAAAATCACCTCAATTAAATCTATGCTTTGATATGATTATATAACTCTTTAGCCGCCATTTCAATAGGTGAAGAGAGTTTTCTTCAAAACAAAAAGCTGTCAGACTGTTTAGAAAGTTGCAAGCTTTCCTTTTCCTTCACCCCGAAGGCGTACAACGGTACTCCGAGACGGTGAAAGAAGGCAAATATATGAAAAAGCCGTTGAATTCCGATGTTTCAACGGCTTTCAGCATCTTTTATGCTGTTTTTTATTCAGTTTTTTCGGTCTTATTCACATATATGGTCTTGTGACTTTACAGACAGTCAAAGCCCCCACTCCCGAAGGAGTAGGGGCTATAGCTTTGATCATTCAGTCTTATGACTGTTTTTGCAAGACCTCAGAGATTATTTAAAGATGCTGAAAATCTTCTGGAAGAATTCCTTAATCTTCTTGATAAGTCTCTGGAACCAGTTGAGTGATTCTTCAACGTCTTCAACTGCATCTTCATGATCTTCATCGTCACCGACTGTGTCATTCCATACGCCTGTAAGATCTTCCATAATCTTAGCAATGCTTGCGTATGCACATCCACCGGTACCCATTGCTCCGAAGAGCTGTTCGAAGATAGCCTGAATCTGTGCTACGTTACCCATGAGTGATGCGTCGATTGTTACGCCCATACCGAGTAAGTAGAAGAGTACGGATACGATCATATCAGGTGCGTTGTAGATTGTTGCCTGGTTGAAGAGCTCATTGATTGCGTATCTTACAGTCTGCTCTGCGCCGCTCTGGAGATCGAAGAAGTCTACGATCCACTGAACGAGTGCTTCTCTGTTATGTTCTTCTGAGAACATTTCGAAGAGCCATGTGAATACATATGTGAGTGTATCACCCTTATCTGCAACGATAGCAGTCTGAGTTGTCTTGTAAAGGCTTGCATTGTTACGTGCGCCTTCGTTATCAGCAAGGTATCTGTCATAGTACATTACTGAAGGCTGGTCCTCATCCTTAGATGCGAGCATCGGGGTCTTGAAGGAGTTAGCCCAAGGTCCGTTTGCTGTGCCGCCTCTTACTGTAGAAGCGCCCGGGTTAGATCTTGAGGTTGCTACCTGCTTGGTTGACTGACCGCCGCTCTGTGCAAGCTCTACCCAATTGATCTCAGGAATGTGGAAGTCATACTTAACATCGAAGAGTACGATGCCAAGATCAATACCGTGAATGAGCTTTTCAATTGCAAGGTATTCTTCAAGGCTGATACCAAGGATGGGAAGAACAAGGTTGAGGATGTCGTATACGGGAGCAAGGAGGTTCTTCACTGTGAGAAGGAGACCTTCGTTGCTGAAGAAGTATGCAAGGTTGGGAAGGATTGTCAGAAGTGAATCTACGGGCTTGTCGAGGAGACCGGTTGCAAAGTATACAACTCTGTCAAGGATATAGCCAAGAAGCTCGGTTGTATCGCCTGCTACAAGCTGCTTGTATTCATTTTCTGTCATAACTTCGCTTGCCTTGAGACCGAATGCTTCAAGGAGCGGGATGATTGCATAGTCATAACCGTCGCCGCCTGCGATGTTTACAATACCGAGAACCTTGAGGTACTTGCCTTCGCCGATAAGGAGAAGTTCAAGAACATCATTGAGCGGTGTAAGAACGCCTGCGATTGCAGTTGTGAATGCTGTGAGCTTACCTTCGAGAGTAGCTGCACTGTCAACACCCCAGTTAACCTTTGCTGCCTTGAAGGAGCCAACGTCTGCCCATGTCTTTGCAGTGTCTGCTGCTACGGGAGCAATCATGTTGTAGAATGCCTTCATGTAGCTGTGCTTGCCGTTGAGCTGGAGCTTTGTTGCCATTGCTTCGGCGAAGCCCTGAACTGTGAGGTCAATAACAAGTCTGTTATCGTCTGTAGCAACTTCGTCTGCAGAGTTGAGAACGTTGAACTGGAGACCCTTAACTGTGTTAAGGATGGGAGCTACATCACTGCTGCCGAGTAATCCGAAGATTGTATCGAGTAAGCCGTTGAGCATTTCATCTGTGATGAAGCCTGAGAGGAGACCTTCGATTGAACCAAGGCCTGCCTTGTCAAGAACATCTACGATGAGCTGATCAAGGTTGGATGCAATGATGTCTGCATTTTCCTCTGTGAATGTGAGGTATGAGCGATAGTCCATACCGTGAACATCGATAGGTCTGTTCTGAACGGGCTGGTAGTTAGCTGTGCCGCTGAAGAGGTTATTGATGATATCGATGATCTTTGTGGGATCTTCGAGGATTTCGTCAATAAGATCCTTAATTTCAGGAGGAAGACCGAGTGAACCGATGAGTTCATCGATGTTTACTGACTCAAGAACAGTTGTGATAACTGTCATGAAGGTTTCAGCTGAGTCGCCTACAAGTGTGCTGTAGCCTGTGCCATCGTAGATGTCATACTTAGCATCGAGCTTGGTCGTTGCGAAGTCAACCTTACCGTCGCCATCCTTATCAGCACCTGCCTTAGCAGCAAGGTCGAGCCAATCAAGGTTGATGCCGCCTTCCTTAACAAGCTTACTGCCGTTAATTTCAATATCCTTGAGGAGGTTGTTGATAAGAGCTGCAACAGCCTTACCTTCAACGATTACATGGATACCGGCTTCAGCCTGAGGATGAGCCACACCGATGTAGGTGTTGAGAACCTTATAGGTGTCTGTCTCGTTACCGATTGCGCCAAGATCAATTTCAATGGCGATGGGAACGATCTTGTCTACCTTTTCAATGAGCATGTTGATCGGAGCGAGGAGATTATCAATGATTGTTGTAACATCGTCGTTACCGAGAACATAGAAGAGATTTGCAAGAATGTCTGTAAGCCAGCTGATCGGGTTAGCAAGTACGCCGTCGTCACCGGATACCTTCTCAACGATCTGAGTAAGGATCGGGTAGAGTACGCTGCCGTGGTTTGCTTCAACCTCGTCTTCGTATGCTTCCTGGCTCATAGCGTCAATGCCAAGGAGCTCGAGAAGCGGGATGATTGCGTAGTTGTAGCCCATACCACCCATTACGTGGATTTCATCAAGCACGCTGAGTGAGAGACCAACTGATGTTTCACCGCTTGCGATGAAGTCAGCTTCAACCTGACCGCCCATGAGGATGAGTGCGAGAACAGGATCAAGAGGCTGGATGAAGTCGCAAAGGAGATTTACAAGGTCTGCGAGACCTGCAACGCCCCATGCGAAGCCATTGAACTTGCGTTCAACCTTTTCAGTTTCGGGATCGTCTGCTACTGTGCTGTTTGCTTCCCAAACCTGAGCCCATGTAAGTTCTTCAAGAGCTGTACCTGTCTTGGTAGCAGTTGCTTCGAAGAATGCCTTAACATTTGAGCCGAAGTCATTGTTAGCAAATGCAGCGGGAGTGATATCAAGTTCAAGGTTTGTAAGCTCTGTTACATAACCGAGAATCATATCGATTGTCTCTGAGGGAAGTCCTGCAAGAAGCTCTGTGATCATACCAACGAGCATATCTGCGATGCTGTCGTTAAGGAAGCCGTTTACAAAGCCTTCAAGGCTTGCAACTGCGTTGCCTTCGGAATCCTTAAGACCAACAAGGCTGAGAATTGTCGGGATGAGAGCATCGATGTTTTCAACAACTGATGCGAACTGAGCCTCTGAAGATGCTTCAACCATATCGTCTTCAGCTGTCTTGTTAACTGCATCCTGCTTGTATGCCTTGTATTCAACAAGGTACTTGGTAAGGAGTGAAAGAAGGAGATCGAGAACTGCTTCGTCCTTACCTGCAAGGCTTGTAACGATGCCGTAAACCATATTAGCTGAGCCGTCTTCATTTGTTTCTTCAAGCTTGAGTGCTTCACAGAGGATCTGTAAGAAGTCTTCTGTAAGAACTGTCTTGAGAACATACATGAGAGCGTCGCCTGTGTCAACGTGCCATGTCTGTGCTGCCTTACCGATGTCTGTCGGGTCAACATAACCTGCAGGTGTGTCAACTTCGATAGCTGCCTTAGCAAGATCTACGAAGAAGGTATCGGGAAGAGCGTTGATTACGTGGATAACCTCATCGCCTTCCTTGATTTCGATATTGGGAAGGAGACCGTTGATGAGGTCAACAAGTACCTTACCGTTATCGCCTGCGATTGTAAGGATATTTGTGAGGTTAAGCTTCTTACCACCGGGAAGTTCAACCTTAACAAGTGATTCGATGAGAGCATCAATCTCAGCTCTTGAGATTGTGCCTTCAAGTGCATCTAAGAGTGAAAGTACGGGTGATACAAGGTTGCTGAGGATAACTTCAACGCCGTCATTTGCAATCAGGTAGCTGAGGTTACCGATAAGAACGATGATTGTATCAACAGGTGCTTCACCGAGTGTTTCAACGAGTGTGAATACATAGTCAACTGTGTAACGAAGTGCATCGATTGCATCGTCGTCTGCACCGAGCTCATTCCATTCAGCACCCATTTCTTCGAGGCCGAGACCCTTGAAGAGATAGTAGATAGCGTTTTCGTAACCTGCGTTACCAAGAAGCTTGATGTTTTCAACACCGTAGCCCTTAGCGATTTCAAGATCGCCGCCGGTAAGAAGGAATGCGAGTACGGGTTCTGCTACCTGGAGTACGTCGAAGATGTTGCCGAGGAATTCTTCCTTAGTATCAACACCTGCGAAGATTGTGCCATAGGTTGTCTTCTTGGAGCCGTCTTCGAGAGTTACTTCTGTCTTATACTTGTTCTGTACGTCTGCCCATGTAACTGTCTTGCCGATTACCGTACCGTTTTCGTCAAGAATGTCAGCACCGGTACCTGTTACAGCGTTGATATAAGCACTGAATTCTGCGTTGTTTGCTGCTGCTGCGAAGCCTGCGGGTGAAAGGTCAACACCAAGGATGTCCTTAAGAGTGCCGCAAAGTGATTCGCTTAAGAAGCCGCCGATTGTACCAACTACAAGGTCTGTAATTGTATTCATCATATCCTGAGTGAATACCATATCACTAAGGAGAGTGTTAATGATGTGTGTAAGAACAGGTGTGCCTTCGGGTACGTTTGCTGCTGCATCGGAGATAGTATCCATGAGTGAGCCTTCTTCTACATCTTCACCTGCGATGAGAGGAAGAACAACGGGAACTGCCTTACCGATGAGTCTGTCGAGAGTTTCGATAGCCTTATCAGCATTGTCAACACCGTAATCTACGTCGCCAAGGAACTTGAAGATCATGGTGAGAGTGTTGATGTCGTATTCGCCTGTAAGAACGAGTACAACTGTACCGATGAGATTTACAAGTCCGTCGGGATCGCCGAGAATATCATTGATGAGACCTTCAAGAGTCGGGTCAAGCTCAGCATCACCGAGGAGACCGAGAACAAGATCCTTAATTACTGCAACGTTTTCTTCTGTAAGAATTGCGTTGAGGAGTGTTACAAGTGTATCAGCAGGATCGCCTGTGATGTTCTTGTAAGGATCGTTGCCTGTGCCTTCTGTAGGTGCGATTGAGTAATCCATTGCGGAGTCGGTGTAGATGATTGCGCCGCTGTCATTTCTTGCTGCCATTGCAGCTGCAAGCTCGAGCCAGTTAAGCTCAAGAGTAAGACCGAGCTTCTCACCGTTGATTTCGATACCTGCAAGGATACCGCCGATAAGAGCATTGAGATCGTCTGCGCTGAGATCGAATACGAAGCCGGGTTCAAGACCCTTCTTGTTTTCGTAGTCGAAGTCGAACTTGAATGCATTGTTTTCATCAAGACCAACGAATACGCTGATCGGGTAAACTTCACATACTGCATCGAGGATTTCAACAACAGGAGCTACAAGGTTAGCTACGATTGTGTTGATACCTTCTGAACCGATGAAGTAGAAGAGGTTAGCTACAAGGCCAAGTACTTCGCTGATGGGAGCAGCAAGAATTGTGTCAACTCTTGTGATAATTGCATCAAGAACATACTTGAGTGATGAGCCGTCTGCCTTAGCCTGTGCTTCATATTCAGCCTGGCTGAGAGCCTCAACACCGAGAGCCTCGAGAAGCGGGATGATTGCATAGTTGTAACCGTAACCGCCGTTGATTCTGATGTCTGCACGACGTGTTGTATCTTCGTCTTCAAGAGCGATGATCTGCTCGCCGCAAAGAAGAATCTGGAATACGATGTCGAGAGGCATAAGAAGGTCAGCAGCGAAGTTAACAACATCTTCAAGAGTTGCAATATTCCAGTCATAGTCAGCATCAAATGCCTTCTTATGAACTGTCTTCTTGGTTTCGTTGCCGTCAGCATCCTTTTCGGTAACTTCTTCTGTTACCTTAGTAAGCTTATAGGTCTTAGCGTCTTCGCCTGTGCCTACTGTGTAATCTGTGCCGTCAAGGTCAGCATCGTCAGATGTAATTGTTACAACAACGGGCTTGCCATCCTTGTCGAGTTCACCGGTTTCATATGTGTATACATATTCAGCATAGTTTTCAGCAACTTCTGCCCAAGTCTTAGCATCGCCGATGAAGGCAGCAAGCTCGGAGCCGAACTTAGCTGATGTTGCGAAGGTCTGAGGATCGATGTGGAGATCAAGGTTTGTAAGGTCGTTTACATAACCGATGATTTCATCGATATCAAGGCCTGCAAGTGCGGGAACAAGGAGACCCATGAGAAGGTTACCGAGGTCTGCGCCTGCTACGAGACCGTCAACAAGTGCGCCAAGGTCGCTGTCCTGACCGAGGAGACCGAGAACTGTACCGAGAAGTGCATCGAGTGCTGTGATTGCATCGGGAAGAGCTTCTTCGATTTCGTCCTTGTTGTCTGCGAATGCATCGTAATCTGCTACGGTGTCTTCGTCAAGGTCAGACTGCGGGATCTTCTTGTAGGAAACTGTGTAGTTTTCAAGGAACATGAGGATGAGTTCAACGATTTCCATTTCCTTATCAGCAAGACCTGTAAGGATTGTTGTAAGGGTATCGCCTTCAGCTGCATCCGGATTAATTGCGTTTGCAAGAACCTTAAGGAATGTGTCGCTGAGAACTGTATCAAGTACATACATAAGAGCTTCAGCTGCATCGTATGTCCATGCTGTTACTACAGTGCCGACATCGTCGGGATCTACAAGATCTGCAGGAGCTGTTACGTCAACTGCATACTTGGAAAGCTCAACGAAGAAGTTGTCGGGAAGAAGGTTGATTGTATCAATTACATTACCTTCGCTGTCCTTAACTTCGAGACCGCCGATGAGACCGTTGATCATTGCAACGAGGTTTGCACCGCCGTTGTTGCCGATTTCGATAATATCGGTAAGACCGTAGCCTTCGCCACCGATTACAAGAACTGACTTGAGTATTGCATCAAGCTGATCTCTTGAGATTACGGGCTCAAGAAGGTCAAGGATTGAGAATACGGGAGCGAGAAGGTTCTTGATGAGAGGTTCAAGGTTGTCGTTGGCAAGGAGATATGAGAGACCTGCAACGAGCTCGATGATTGTCTCGAGAGGAGCTGCGCCGAGCTTAGCAACAAGACCGTCTGTGCTGTCAAGAAGACCGTCAACAAGTTCTTCAAGAGCTGTTGTTGTCTTGTTCTCGCCGTTTTCAGTATCAATCACTTCAAGGTCAACGCCGAGAGCCTTGAACAGAGGAACAAGTGCTGTGTTATATGCATTACCGCCGGGAAGTGATACTGCGCCTTCACCGTCTTCAGGAAGAAGTTCGATTGAACCGTCTGCGAAGATGAAGTCAAGTACCGGGTTGAGAGGCTTGAGGAGATCAAGTACTGCTGAGATGAAATCGTTTGCAGAAAGCTTGCCGTCTGCGCCTGCAAGGTTCCATGCGTATGCAACAGCGTTGCCGTTTGCATCACTGTGTGCAGTCCATACTTCAGCCCATGTCTTAGCTTCGCCTACATAAGAGATGAATGCATCGTTTTCAGTTGCTTTAGCAAATGCCTTAGGAGCAAGGTCGATGCCGAGGAGCTCATTGAGAGTGCCGACAAGGTCTGCCTTAAGGAAGCCTTCGATTGCCTTAACGATTGTTGCAACTAACTTGTCGTAGTTCTCTTCTGTGAACAGGAGAGTATTGAGAAGGTAGTCGATCATACCGCTGAGGTCATCGGATTCAACTGCTGCGGTGCGGATATCACCAAGGATACCTGTTGCATCTTCCTTAACGAACATCGGAAGAAGGTCAACAACTTCACGTGTGATGATTGCATCGAGCTTTGTGATAGCCTTGTTGAGAGTTATCTGCTTACCTGCATCTTCGCCGTCGAAGTAGGTGAGTACGCCGAGGAACTTATAAACGATGTCATAAGTGTTGATGTCGTACTGACCTGCAAGGAGAAGAACTACTGCAGAGATGAGCTCCTTAATGCCGTTCTGCTCATAGATGATGTCATAGATAATACCCTTAACGTTGATTTCGTCGTTAGCTACGCCGTTTTCGTCAACGCCGTCCATGCCATCGAGAGCATCGCCGAGGAGACCTTCAACAAGCTGTGCGATTGCATATGTGTTTTCCTCTGTGAGGATTGTGTTGATGAGAGTTGTAAATGTGTCTTCTGCATCACCGATGATGTTGTACCATGTTGCAGGTGTGCCGTCAGCCTTAACCTGTGCAGTCGGAATCTTAACGATTACTTCTGATGTTGTATCGTCTGAAGTGTCGTCTGCAGTACCGTTATCATTTGTTACAGTTTCGGTTGCTGCCATCTTAGCTGCGATGTCGAGCCAGTTGATATCAAGGCTGATACCAAGAGGATCCTTTTCGCCGTCGCCGTCGATGTCAACTACCTTGAGATCTGCAAGAAGATCATTTACAAGAGCAATGAGATCGTCAGGATCAACATTGATGTTTACGCCTGCGGGAACGTTCTTGCCTTCTTCGTCGCCGATTTCAGTTTCGAAGATTGTCTCTGCACCGAGGTCAACCTTAACGCCGATATGGAATACGGGAGCGATCTTATTGAGAAGAACGTTTGCGAATGCAAGAAGGTTTTCTGCGATGTTGTTAATACCATCTGTACCGATGAAGTAGAAGATATTAGCAAGCATCGGAAGAAGTGTTGCGATGGGAGCATCGAGAAGAGTTTCTACCTTATCGATGAGTGCGCTGAGAATCGGGTAGAGGTGACCCTTACCGTCAACAGTCTCGGTGCCTTCTGCAAGAGCGATATATTCTGCTTCTGAAAGTGCTTCGATACCGAATGCTTCAAGAAGCGGGATGATAGCGTAGTTGTAGCCTTCGCCACCCTTGATACGGATGTCGTCGCCACGTGTGCCGTCTTCCTTAATGTCGGGAATTGCGATAAGCTCTTCACCTACAAGGAGAAGCTCAAGAATCTGATCAAGAGGCATGAGAAGGTCGCATACGAAGTCTACAAGGTCATCAAGAGTATTGATGTTCCAGTTGTAGTCACCGTCGAAGGCCATCTTATGAACGGTAGTCTTGGTTTCTGTTCCGTCCTCTGCCTTTACAGTAACTTCTTCAGTTACTTTCTCGAGTGTATAGGTCTTAGCATCCTTGCCTGTGCCTACAGTGTAGTCTGTACCGTCAAGGTTTGCATCGTCAGATGTAATTGTTACAACAACGGGCTTGCCTTCCTTGTCTGTTTCGCCGGTTTCGTAGCTGTATACATATTCTTCATAGTTTTCAGCTACTTCAGCCCAAGTCTGAGCTGTACCGATGAAGCTTGCAAGCTCTGAACCGAACTTAGCGTTCTGTACAAATGCCTGAGGAGCGATGTCAAGGTCGAGGTTTGTAAGATCCTTAACGTAACCGAGGATTTCGTCGATGTCGAGACCTGCAAGTACGGGAACAAGAAGTTCCATAATCATATTTGCAAGGTCAGCGTCTACGATGAGACCGAGTACAAGATCTTCAAGGCTTTCTGCGTCCTTAACAAGCATCGGGATGAGTGCTGCGATGATGGGATCAAGAGCTGCAAGAGCAGTTGCAAGGTTATCATCGTTCATCGGAGCGTTGTGTTCAACGTCGATCTTGTTAATTGCGGGACGTGTGTACTCACTATAATTGATTGTGTAATCTGTAAGAAGAGTTACAAGGATATCAACAATGTTATCCTGCTTACCTGCAAGGCCAAGGATAATACCGCCAACAAGATCGTCGGTCTTGATGTTAAGCTTAGCTGCAAGTGCCTGTAAGAAGTCTTCTGAGCATACTGTTGAAAGTACATACATAAGACCGTCTGCACCGTCAACTGTGAAGTCAGTTACATACTTGTGTTCAGGCTGATAATCATAGCCTGTTTCGCCTGCTGCAAGAGTTTCAACGTCGCTATCCGCGTAATCAATTGCATACTGTGCAATCTTGAGGAAGAAGTCCTCGGGAAGAAGGTTTGCAGTATATGTTTCGCCTGTTACTTCGTCTGTGATTTCAACGCCGCCGATGAGGTCGTTAATCATCTTAACGAGTTCTTCACCGTAGTCGCCTGCGATGTCAGCGATATCGTTGAGATCCATCTTGATGAGACCCTTAAGAAGCTCATTGATATCGTCAATAGTGATGATTTCACTGAGAAGTGTAAGGAAGCCTGTGATGGGAGCAAGGATACCTTCAACTGCTTCTTCAACACCGTCGGATGCAAGGAAGTAGGAGAGACCTGCTACTACATCGATGATTGTGTTGATGGGAGCTGCTGCAACTCTGTCAACGATGTTGAGAACACCGTCAAGAAGAGCTTCTACGCAGTCAACTGCAGTTGCATCAGCATCTGTTACTGCGATGTCTTCGCCAAGAGCTGCGCCGAGAGGAACGATTACGTTATCCCAGCCGTTGCCGCCCTTAAGAGCGAGGTCATCAATAAGGATTGTAAGGTTTTCGCCTCTGAAGAGGAATTCAAGAACCTTATTGAAGGGAGCTACGATTTCGAGAAGGATGTCTACGAAGAGAGCTGCCTTATCGTCTGCTACATCAAAGCCCCAGTTGTTGTCGATAACAACCTTTGTTTCCTGCTTGCCGTCTTCGCCGTTCTTAGCAGTTACGTTATGAGTGATGTTATCGTCGTCTGTATAGATTGTTGCGTCCTTATCAAGGTAAACTGTCTTGGTTTCTTCCTTGCCGTCAACTGTTACTGTGTATGTGAATGCATACTTGGTATTAGCTGTGCCGAGTTCCTTCCAGTTCTTAGCTGTGCCAACGAAGTCCTTAAGATATGTTGTGTCAACAAGACCTGTATTTACAAATGTAGCAAGGTCAATCTTCATACCGAGAATCTGATCAAGGAGATCGTTTACAGTATTGAAGGTGTTGTCGTCCATACCTGCGAAGATACCAACGAGTGCGCCGAATACAGTGTTGATGATGTCGTCTGTGAATACGAGGTCACCGAGGAGATAATCAACAAGTGCTTCAATGCTTACAGTTGCTTCTGCAGGAATTGATGTAAGGAATTCAGGCATACCTTCAAGGTCACCAAGAATTGCGAATACATCGTCGATTGCATTGTTGAGAACTGCATCAAGCTTATTGAGTGCAAGCTCAACCTGTGCCTTGGAAGCTACATCGTCATTATAGTCGTATTCTGCGGATGCGATTGCATCGAAGAGTACCTTAATATCTTCAACTGTGTAGTTGGTTGATGCAAGAACCTTGATTACTGTATCAACGAGAGCTGTGGGATCGTTGATAGCATCGTTAACAACTGTCTTGAGAACTGCAAAGTTTTCACCGAGACCGTCGATAACTTCGTCAAGAGTCTTATCCTTAAGCACTGCGCCGAGAACGCCGTTGATGGTTTCTGTTGTCAGAATCATATCAAGAAGAGTGATGATTGTGTCAGCATTGTCACCGCTGATGTTCTTGCCCCATGTGCCGTTGAGGATATCCCATACTGCAGGAGCTGTAAGGTCAGAGTTAACCTTAGAGTCTGTGTAGATTATGTTGCCGTCCGCGTCAACCGCTGCAGCACCTGCTGCGATATCACGGAAGCTGATTTCAATGTTCAGGCCAAGATCCTTAGCGAACTTAGCGATAAGAGTATCGATAAGTGCTTCGAGAGTTGAGCCGTTAAGGTCAAGTGTAAGACCTACGTTGTAACCTGCTGCTGCAACGTCGTCGCCAAGCTTGAAGTTGAGAAGAGCTGTATCATCACTGTCGTCAAGAGCTGCATTGATGTCAATAACAATTGCAACGGGAAGTACGCCTTCAATTGACTTAAGAATTGCGCTTACGGGAGCGATGAGGTTACCAACGATTGTTGTAAGGCCATCCTTGCTGATTGTGTATGCAAGGTTAGCGAGAATGCCGAGTACGAAGTTAACTGCGCCGCCTTCAAGACCGTCAACAACATAAGTGAGAACTGTGTCAAGAATGTAGCCGAGTGTGCCCTGAGTTGCGAAGGTTGCTTCATATTCAGTCTGGTTCTTAATGGAGTCAGCGGGTACGCCGAGAGCTTCCATAAGAGGAATGATAGCGTAGTTGTAGCCGCTGCCGCCCATGATGTTGATTTCCTTGAATGCGCTGATTGAGTCAGCATCTGCTGCGTTACCGGTGCTGGTACCGCCTGCAAGAAGAACTTCAAGTACGAAATCAAGAGGAGCGAGCATTGAAGTGATGACTGCTACGAAATTGTCGATCTTAGCGTCAACATCAGTCATAGTGTCAAGACCCCATGCGTAGTCGTATACGGGCTTGGTTGACTGCTCGGTTGCCTTAACCATAACCTTGGTAAGTTCAACCTTAGCACCGTCAATTGTAGCGTAGAGCTTGTCGCCTTCAGTTGTTACATCCTTAGCTTCGAGCATTACTTCTGTAGCTGCATCGCCGTAGGTGTAAGCATACTTGGTAACAGCTGCATCGCCTTCGCCTGTGGTTTCTGACTTATGAACGTCAGCATAAACTGCTGTGATAGCTGTTTCTTCTACGTCGCCGTCGCCGTCAGCATCAATAAGAGCTGATGTGAGACCTGCTGCGCCTGTGTATTCACCGAGAACAGCCTTGCCGTCCTTCATAACTACGTTGCCCTTATCATCAAGGGTTTCGTATGTGTATACATGTTCTGTGTAAGCTTCGATTACTTCAGCCCATGTTGTTGCTTCACCGAAGAAGCCTGCAAGGTCTGCATCCTTCTTATAGGTTTCAACTGTGATGTCGATTTCTTCACCGAGAGCATCAGCTACGATTTCAATGATGTCCATAATGTCAGCATTGAGACCGCCGAATACGCCTGCAAGTGCGCCAACTACTGTGTTGAGCATATTGTCGGTGAGAAGGAGACCTGCAACGAGATCTACAAGTGTTTCGCCTTCTTCAAGAAGTCCTACCATGGGAAGGATTTCGTTGAGAAGCTTGTCAAGGTTCTCAAGTGCCTTTTCAGTTTCAGCCTTAGTTACAGAGTGACCTGTTACAGATTCATACTGTACAGCAAGCTTCTGAAGTGCAACTTCGGGTTCTTCGATTGCGAAGAATTCAACAACATACTTGGTTGTGAGGTTGTTAAGGAAGTCGATAACGCCCTTAACTGCACCGTCTTCGCTGAGGTAAGTGATTACCTGGTTGATGATAGCGTCTTCGTTTTCTTCGTCTGCGAACATGGGAAGAACTTCTTCAATTGCGAAGGTAAGAAGACCGTTTACGAAGTAAGTCTTGGAGCCTGTTACGGTTGCAATCTTACCTGTTTCAACCTTTGTTGAATCGAGTTCACCGTCTTCATCAAGTACGGAGTTACCGTCCTTGTCAACGAGCTCGTTGTCCTTAACAAGTGATGTGTTAGCATCAGTTCTGTAGGATGTTGTGATTGTGTATTCACCGATTTCAGCGATAAGCTCGATGAGCATATCCTTAGTGATTTCAAGGTCAAGTGTACCTGTCTTAACTGTGATGTACTTCTTGCCGTCTACTTCCTTAATGCCGTCTGCATCAAGAGCAACGTCAACAGTCTTGTCACCGTTCTTATAGGTGTAACCTGTTACAACATCATTTTCATCCTTAACCTCTGTAAGCTCGAAGTCCTTATTGCCTTCGATGAGGCCGTTGATGAGACCCAGGAGACCGTCGATTGTTACATAGCTGTCAAGGTCAACCTTAAGGAGTGACTGGATGAGAGCATCCTTTTCACCTGTGATGGGCTCAACTACTTCGAGGAGACCCCATACGAGTGCAAGAACGTTGTCAACAAGTACTGCAAGGTTATCACTTACAAGGAAGTAGAGAAGACCTGCAAGGTTGTCTGCGATGTATTCAACGGGACCTGCTGCGATACCGTCAACGATACCGAGAACGATATTGAGAACTGTACCGAGAATGTCTTCGATGTCTGTGTATGCGTTATAAACTGCGGGTGTCGGGATATCATCCTTAGTATCTGCTGTTGCAAGACCCTTGTCTACAAGACAGAGTGCATCAACAAGACCGAGGATGCCTTCTTCGTAGCCCTTTGAGCCACGGATTTCGAGATAACCTGTGCCGAGAGTTACGCCTGCTGTGTATTCTTCAGCTCTGTCGTCGTTATCCTTAGCACCGGGAACGTCTGTGTCGAAGTCGCCTGTGTATTCGCCGTTTGCAGATTCAAGGAGAGTAAGAGTCTTGCCCTGGAGAAGAACCTGAAGAACGGGTGTTACGGGCTGAGCTACAACCATGATTGCATTGATGAGTGAATCAAGGTCTGTTACGCCCCAGTCTGCTTCGATAGCGAGCTTGCCTTCAGCATCTGTAGCTGCATTAGCCTTAACCTCTGCCCATGTCTTAGCGTTACCGATAATGCCCTGAACAGCTGCAACTGCATCAGCATAGTCAGACTTACCTGCGAAGTGCTCTTCGATTGACTTGAGGTAATCTTCAGCTGTAAGCTTCTTGCCGCCGATTACAAGGATATCAAGGATTGTATCGATGATGTTATCCTTACCGGGTGTGCCGCCAAGAATGTTGATAAGTGCATTAACGATGAGGTTCATTACATCAAGGTCGCCCTCGATTACGAAGCCGTTAATTACATCGTCAACGAGCTTTTCAATTCTTGTTGTGTCAGCAGGAAGTTCTTCCTTAACTGAATCAAGGATAATATCCATGATTGAGCCTTCTTCCTGTTCGCCCTTAACAAGGAGTGTAAGAACGAGAGGAAGTGCTTCATTAATGATTGTATCAAGCTTACCGGGAAGGTTTTCTGCATCGGTATCGCCTGTATGATCGATATCAATGTAGATGTTTGTGAAATCAGAGTATGTGATTTCGTAGCCTTCGAAGAGTGATACGAGTACGTCTGTGATTGTAAGACCTGCTACCTCACCGTTGATGAGAGCGATGATGTTAGCGATGATTGAACCGATGAAGTTTTCGTTGCCTTCTGCATCAACTCTCTTATCTGCGGGAAGAACTGCATTGAGGAGATCTTCTGTAAGAACGTTATCAAGAAGGTATACGAAGGAGTCTGCGATGTCAACGCTGAAGGTTTCAACAACGTTACGTACAGTACCTGTAAGCTCATAGTATGCGCCGTGTGCAGCTGCGTCATACTTATCGGACGGGATGGAGATTGTATCGCCAACCTTACCGCCGAATGCGCCATCGTCTGCAATAACGGTTGCATCGAAGTATGTCTTATTGGTTGTGTCACCGATATTTACTGCATACTGAACATATTCTGAGAAGAAGTTTGCACCGAGAATCTGGATAGGTTCAACTGTTGTGCCTTCTTCTGTCTTCACAAGAAGACCGCTAACAAGCTTGTTGATGATGTTTACAAGGTTTTCGCTTGTGCCGATGTTTTCAACGATTTCGTCAAGTGTGAAGGTTACGATTTCTTCACCCTTGTCGTTTGTTCCCTTTGTGCCTGTACCGTCGGGCATGTAGTCACCGAGGAGACCGCCGAGAAGACCGCCGAGAAGGTCGTTGAGAAGGTCGCCTACTGCGGGTTCTGCAACGTCAAGGAGTGCGAATACGGGTGAAAGAAGGTTTGTTACAAAGCCTTCAACGCCGTCGGACTCGATGAAGTATGCGAGTGAGGGAACAAGTGTGAGGATATACTCAACAGGTGATGCGCAGAGAGCGTCAACAACGTTGAATACGCCGTCTGTGATAGCTGTAAGAGTAGCTGCATCGCCCTTCTTGCTCATATAAGTATCAGCATCCATAAGTTCGCCGAACTGGTCAGCTGCAAGAGCCTTGAGGAGAGGAAGAATTGCATATTCGTAGCCTTCGCCGCCCTTGATTTCGATAACCTTCTGAGTCTTGCCGTCGCTGTCAGTTGATGTGATAGCGATGTCTTCGCCTCTGAAGAGGAAGTTGAGAACGGGTTCAAGCTCTGCGATAAATGCCCAGATAATGTCAAGGAATGCATCCTTCTTATCTTCGAAGTCTGCCTTAGCATCGATGCCCCAGTCGTAGTCAACAACTACTGCTGTGCCTGCGGCAATCTTATCTGTCTTGCCTTCTTCTGTCTTATATGTGAATTCGTTCTTAGTCTTATCGGCTACAACGATTTCATAAGCATAGAGGGTTACGTCCTTAGTTGTGCCGTCATCGAGAGTGATAGTTGTTTCAGTACCGTCTTCGATAACTGCGTTGTCAATGTACTTAGCAACAACATATTCTGTCTTGGATTCGTCTACGTCTGTTGTAGCTTCGTCATCTTCTGTTACGACTGTGTCAACATAGTAGTATACGTTGTCAGAGTAGTAAGCTGCGATGTCAGCCCATGTTGCTGCGCGTGTTGTGGTTGTGTCGTCTGTTGTGTCGTCAGGTGTACCCTTATCGTCAGTTACAGAAAGGTCTGTAGCATCGATAGCAGTCTGTAAGAATGTATCGAGAGCTGCATTATCAGATGTTGCAATTACACCTGCAGGTGTGAAGTTGATGTCAAGAAGCTCATCGAGAAGCGGGAGAATTGTATCAAGGATATCAAGTCCGCCGATTGCGCCAATAACTGCACCAACGATTGTATCCATCATTTCGTCCTTGAATGCAAGGTCTGTGAGGATAGCTTCAACAACATCAGCGAGAGTTACGCCGGTGTAGCCGTTGGTTTCATCCTTAACAGATGCAAGTGCACCCTTAAGGAATTCTACTTCTTCAAGCATGGGAAGAAGATCAGGAATAAGTGCAAGGAGAGCCTTGTCAAGCTTCTTGATTGCACGTCTTACCTTACGTGCGGTAAGAGTTGAATCAACTGAATATGCTTCGTAATCGTAGGTAAGCTCTTCGAATGAAAGGAATTCGAATGCTTCGTTTTCAACATCATAGTGGTTGAAGTAGTTAAGAAGAACTTCAAGTACACAGTATCTGTTTTCGCCTGTGATACCTTCGATTACTGTCTTGATTGTTGCGTTCTTTTCGTCGTTGAGATCTACGCCTGCAACCTCAAGGATATCGAAGATGAGACCGTTTTCAGCGAGAACAAGTTCAGAAACAACCTGAAGAATTGTGTTTGCTCTTTCAGCTGTTACGCCCTTGACATATCTTGTTGAACCGATAGTTGTAGCGCCGAAGTAACGCATTGTTTCAACGTTGCCTACTGCTACTGTCTTTTCAACGATCTTTGTGAAGATGCCGTCAAGGAATGAGAGATCCTTATCCTTGATGAAGCCCTTGATGAGGTTGATGAGACCTTCCTCTGTAAGGAGGTTAGTGATGATCTCGTTAACGGTTGTAGCATCACCAAGATCGATTACGTCCTTAAGAAGGTTTACAAGGAATTCGTAAACGTTGAGTGCTACGAGAGGCTCGTCTCTGCCTTCGATTGTGAGTTCCTTAGCTGTTACTTCGTTAACCATGTCAACAAGAGTGATAACAGGAGCAAGGAGCTGCTCTACTGCCTGAGCGAGACCGTTTGATGTAATGAAGAATGCGAGGTTGGGGATAAGGTCAACAATTGTGCCGACGGGAGCTGCAAGAACTGTGTGGAGAATGCTTTCGATGATATCGATTACATACTTAGCAAAGTCTTCGTCACCAAGCTCTGCAACTTCATTCTTATCCTTAGTTACTTCAACACCGAGCATTTCAAGAACGGGGATGAAGAATCTGTCATAACCGTCACCTGCTGAAATTGTGATACCGTCGAGAAGTACGAGGTCACCGTTTTCAACAAGGAGAAGTCTGAGTACGGGAACGAAGGGAACTACGATGTCTTCAAGAAGAGCGAGTACGCCTTCGTAATCTGTGATACCGAAGGATTCTGTATCACCTAGCTTGAGTGAATACTGTTCAGCGTATACAACATTACCGTCTTCTACCTTGGCGATGTAAATGGTGTTGCCTGCTGCATCCTTAAGAACTTCTGCGTCTTTTGCTGCTGCAGTTGCATAATATTCTGTGCCGTAGTCGTCTGTAAGCTTTTCAGCGTCAACTGCTGCAGGGATGAGGTTACCCTCAGCATCCTTAGCAAGCTCGATTACGGGAACAGTCTTATATGTCTTGTTGCCTTCACCGTCTACGCCGTCTTCAACCTGAGTTGTAGCAAGAAGGTTTGTACCGTTGTTGAGAGCATAGATCTTGTTCTTGCTTTCGTCAACGTCTGTAGTTGCTTCGTCGTCTACGTCATATGTGAAGTGAACGTCTTCATCAAATGCATCAACAGTATAGAACTTGTTGTATGCTGCTTCCCATGTGTCGCAGCCGTCAAATACTTCAGCAACCTTAGCGTTCTGTGCCTTGAAGTACTTGAGTGTAAGGTTAACACCGCCGTCAGCGCCGCCTGTAAGCTCGTAAACCATATCAAGGATGCTGTCAAGCTTGCCCTTACCGAAGAGATTTACAAGAGCTGTGAAGATTGTTGTTGCAAGGCCTGCCTTGTCTTCTGTATCAATGAAGAGTGATGCAAGAAGGTTTTCAACAACTTCTTCAACTGTGTCGCCCTGAAGGTTGAGCTCAAGGTTCACTCCGAGTGCGGGAAGAAGCTCGCCTACGAGAGGAAGAACTGCTGTGATGAGTGCATCGAGCTGTTCGGGAAGCTTTTCAAGCTCAGCTTCGTTGAGGCCTGTTGCATTCCAGTCAACCTCGGGAAGAGTGCTGTCTGCTGCTGCAACTCTGGGATCCTCGTATACGATGTTGTACCATGAAAGAAGGTTGATAAGAAGAGCTTCAATTGCCTGAGGATCTTCAAATACACCGTAGATAAGTGTGCTGAGAAGAGCATCTGTATCAAGGTTACCTTCTGCGTCGATTGTCTCAGCGTCCTTAAGATACTCATTTGTGAAGTTGAGGTTCTTGAGGAACTTAGCGAGAAGATCACGTACGCCGGGCTGGAATACGATTGTTTCGAGAACTGTAAGAAGAACAGTTTCGCGGTCAACATAGTATTCTGTGTTGAGTATGTCTACGTTGTCAACGTAGCTTGCGTCGTAGAGAAGGTTGCCGTCTTCGTCTTCAAGAACAGCCTCCTGGATTGTTACGTCGTTGTCGCCTTCGCTGTCATACCATGCGCAGGAAGCGAGGGTTACAAAGAGCTGGTCGTTGAGAAGGTCGGAGAGAGCGATCTTGGTCTTGTCGCCTTCTTCGCCGATTTCGAAGGATATACCAAGGATAAGATCCCAGAGAATATCCATAAATGTAAGCTTGTCAAAGTCGATACCGGTATTGTTTTCAAGATCGATTTCGGGCGTATCGTCGCCGTTATCTACAAGAGCAATACCTGCATTTGCATTTGCATCTGCTGCTGCATCAATCTGCTGATCGAGATATTCTGCTGCAGTCTGCTCAGCGGGAGTTGCCTCTGCGCTGTTTGCAAGGTTATAGAGGAGACCCTTAACAAGACCCATAATATCAAGGTCATAGATGTTCTTGATAAGGTCTGTGATTGCAGTTACCGGTGAAAGGAGGTTACCGAGAACGATGTCGATACCGTCACTTTCAAGGAAGCGTGCAAGGTAGGGAAGAACTGTTGCAAGGGTTGAAACAGGACGTTCGCAAAGTGAATCAACGAGTGCAAGAACTGCATCGAGGATTGACTGGAGCATAATCTGCTTGTCGCCTGTGTATGTTACGGGCATGCCAAGATCGTCTTCGCCTGTGCCGCCGTAAACTGCAAGCTCATAAGTCTCCTGATCCTTATAGAAGGTCTGGAGATATGCCTTTGCATCGTCATCGTTGGAATCCTTAAGCACGGGTACACCGAGAGCTTCAATGATGGGAAGAATTACGCCTTCGTAACCGTCAAAGCCCTTGATTCTGATTTCGTCATAGATTGTAAGGTCCTCACCTGTAAGGAATACTTCGAGAACGATTGAAAGAGGCTCAAGAATATCCCAGAGAACTGTTACAAAGTTGGTTCTGGATGACTTTCTTGCTGCTTCGATGGTAGCTTCGTCTGCATCTTCTGCTACTTCAACAACAATGTTCCACTGAGCGTCGAACTTAACTGCTGTCTTCTGGCTGTCAGTGTCGTCAACCATCTTTGCGGAAATCTTCTGAACAACAGGATTACCATCTTCACCGATTTCTGTTGTTTCAAATTCTGTCTTACCTGCTTCAGCGAAGGAAACAAGATTTTCAACAGTTTCACCGTCAACGATTGTGTTGTAGTAGTATACATACTTGTCGTTTTCAACAAGCTGCTTCTTATTGTATACGGCAGTAATTGCTACACCTGTTTCAACTGTATCGTCACCGTTGGTGTCGATATCAGCTGTTGTAAGGCCTGCTTCACCGAACCAGGAAGCAGTCTTAGCCTTACCGTCAACGAGTACAACTTCACCGTCTTCGTCAGTTACTTCGTATGTATATTCATACTTGGTATGTGCCTCAGCAACCTCGCTCCATGACTTAGCGTCACCGATAAGTGATTCGAGAGTCGGGTTGTTCTTGAATGCTGCGGGCTTAATGTCAATGCCTGCTGCGTTCTTGAGAAGGTCACCGATCATACCGAGGATGTTGTCTACGCTGTCTGAACCGAGAAGACCAACAAGCATACCGAGAAGGTCATTGATCATATCGTCGGTGAAGAGGAGATCCTCAAGAAGACCGTTTACTGCTGTACTGAGGTCGATATCGTCTTCAGCGGTGAAGATACCGTGGAAGAGACCGCCTTCCTTAGTGAGGTCAGCCTTGAAGAGGTTGAGAACTGTACCTACAAGACTGTCAATGTTATCAATTGCCTTTGATGTCTTTGTACGTGCGATGATAGAGCCGTTCCAGTCATCTGCAGTAACATCTTCATAGGTATAGCCGTTATCATCGTAGAAGTCGTAGTGGTACTCTTCAATAGCCATAAGCTGAACATCTGAGGATGCAGCAACAGTATAGTCTGTGAAGAGAGTTACGATAAGGTCTACAACCTCGTTGGGGTTGCGGAATACGCCTGTAAGAAGCTCGTCGAGCATTTCTGCATCTGTGCCGTTTTCGTCTGTGATGTCATAGCCGAGAACTGAACCGAGAACTTCCTTAAGGGTTGTGTTTTCGAAGATGAAGTCAAGAAGGAACATGAGCACGTCAGCCTTCTGAACTGTAAGCTGGCCGTTAGCAGCGTCAACCTTAACAAGATTCTGATATGCAGAAGGAATGTTATGTGTTACGCCGTCCGCGTCAGTGTAGCTTTCGCCGAAGGGATCAGCAAGAGCTGCTACTGATTCGAGCCATTCGTTTACAGCTGCTGAACGCATCTGTCTGGCTTCTTCAAGCTTTTCTTCGTCTGTAACACCGTTTACAGTGTTAGCGTTAATGATATCCCATGCAGCGTTTTCAACGTCTGCATCGATGAATGCTGTTATTGTTCTGAAGTAAGGTTCATCATACTTGTAGATGCCTGCCATATCAATCTTGATATTAGCTACGAAGGATATGAGAGCCTCTGTGAAGGAGATGTTCTTTACTTCTGCAGGATAGGTTGTAACAACAGGCTTACCGTTTTCGTCGTAGGTAACAACGTCGTATGCCTTTGTACCTGCGGGATATGTCTTACCGTCGTATTCGAACTCGGTCTTAGTTGAATAGTTCAGGAAGATTTCCTGGAAGGATGTCCATGTCTTTGTACCGAGCATATCGATAAGACCTGCGCCGAGATCGTTGACGTCGATGTCAAGGAGAGGATCAAGTCTGTCGATGAATACCATTACGAAGGTAAGAAGGTTGGAGAGAATTTCGTTAAGACCGTCGCCGGTGATGAAATATGCAAGAGTGGGAAGCATATTTGCAAGAGTAGCGATGGGATATTCAGCGAGAACTTCAACGAAGAAGAATACATAGTTCACAACAACTGTGAGGAATCTCTCCATGTTGTATTCGCCGCCCATTGCCTGGAGCATGCCGGCATTGTTCTTAATGAGTCTGTTCGGAATCTGACTCGAACCGTACTTATTTGCACGCTTTGCGTTAAGAGCAGCAAGGTAGGTTGTGGTTGTAGCATCACCGTTATCATCAAGAACATAGTTTGTATCAAGGTAGGTAAGGATAGCATCAAGACCGAAGCCGCGAAGAAGCGGAAGGATGGTGTTTTCGTATGTATCCTGACCTTCAATGTTAAGAATATCAAATGCCTTAACAGCTGTGTTTGTTGTTTCACCGAAGAAGAGAGCTACAAGGATGTCCTCAAACTGAGCGATGAAATCCCAGAGTGCGCCAACAAATACGCTGATGTTGTTATAGAAGTGGTCGTTACCTTCCTGGAAACCGAAGGTCCACTTAGCTGTGGCTTCGTTATAAGTAGGTGTAAGAGTATACTTTGCATATACGTCTACGGTTTCTGTGCTGCCGTCTTCGTTTTCAACTTCCTTTGTACCTGTCTTTACTGCATAGGACTTAAGGTTTGCGATTGTGCTGGTGTATTCAACAGTTTCACCGTCTGCGTTGGTGTAAGTGTAGAGATATTCACCTGCATCGTTAGTCTTCTGAGTATAAACTGATACATATTCAGTAACAGGATTGTCAAGGTCGTCAACCATCTTGGGTTCAACGGGAATAGAGATATCGCCAACCACAAATTCTGTAAGGTTGCTTGCTTCATCAACATATTCAGTACCGCTGGCATCAACGTAAATATACTTGCCGTCAGCATCTGTAGCGTGAATCTGAGCATAGGCTTCCTTAGCTGTTCCGTCAGCATTGAGAACAACATTGCCGTTTTCGTCATACTTATAGCTTGTGATTTCATGAGCTTCCTTAATCATCTGCCATGTGAGGTCTTCGCCGTTAACCTGGCCGTTTGCATCAATGTTAAGGTTATAGTCCATGTATGCCTTAAGACCTGCTTCTGTTTCATCGCTGAGATAAAGTGTCTTAGCTGTGAAGTCGAAGCCTGCTTCCTTAGCAACGTCACGGAAGTCACCGATACCGCCGCCGAAGATGCCCATAAGAAGGTCATAGATGGTGGTCATCATTGAGTCATTGAATACGAAATCACCAACAAAACTTGCAACGATGTCAAACAGTGACACTGCGCTACCGTCTTCGCTTGTTGTGTCAAGCTCAATGCCGAGTGATGAAAGGTCGAGTGTACCTGTCTTTGTGAGGATGTTAAGAACGTCGGGAAGAGCCTTCTGGATAACGATATCAAGGCTATCCATTGTCTCGTTAACCTCAGCCTGTGTGAACATAACTTCACCGAGGTCGTTTGTAACAACCTTTTCACCGTTAACGATTGTCCAACCGGTGTAACCTGTGCTTTCGATACCGTACTTAGCAATAATTGCTTCAGCATCGTCAAGAGCATCGTCAAGAGCATCGCCGAGGTTCTCATAGAACATGGGGATACTTGTGCCGGGAACATAGTCAGTAAGAAGGTCTACAAGGATACCGATAACGATATCGATTGTGTTACCGTTGTACTTACCGTTGTTATCATAGTTTTCTGTCTTTGCACGGTTGATAAGACCGTTAACGATGTTTGTAACACGTTCTGTTTCTTCAGGTGTGGGAAGCTCGCCGTTGAGACCGCCGCCTGCGAACCAGCTCTCGAAGAGACCGCCGAATACAGCAAACATATCTTCGTTAAGAACTGAACGAACAATTGTAATAAATGTCTTACCTGCGTGACCGTTGAAGCGGTGCATCGTAGCAAAACTGTTAGGTGCAACGGCTGTATTAATATTGGAATTGTAGGTTTCCTCATCACCGCCGAGAACTGCGATTGAGCCAAGGTCGATGAAGGATGAAATTGTGTAGTTACCCTGAATATCCTTTTCAGCAAATGCCTGTGAAAGAAGCTTGTTAAGCATTGTTTCGATGTCAAGGTACTCACTGATAAGTGCTGCAACGTCAAGTTCGAGAACCTTTGAAAGGATAGGATCAACGATTGCAAGAATTTCAAGAACGGGAGCGATAAGGTTCTTTACAGATTCTGCAAGGTTGGAGGTTCTGATGGGTGCGCCTGTTTCGTCAACTTCGCCTGTATCATATGTATACATGAAGTAAGCGAGGTTGGGAAGTGCTTCAAGAAGAACTGTGAGAGGACTTTCAAGAAGACCTGTGAAGTTGTCGCCGTCACCGATAAGGAGAGCACGGAGAGCAACAAGAAGGGGAGTAAGGGGTGAGTTGATTGATTCCCAAACTCTGTAACCTGCCTTATAACCGGACTGGTCGGGATACTTGGTACCTACAGACGCCTGGTTGTATACATAATTGCTGTAGTCTGAAGCGGACATTGAAGCGGTATAGCTTGTGTCGGGAATTACAACATCGCCAACGCCGAATGCTTCAATAATCATTACAAGACCGTTTGAGTAACCTTCACCGCCCTGGAGATAGAGTTCGTCGAAGAATCTGAGATCTTCACCGCCAAGGATGAGTGAGAATACGGGGTTGAGGGGTGAAAGAAGGTCTGTGATAAGTTCGAAGAATGCGTCTACCTTCTTTTCGTTTGTATCGAGAGTAAGACCCTGATACCAGTTGTAGTTTTCAGGAATTGCATACTCTGCAACCTGAGCCCAGGTGAGGTTGTAAGGATCGTCCTGAAGAGCAGTCTTAGTTGCACCTGTAGCATTAGCTACTGCATAATTGTATGCGTCGCCGAGCCATGCTGAAATACCCTTGTTTGCAAAGTTTGCGCCGTCCTTGGTTGCATCATAGAATGCAGCGGGACGAATGTCGATCTTAAGATCAGCGAGAACGGGAAGGAACTTCTGAATGCCTTCACTGCTGAGGGCAGTGCTAAGCAGACCTGTTTCGCCGAAGAGAAGGCCAACAAGTAAGTCAATAAGCTCGTTTGAAGAAATGATGTCTGCAACAACGTCTGCAAGAGGTGTTTCAGATGTTGTGTCAATATTGTTGAGTGCATCCTGTACGAAGCCGAGGCTGATTTCCTGACCCATAAGGTTAAGAGGCTTGCCGAGGAAACCGTCAAGGGTGTCACCGAGAAGGTCAACAATTGTGGGAACAAGGAGGTTAATGAGCTTGTCAACATTGTTGATAGCTGTGTTAACCTTAGTAAGCTTAGCTTCGTCTGTGGTGTTTACATTTTCTGTTGCCATATCGGCAAGAGAATCGCCAAGATATTCACCGATTACAAACTGAGCTGAATCTGATGTAAGAGTATCACCGTTCTGCTTATCTTTCCAGGTAAGCTTACCATCGGAAGCAGAGTTAGTGTAAGCGAAGGTGTCAACCTGGTATTCATTAAGAAGTGAAATGAGAATACCGGCAATTGTGTCAGCCTGACCCTGAAGAGCGCCAAGAATTGTACCGAGCATACCCTCAGTACCGAGGAGCTGTCCGAGAGTGGTCAGAAGACCGTCGTTCATAATCCAACGGAGAAGAACGAGGAGAACGTCACTGCGGTCTGCAGTAAGGTGGTAAATATGGTGTGTAGGAATATTGATACCGTCTCTGGTGTGATAGGTGCACGTACACATAGCCATAATTCTGTTTACAGGTATAACTATGCTGAGTCCGCCTATATTACTGGACCATGCATATGCATCAAACAGGTTTGCACCGGCAAGGCCGAAGAGTGTCTGAGAAAGAACACCCTGAGCAAGGTAATATCTCTTTTCGGTTGCGTTATAATATGCAACCTTCTTCGTTACCTTTGTTCCGTCTGCATTTTGCTCTGCAGAACCGTTGGTATATTTTGCATGATATGAAGATGCATTTGCATTATAGTCATAGTAGATGACATTACCGTCCGCATCTTTTTCATCTTCCAGCAAGTAATTCGTATAATAGTTCCAAGCTGCCGAATCATCATAGGTAGGCCCGTATTCCGTCTTTTCAACCTGAGTAAGGCTCTGAAGAAGGCCTGTGAAGCCCTTTGTAAGTTCAAGGTTGTTATCAGTAAGAAGACCTGCGATCATATCATTGTAAAGATTCATGTTATCCTTACCGTTAGCGGCGTTAATACCAACCACCTTAACGTCATACTGATATGTAAGCTGGAGAGTCTTGATCTTGGGAAGAAGCTGATTGTATTCAACTGCTGCAAGAAGGTTGGGAAGAAGGTCAAGAATTGTACCTACGGGGTTAGCAAAGAAGTCATTTTCAAGCCAGTTGAAGATAGGAGCAAGGAGATAGCTCCAGAGGTCATAACCGTGGTTTGTAATATATGCTGTAAATTCGTTTTCATAACCTGCAATTGATGTTGCTTTAACAATCATATCAGCTGTGGGATAACCCTTATCAGCACCGTCGTTGGTTGTCTGAGGAATACCGAGAAGCTCATAGAGAGGAAGAAGCACTGTATCGTAAATACAGGGGCCGCCTGATGAGAATCTGATATCACCGCCAAGGTTGGTGTCTGAACCGAAAAGCTTAACTGAAGCCTTAAGTTCATAGGGCTCTGTGAAGTCACCTATAAGACCGCCGAGGATGGGCTGATAGCCGCAAACTGCGGAAGCGAGTGCCTTATAGAATGTATCCCAGTTTGTAATCTTCCAAGCTGCCTTGCTGTCAAGTGCTTCCCATGTTGCGGGAGAAATACCGCGGAGGGGATTGGTTGCATCGTTAGCAACTTCGGTGTAGTTGGGAAGAACTGTGCTTTCCTTCCAGTATGATCTTGTGAATGCGTCACCGCTCTGTGTGCCGGTGAGAAGAGTACGTGAATCTTCTTTATAACGGGGAGCTGTGTCACAAAGTTCGAGAATCTCTTCATACTTAACACCCCAGATTGAACCGTCGAACCACTTATGGTAACCAACGCCGTCCTGACCGAGGTCATGGCTGTTGCCGGACCAGTTTTCAGTGTACCACTGAGGCATGGTTGCGAGAGTACAACGAAGGAATGCAGGGAAGAGCTTTGCCTGTGTACCGTTAAGTGTGATGATCAAATAGTTCATATCGATACGGCCGGCAAGGTTGTAGATAAGCTCACCAACAAGCTCGTTAAGAAGCTTGAAGAGCATGGTCTGAAGTTCACCGCTGTAAAGGAATGTCATAATGAAGTTGATAAGATATTCCTTAAGGTTCTTAACATCAGCACCCTTTGTAACGGTTGTTGTTGTGCCGTCACCGTTCTGGTAGGTATAGTTAACCTCCCATGCACCAAGGGAATTTGTAACCTTAGTGAGGGTGTAAGTTGCATTGTTATATGAGATGGATGTGGCATTCTTGTTTTCAAGCCAGAATACTTCTGTGCTTGAACCTGATTTACCGACATAGCTGAAGAGCTTTGTTTTTGTGCCATCATCATTTGTCTGGTTCTTATATACCTGACCGTCTTCCTTGTTTGTAAGAAGAACGTTAGCAAGAAGTGAACCCATGTCCTCTGAAAGGATAATATTATCGATGTCAGCAATAGCTTCTTCAAGAAGAGCTTCGGCATTTTTGCTTGTATTAAGACCAACAGCATCAATGATTTCCTGAATTAAGCTGTGGTCAAGTGTGCCTGCACCCTTAGCCCAGATATAAGGATAATAACCTGTTGAGCCATTGTAGGTATTTGAATCTTCGTACTTATCGAAGAGATAGTGACGAATCTGAGTGTCAGCGCCGTCACCGCTGGTGGAGTTACGCAGTGCCTTGAGCATATCTCTGTATTCGATAGCCTTATCAACGATTGAGGGGTTACCTGTTGTAATAGTATCATAATAAGCTGATACTTCATCAAAGGTACGTGCATAATCGGGATTTTCTGCATCCTGCTCAGCAAAAGCATCGGGATCATAGGGGGTACCTTCATTGAGGAACTTAAGAAGGGTACCGGGAACTGCTTCTGCTGTTATAGCATTGTATGAAGAAAGGATGGATTCATAGTTATAGTAATGAACGTTGTTGCCGCCTTCTTCATAGTAGAAGTAAACCTGGTCAACAAGGTCATATACACGGTTAACGGCACGTCTCTTAAGGTCGTTCATGAACTCATCATAAGCTTCAAAGCCGTCTGTGAAGATCTTGTCGAACATTTCCTTAGAAGCTTCAACTGTTGAAAGTCTCTTACAGGTTGTGTATCCTCTTACGATCATTTCATCATACATATCCTTGATTGCAGAATATGACATACTACCTGTAAGGATAGCTGAATCCATGAAGCTATCCATCTGCTCTTTATATTCAATATATGTTGAACCGTGGATGTTAAGGTTAACAGCACCGTACTGTGCATAGAACTTATTCCAGTTACCTTCTGTAAAGGTAAGTTTTTCAGCATCAGAAAGAGTACTGTCCTTACCAACCTGGATAAGCTGATCATAGTTTACAATACCTGCAGTATTTGTAAGATAGGGGAATACATGATCCTCAAATACTGTTACAACCTTAGCTGCATCTGTATAGAACTGTTCTGCTTCGATATAGTCAACGTGAATGCAGTGTGCATCTGTGCGATCACATACGTATGCAGTTGTACCGTCAGCCTGTTCTACAGAAGCATTGGCAGCATTACAGGTAATTCCGCATGTGCCGTCACATTCTTCCCATACGTGACCGAGTGCAGCTGATTCTGCAGGTGTCTTGATAACGGGATCTGTGTTATCTGTGTCAACAACGAGCTTGAAGAGTCTTACAAATTCATCGTAATTCTCGTTTGCCCATGTCTGAGCTACAAGATAACCGAGGTTAAGATGACGCTCGAGAACCTTATTATAATAATCAGCACCTTTAAGACCATCCTTTGCAGCAAATGCAGCGATGATCTTATCTGTGATATTTACTGTTGTTTCGCCGTCGAAAGCATCTGTATCGCCAAGCTCAGCAAGAATAGCTTCAATCTCTTTATATGTAGTTTCGAGATCAGCACCTACAGTTTCGCCTGCTGCTCTTGTGAAGAGAGCTTCTATTTCTGTCTGGAAGTCAGTTGCATAAGCAGATGCGATATAGTCAACAATGTTGGTCTTATACCACTGCTTAACCTCAGCCCATGTTCTGTTACCGGGAATCTTGGGTGAAACGTAAGCATTCCAGATGTCTTCAGCGTTACCAACACCGGAAATGTTGATAGCATCCTCGTACTTAACGATATTTTCTGAAATAGCAACAACTGCGGTGTTAAGCTCATCGGTGGGAAGTGAGCCGTAGTCAGTTGTAAACCAGCCGTCAGCAAGGGTAATAAATTCAGCAACCTGCTGCTTAACCTGAGCCATAGCTGCAGCTGTAGCCTTGGAGTCAGCCTGAGTGTTGGTGAAATTGATTGTATCAGCAGTAATACCCTGACCTGAGGTTACAGCATCTGTTGTGAATGCTACAGTAGCAGTATAAAGCTGAAGATCGTTCTCAGTTTCGGGAATATCTGTGTATTCCGGAGCCCACTGAAGAATATCAAAGCCTGCACCGATATAAAGTGTTATCGGCTTTGCTGTGCCGTAATATCCGCTGTCTGAGGTTTCACCAAAGGCAAAATACTTAAGAATCTCGTCATACTGGTCGATTGAAACAAGGGCAGTGCTTCTGCCGTTCATTCCTGCCTCGACCTTATCGAGAATTGCCTCGTAAATGCCGTAGTAGGTGTGCTCTGAAGACGCAACAATCTTAGCTGCCTCTGCATAAGCAGCTGCAACCCAATGCCATGATGATGTTGCTGAGTCGAGCTCAACCTTCCATTCACTTGCGGTTACCTGTTGCGGTACTTTCTTTTTGTCCTCAGCAGTAGCCTTATCGGACTCAGCAGCAAGTATATAGTCTGCTAATGTACCGTGGTGGAGCTCAATTCGGCTCATAAGGTTGTCAATTGTGTTGTCAGCGCCAAGAACGCTGAAGCACACTGACATGCTGGACACTATCATAACGATAGCAAGCACACAACTTAGTACTTTTTTACCAACTTTCATAAAATTTTCCTCCTTATTTAATGAAAGAATATATATTACAAATAGGATTCCCTATAATAATACCGAGGCCTTTTTCCCTAAAAAAGGGTGCAAAATGCCCATAGAGACACCTATAACTATAGGTAGTATATCATAGAGAAAGCCAGTTTTTCAATAGATTTTTTTATTTTTTTTTAATTCTACATTTTGCATAGTAACTAAAAGTTTAATTTGTTGAGTTTAACAACGGGTTTTTCAGGGTGTTTTTTGCACAAATCTGTATGTTGAATTCGACGAAAATCAGACCACTATATATAGATTTTAAAGTTAAATGCTTTTGTTTGACTTTTCGGTGCCTTTTGTTATTTTCTGAATCAGACTTTAAATGCCTATTTCACAAGTGCATCAGACTGTCGATAAAGGCACAAGAACAACAATGCATAGATATACTGAAAGAACCGCAATAAAAAATAAAAGCAAAATACAAAGAAAAATGGTCAGGACATCGAATCCCGACCATTTTTTTCCATTGTTTTGCCCTTTTTTCGCCCTCTCGGAGTACCACTGTACGCCTTCGGGACGAAGAAAATGTCATCTTGCACCTTTCTCAACAGCCCGACAGCTTGTCGAAAATACTTTTTCGACAAGCTGAAGCACCCTCCTTGCGGAGAGTGCTTAATTTTATTTGCTTGCTCAGATTCTCTTATCAGGGCATGCGCAGCATGAGGGCTTGCCTGTGAAGAACTTGATGAGCTTCTGGAAGAGTCTGAAGATGGTTCCCCAGAAGTTATTCTTATGGCATGAACACTTACATGATGCATCTACGTAAGTTTCATTCATAGTGATATCTTCAGGTTCTACCTTTTCATTTTCCTTGGCAGTAACATCATAGGATGTCTTGTCCATTCCGTCAGCTGTGATTTCTACCTTGTAGTTACCGGGAACTACATAGAACTTTGCAACGCCTTCTGCATTACTGTAAACGCTGGCGATAATTACTGCAAGGTTTTCCTTATTATACAAGTCTACTCTTGCGCCCTGGACGGGAGCACCGCTTGAATTCTTAACATTTACAACGATTTCAATCATTTCGCTGGAGATGGTCTTAGTATATTCATCGCCGCAGTTTGCGCACTTGTAAAGCTCATAACCGTCTGTACCTGTTCCGTTCTGACCGTATACAGGTTCAACTCTATTTATGAGTTCATACTTATGACCTATTGCAGGAATGTAGCCATCGTTATATGTGTGACCGCAATCGCATGCGTATACTAATCCGCCCGGCTTATCACAGGTTGCTTCTGTTGAAGTGCCTGTTTCTTTATAAACATGCTTTGTTGCGGTAAATACGGGCTTGATTACGATGTCAGATGTAACCTTTGAGCCTGCTGCAACGCTCCAATTAGCGAAGGTATAATGATAAGTGTCGTCGTATGCCTTGGTGGGCTCTGTGCCTGTGAATTCAGGAACCTCGCCATTGTATGCAATACCGGCCTGAGTCTGAAGGGTTTCGTTGTTTACGCCAACGTATGTTACACGGAATGTACGTGTTGTTGCATTGAACTTAGCAACATATACTATGTCTGCTGCAGCTTCTCCGAGTGTAACAATTGTTTCTTTTTCATCGCCTTCAACGAACCAACCTGCAAAGGTGTAGGTAAACTGTGCATCTGCTTCCTTTGTGGGCTCATTTCCGCCGTAAACAATTGCCTGACCGACATTGAGTGTCTGTGTATCAAGACGGACACCGTTGTGGTTCTTGAATGCAACAGTTACAGAGGTCTTTGTTCTGCTGATTTCAGCACCACAAACTGAACAGTAAACTACGCTGTAGTGTACGCCGTCAATCTCTTCTGACTTTGCATCTTCTTCGGGAGTATGACCGAGCGCAGCTTTTGTCTGCTCAGTAAGCTTATGACCACATTCACATGTATAAGTTGTAAGCTCGGGAAGAACGCAGTCTGCTTCCTGTGTAACTTCGCCATTGCCTTCAGACTTATCATAGCTGTGTGCAGTTGCTGTGAAGCCTGCATAGAGTCTTGTAAGAGCTGTGATTGCTGTATCCTCGTCAAACTCTGTCTTGAGAGTAGCATCTGTGTACCACTTATCAAATGCATAGTGATTCTCTGCATCAGGAGCCTTTGTGGGCTTTTCACCGCCGAAGGTCACTGTTTCGCCGCCGTCAACGGTTGTGTTCCATACGAGCTCTGTACCGTTATAATAGATAACCTGATATTTGATAGCTACAGCTTCAAATACTGCATAGAAGGTTGCGTCGCCTGCGATTGTAAAATCAGTTACGATGTCACCCGTTGCACCGGTTGTTGACCAGCCGAGGAACTTAAAGGTGTAAAGCTTCTTAAGCTCTGCATCAGCTTCTTCATCAGCAAGCTTGAATACGGGTTCTGCAACGGGAACTCTGCTGTCACCCATAGCACCCATCATTGTTGCAAACGTATCATATCCGACCCCAGCATCCAGAGGTGCTACCCATGTGTTGGGAACCTTGAACTGGTGAGTGTAGATAATTGTTGACTGTGCATAGCTTGCCTTGAGTGTAATATCTGCAGATACATCGAAGGGAAGAGTTACGGAGTTGCCGTTTGCATCCTTCCAGCCTGCAAATGTATACTTATACTTGCCGTCTGCGCTGTTTGCCTTTGTGGGCTCAGTTACAGCGGTCTTTTCGATTGTTGTGCCTGAAACTACATCAGCGATTGTCTTGATTTCGGTTGTACCGTCTTCGTCAACAAACTTAACTGTATACTTCTGGATCTTGTCAACCTTTTCTGTCCATTCCTGACCGCACTGTGTACAGTAGCGTGTGATCTGGCCTTCCTTATCAGCAGTTGCTTCATAGGTCTTTGTGGGATCTGTGCTTACTGCAAGGATATGTCTGCCTGTTGCAGGAATTTCTCTTGTTTCATACTTGAAGATTCTTTCGCCGTTCTCGTCTAATGTATAGCACTGATAGAATTTCTGACCAAGTGAATCTATTTCAAAAATCTCATTGCCATCTTCATCGAGAACTACCTCATATTCGTCTGTGAGAACTATATCATCCTTGAAATTAACCCAACCGATTACATATGCACCGATAAGGGTCTTACACTTCTTACACTGAAGTGTTTCAACGCCTGCTTCACCGCAGGTTGCAGCCTTTGTTTCAACCCACTGGGTTTCAACGTGGCCTGTTGCAGGGATAGATGATAAATCCTCTGAAATGTAGCAAAGCTTACATGTATGGTAGGTCTTACCTGCTTCGGTACATGTTGCCTTAAGAGTCTTGGTTGCGCCCCAGTTGTGAGCGTCTTCGTCAATAGCGATTTCGCGTGTGATTGTTTCACCGCAAGCCTTACATGTAGCAATTTCCTTACCCTTTGTCTTACAGGTTGCTGCAGTTACAAGTGTGTAAAGGATTTCACCGTCTGCCATGTCATAGATATGATCATGTGCAGGGTCAATAAGCTCACCGTCTACTTCATAAATCTTTTCTTCTGTGCCGCAAACCGGGCAGTATTTATAGGTGTAGCCGTTTTCAGTACATGTTGCGGGAACATGAGAAATTTCCCAATTGTGGCCTGTTGTGGGATAAACTACCTTATCCTTTTCGTATTCGCAGACAATACATTTTTCTGTCTTGTAACCGTCTGCAAAACAGGTTGAATGAACTTCCTTAACGTCGTAGCTGTGATCATCGGCAACCTTAAACTTCTTGGAGGTCTTGTTGCCTGCCTTGTCAGTTACTGTAACAAGATAGTTACCTGCTTCAGTGATTGTGTATGAGCCTGTGCCTGCTGCCGATGTCGTTGTAAATTCAACAGCCTCACCGTTAACGGTAAGTGTTGCGCCAACCTCAACACCTGTAACAATTGCAGTCTTACAGTATGTGGGTGTGCCTGCTACTCTGTCTTCGTTGCTGTCGCCTGCGACTGTGAATGTGGGATCAGTATCGTCGTAGATGAACTTGGCTGTTCTAACAAGTCTGTCAAGGCGGTTACCGGCCTTATCTGTTACATAGTAGTAAAGGATATAGGTTTCGCCGTCTTCAAGGCTCTTGTATTTTACTTGGCCGTCTTCATACTGAGGAGCTCCGTTTTCATCAAGGTCAGCAACAAAAACGTCACCAAGCTTAATAACATAGTTAGCTGTGTTGTTAAGTTCTTCTGTGTCATCTTCAAATACGGTTACTGCAATCTGAGTTGCTGCACCGTAGTTATCGGCTGTAAGTGCTGTTTCACCGGGGAATGCAAATGCCTTGATGTTAGCAATACCCTTACCGATACCTGAAGGATTATAAAGAGCATCTACATCACCTTTATCGTTAACGGTAATAATAAGGTCTGTATTTGCATTGGCATAAAGCGATACGGGATCTCCGTCTGTTTCGTATGCGGGTGTGCCTGTTGAGCTCCAACTGCCCTGTGTACCGAGGTAAATTGTACCTGTGGGCTTAACTGTATCAGTAAGCATTGCGATTTCAACAGTCTTTTCTGTCTTAACAGGATCACATGAACACCAGGTCTTCTTTTCACCCTTTGCGTAATAGGTGGGTGCTGTTACAAGCTCTTCGTTGTCATAATCATGCTCTGATTCTGTGAACTTTGCATAAATTGTGATATCTGCTGTGATTGCTGTATTTGCAATGTCAAATTCGGTGCCTTCATCAAATGTGCTTGTTGTGTACCAACCACTGAATTCGTCGTGCTTCTCATCGCTAACCCAGCCTGCGTTAGGTGTGGGTACTGCTTCTGCCTTTTCATTAGCTGCAACTTCATATTCTGCAATTTCACCCTTAACATCTGTTGTTACAGTGTAGAGCTTGTCAGTAAGCTTATAGGTTGCATAGAATTCCATTTCGCCTGTAACAGCCATACCGCGGACGTAGGGCTGTGCATTGCCTTCAGCATCGTTATAATACCAGCCTGCGAATGCGTAGCTCTGACCTGCGGGAGGAGTTACTGTACATTCTGCCTTAACTGAGGGGCTGTTAAGCTTTGAGTTATAGGTGTGCTTTGTTGTTGTAAGAAGACCGGTTTCAATAGTCTCCTCGTCTTCTGTCTTTATTGATTTGTCAGCTACCCAGTTTTCGCCGTCAAGAACAGAGTTATACCACTTAACATTGTAGTATCTGTAAACGGGCTTATACTGAGCGATGAATGTCATATCCTTGCCTTCACAGAAGGTGGGAACTGCCTTATCCCAACCAAGGAAGGTGTATGAGTAGGTGTCATCCTGTTCTCTTATCTGTGCAGCTCTGTTAGCTTCAGCAATGAGCATTTCTATGTTCTGGCCGTATTCATACTCACCTGCAGCAAGCTGAACCTTGCCGTCGTAGCTCATGAACTTGATTTCATAAGTATAGGGGCTGAACTCGAACTGAGGATAGAGTGTTACATTTGATGTGACCGTCTTGATTCCATCCTCGCCACCGTACTTATTACCGTTTGCTACGGCATAGGTTGTATCTGCCTGCTGTTCGTCATACCAGCCAAGGAATGTGTAGTAACCCTGAGCTGTAGCTTCCATCTTGGGCAGATATTCAACGTCTTCTGTTGTATCGTCATCCGGATCGTCGGGAGTTCCGTTGTCGTTGATTACCTTTGTTGTCCATACGGGAAGGTTTGAACCCTGAAGAACTCTTTCGCTGAATGTGTTTGCACCGTCAATATATGTTACGGTGTAGAAGGGCTGAGGGTTGCCGTAAACAGCTTCAAATGTTACGTGTGATGTGGGGGAGAATGTAAGTAATTCATCTTCGCTGAGTTCTGAGCCTTCAGCAATAACTGCATCATCTATTTTACCTGCACCTTCTACAAGCTTCCAATCACCTGTAAAGTGAACAAGAGCTTCGCCGTCATCGTATTCGACAGCGGGCTGAAGTGCTGTTACAGTATCACTTGTGATAAGTGAACCGTGGTTAACCTCTGCTGTAGTTAACAGATCCTCGCCCTTATCATTCTTATAATTGAATGTTACTGTGTAAGGAGTGGGAACACCTTCACCGTAAGCAGCTCTGATACCTACGGGCTTTACATTCTCTGTGCCATCTTCAACAGCACCGAGACCAAATGCAATGTTTTCCTTTGTAAATACAAGTGAATTACTGTAACCGAAGGTTGCCTCTGCACCTGATGCATTGTTATATACCCAGTTCTTGAATGTGTAGCCGTAGCCCTCCTGAGCGTAGGTGTAGGGAACATAGTCTGTGGGAGCTGAGAGAGTTTCACCGTATTTAATATTTACTTTTCTTGAAATTTCTGTACCTGTGCTGTCCTTAAACCAGAAGTTAACAGCATAAGTTCTTAAGTGTCTTCTGTAAACGGGATAGTATGTAACGTCACTTCTTACGATCCAGTCGCTATTGATAGCAATAGCTGTGTTTGCTTCGTTGAAGTTACCGTCTTCACGAAGAATATGATAGTTACCGCTTGAAGGAGTCTGTGCTGACCAGCCCTCAAAGGTATAGCTGTACTGAAGGTCGTTTCTGATACCTGAAGGAACAGTAGTTCTGTCTGCAGGAACCTTTGAGCTGATGTCTGTTCTGTAAGCATAGTCAGCACTGCCTGTAAGGTTTGTGCCGTCAGCTTCGTTAATGAATTTTACGGCATATGTCTTATCGAAAGCTACTGTGTTATACTTGGGAGTAAGGATAAGATCCCTAGTGAAGGTGCATCCACTCTGTGATACTGTGTCACCGTTGATGTCAACCCATGTGCCGCTGAAGGTATTATAAGTATAAGCACCGCTTACATAGCTTTCTGT
This sequence comes from Acutalibacteraceae bacterium, assembly GCA_045544675.1. Classification (GTDB taxonomy): domain Bacteria; phylum Bacillota; class Clostridia; order Oscillospirales; family Acutalibacteraceae; genus UBA6857. The sequence continues at coordinate 46,326 of JAZPZK010000068.1, forward strand.
AGGTGTGGGCCATGCGATATCTGCCTGGGTCTGGCCGTATTTTACGTTCTCTGTACCAAGGTATTTACCGTCGATGTCATAGAACTTAACGGTTACATCCTTTGAAACCCACCAGCCGTAGTATTCTTTGTCACCATAGACCTGCTTATTTGCAGTTGACCACTGTTCACCTGCATTGTAATAGAGCACATCATTATATGTAATGAACTTGCCGTCTACAGTGCCGCCGTCTGTCTGATATTCAGTAAACTTTTCACTGCTTATAGGTTCAGCAAAGTCAGCTTCGAGAGCATTATAGGAAGCGTTGCCTGTTGAGGGCTGACTCTCTGTCCAGATACCCTTGAAGGTGTAACCGTTTGCAGTGCCTGTGCCGTTGGGCATAGTGCCTATCGGACCACTGTAATAGCCTTCTGCCTTCCACTCAGTGTTTACAGTGGTTCCGTCAGAAAGACCGAGAGTATAGTCAAGGCCGGAAATTGAACCTGCACCGTTAACCTTTACTGTATACTTAGGATAGGTAACAGTAAGGTTACCTGAAATAGTTGAGGTTACGTCACCGCCATTGGCCATCTTAGCTGTTGCCTTCTGTACAATATAGCCTGTATATTTACCGTCGTTAGGCGAAGGAACACTCACCTGAAGGTTAGCCTTGGCATAAACCTTACCGTCTTGATAAAAGATATCGGCAGCACCATCGGTAATCGGGTCACCGCCTGCTTGTTTAGAAATATGAGGGGTGCCGAGTTTATAATCACTATGGAAAGTATTAGTGCTTGCTGTCCACTTTACACCGTACTGGTCAAAGTAGTTGCTGTAAGAAATAGATACATTCTCTGATATATCAGCGCCGCCGATTTTATTAATGGTAAAGGGCTTGGCTGTAGTACCAATATCAGCGCAGGTCGCACTGTCAAAACCTACGATAGCAGGAAGCTCTACACCTGTCTGTGTATATGTGCCATCAGCACTTTCGGGTGCTGTATAGCCACTGAGAAGCCAAGCCTTGTCAACAGACCACTTGTTAGCGCTCCTCTGATTGACAGTAAACTGCTCATCAAAAATATCGCCCGAATCAAAACCGTTGCCGTTGCCGATCGAAATATAGTTCCAAACATATTGAAACTGTATTCTTCCGGAATTTGTGATTTTAAACGTTGTACCACGGTAACCAGCAGTTTCTATATAATACGGGAACCCGGGAACTTCAACTGATGTTTTGTAGTCTGTTCCATTAGTACCAGAAAGGTTGTAGTCATAGGCTGTAACAAAATTGTCTCCTGTCGATGCGGTTCCGGTACCGTTAGTCGGAATGTACCAAATCTTATATTCTACATAAGAGCTGTCGCCATTTTCATAGTTGTTAGTAAGGTTAAAACCAAGTGTAACGGTATAATTGTCCGACGGTGTAACCGTTGAACAGTTTGTGTTTGTAGCTGCTTCTGCTTCAGTCGGTGCAAGCCACACCCAGCAGGACAGTACCATAAGCACTGCCATAAATAAAGATAAGGATTTTTTTAATTGCTTTTTCATTAAGATTTCCTCCTTAATAAAAATTAACCTTATTGTTTCTTTCAAAACAAATATTATGTGTCCTTCCGTGCCTTTATAACGGCTTTATGCCCGGCCTCTGACCCGGCCGTTAGCGGCAAAAAGGGCGCAAAAGGGTACAGTTAGACACTATTAGTCAGTAACAGTATAGCATTTCGAAGTCAATTAAGTCAATAACGAAAAGTCAAAACTTTTATAATTGTTAAATTTTTGTGCCTTTTTACAAAAAAGCACTTTGCGGTTTGTTAATTTTGATAGCCGGCTTTTTTGCCTCTTGTGGTTGACACTTTTTTTGTGTCCATATGTTGTGTATAGCTCTGCAGAACAAGAGTAGTATACATCAAAGGATAAGCACGATTGTACCCGTTATATGCGCAAAAGTAAAAAAACAAGCAGTTCGTTTCCTTGCTGCTTGCTTCTTAAATTTAAAAGGGAGACCGCAGGGCGGCACTTCATAAGGAAGTTAAGGTTTTTACAGCTCCTTTAAATGCAAAATGCAAAGTGCAAAATGCAGAATTGCGACCGATGCGAGTGGAAACGAGTAAGTTATGCCGATAAATACACACACGGGTGGAAGAAAGAGCAGGGTGCCCCTTCCGTCACGACTACGTCGTGCCACCTTCCCCCGAGGGGACGGCTAAAGCAGTTGCACCTAAGGTGCATAAATCATCGGGAGACCGCATAGGATCGCTCATGCTCAAACGTACGGCAAATGGCCACCCCATAATAGTTACCGTGGCGGGCAGAACTTACCCATTTTCACTCACTCCGGGCGCGATTGCGCATTGCGAATTGCGCATTGCGCATTGAAATGCCCTTCGGGCATTCCATGATTCCTGAATGCTGCTTATTACTTGATAATGTCAGTTCCCATATAGGGAATAAGTGCCTCGGGTACAGTTACGGTGCCATCTGCATTCTGATAGTTTTCGAGAATTGCGGCGGTTGTTCTGCCTACTGCAACACCTGAACCGTTGAGGGTGTGTACAAGCTGAGCCTTTTCCTTGGGTCCGTTCTTGTAACGGATTGATGCACGGCGTGCCTGGAAGTCTTCAAAGTTGGAGCAGGAGCTGATTTCAACATATCTGCCGTAGGAGGGCATCCATACCTCGATATCATAGGTCTTTGCACTTGAAAATCCGATGTCACCGCTTGAAAGGGCAACAACTCTGTAGGGAAGACCGAGAAGCTGAAGCACTCTTTCTGCATCATTTGTGAGCTTTTCAAGCTCTGCATAGCTTTCTTCGGGCTTTACAAATTTAACAAGCTCAACCTTATTGAACTGGTGCTGACGGATAAGTCCTCTTGTATCTCTGCCTGCTGAGCCTGCCTCTGCTCTGAAGCATGCTGAGTATGCACAGAAGCTCATGGGAAGCTTGTCGCCGTCGATAATGTCGTCACGGTACATATTTGTTACAGGAACTTCCGCTGTGGGAATAAGGAAATAGTCGTTTGTAAGCTTGAATGCATCCTCTTCAAACTTGGGAAGCTGACCTGTACCTGTCATTGAAGCTCTGTTTACCATAAAGGGAGGAAATACCTCTGTATAGCCGTGCTCCGTATGTGTATTAAGGAAAAAGCTGATAATAGCTCTTTCAAGTCTTGCACCGAGACCTCTGTAGAAGTGGAAACGTGCGCCTGTTACCTTTGCAGCGGTTTCAGGATCAAGAATTCCAAGGTCTGCACCGATATCCCAATGAGCCTTTGCCTCAAAATCAAAGCTTCTGGGCTCACCCCAGCGGCGGATTTCTACATTTTCGCTGTCATCCTTACCGATAGGAGTTGTTTCTGAGGGTACGTTGGGGAATTCGTACATCATAGTCTTCTGCTTTGCGGCAAGCTCTGCCTTCTCTGCATCAAGTACCTTTACTTCTTCCTTGATGGCATTCATTCTTGTCATAATTTCGCTGATATCTCCGCCTTCTTTCTTTATGCGGGGGATATCCTTACTTGCAGCATTCTGCTCAGCCTTGAGCGCATCTGCCTTCTGGGTAAGCTCTCTTACCTTCTTATCTATTTCAAGGATTTCATCAACAAGGGCATCCATATCCTTGTTTCTTGTCTTCATTGCATCCTTTACCTTCTGAGGATTTTCTCTGATAAGCCTGATATCTAACATTTGTGTACTCTCCTTAATTCTATTTTGGAATTATGTTTATCTTGCAAGAGCTTCAAGTATGCTCTGTAAGTCTGATTTACTGAAAAATTCGATTTCTATCGTGCCTCTGTTGCCCTTATCGACGTGAATCTGTGCTTTTCTTCCTAATTCCTCACGGATAGCGATTTCGCACTCGTCATAATAAGGATCTCGCTTTGCCTTTTTCTTTGTCTCTTTTTCCTTCTTCGGGTTAAGAAGGTCCTTAACCAGCTTTTCTGTATATCTGACGGAGATATTCTTTGATATTATCTCCTTTGCCAGCTTGATTATCACTGCTGAATCCTTTAAGGGTAAAAGGGTTCTGCCGTGTCCCGGAGAAAGAGTTCCCTGCTTGATGAATTCAAGCACCTCTACGGGTAATTCAAGAAGTCTGAGTGCATTTGCAATTGCCGGTCTTGATTTGCCTACACTTACTGCAACCTGCTCCTGTGTAAGTCCGTAGGTATTCATAAGAAGCATATATCCGTTTGCTTCTTCAAGAGGATTAAGATCTTCACGCTGTAAGTTCTCAATCAATGCCATTTCTGCAACCTGACGGTCGTTAAGCTCCTTTATAAATACGGGAATTTCCGTAAGACCTGCCATACGTGCGGCTCTCCAACGTCTTTCACCGGCTACGATCTGATATCCGCCATCTGAAATAGGACGTACAAGAAGAGGCTGAATAATACCGTGAACAGCTATACTGTCTGAAAGCTCCTTAAGTGCTTCCTCGTCAAATTCTTTTCTCGGCTGCTCTCTGTTTGGCTCAACATCATTTATATTTACCATTACCGAACCACCCTTTTCTTCTGTCGAATTATCAAGAAATAACGCATCGAGTCCCTTACCGAGACCGCCTTTTTTATTAACTGCCATACCGGGCCTCCTTATCCTTTAAGCTTTTTATTGTTTTTCTTAAGAAATTCTTTCGCAAACTCATCATAAGCCATACTGCCCTTTGAGTTTCTGTCATAATAGTATACCGGCTTGCCGAAGGACGGTGCCTCAGAAAGACGCACATTTCTCGGTATTACCGAAGCATATACCTTCTGGGGAAAGAATCGCTTTACCTCTGTAACAACCTGCTGGGTAAGATTAAGTCTTCCGTCATACATTGTAAGAAGCACTCCCTCCAGATCAACAAGAGGATTATATAATCTCTTCACCTGACGGATTGTGTTCATAAGCTGTGAAAGACCCTCAAGTGCATAATATTCGCACTGTATAGGCACAATCACCGTATCTACGGCACAAAGTATATTGACCGTGATAAGTCCCAAGGAAGGGGGACAGTCTATAAATATAAAATCATATCTTTCCTTAACCGGTGCAAGGGCTGTTCTTATGCGGCTTTCTCTGCCCTGCATATCAACAAGCTCAAGCTCTGCTCCGGCAAGATCCATATTGGAAGGTAATATATCAAGACCCTTGAAGGCTGTTTTTACTATAACCTCATCAGCTGCGGTACCCCTGACTATTACATCATAAGAGGATTTTCTGACTTCTCTTTTATTGATACCAAGTCCGCTGGTAGCATTTCCCTGTGGGTCTGCATCAACCAGAAGCACCTTATATCCGTAATAACCTACAGCCGCGGCAAGATTTACTGCTGATGTGGTTTTACCCACGCCGCCTTTCTGGTTAACTATTGCTACAGTTTTTCCCATATATTTTCCCTTTCTGTGTTAAAGCACGTGATATTTCACTTATTATAGCACAAGAGTTATCCTTTTTAAAGACTTATATGCAATTTTTTTGAATTTGTTTGATGTTTCACGTGAAACAATGAAAAAGACCCCGCATAAACGGAGTCCTTTTCGGGGTGTGAAAGAGAAAGATATGATATATGGAAATCACCGCAAGCAGTGTTACCAACCTATTCACTTGTTTTATCGGTAAACTTATACATAGCGTTTTTCGGTATTTCTATTAAATATATGTAGCTTTCACCGTTATCCTTTCTTTTGATATCTGCTCTGATACCTGCCTTCTGCATAGTATCAACTGCATGATTTATTGTGTTAAGAAATATTTTAACATCGCTGAACATACGCTTTGTCGTTCTTTTGGGAGCATTCTCCTTTTCAATTATTTCTCTGATAAGCTCTTCCGTCTGATTAATATTCAGCTTTTTCTGTATTATTCTTTCAAGCACAGGAACAATCTCTTTCTCAGGCAAAGACAGAAGCGCTCTTGCGTGTCTTTCGGAAAGACCGTTTTCGCAAAGCTGTTTTTTTGCCTGCTCAGGAAGAGTAAGAAGTCTCAGCTTATTTGAAACAGTCGAAGGAGCCTTACCTATATATCTTGCTACCTCTTCCTGAGACATCATAAAATCCTTCATAAGCCTGTCTATTGCATTAGCCTCTTCAAAATAATCCAGATCCTGCCTTTGCAGATTCTCAATCAGGGAAAATACAGCTGATTTCATTGTATTGGCATCTATTACAATACAGGGAACAGTCAGAAGTCCTGCAATTTTTGCAGCTCTCAGCCGTCTTTCTCCGGCAACAAGCTCATAGCCCTTTTCTGTTTCCCTTACTGTAATCGGCTGAAGAACACCGTTTGTTCTTATGCTCAAAGCAAGATTAAGCAGTTCGCCCTGATCAAAGCTTTGTCTTGGCTGGTTGGGATTAGGCAATATCTTATCTCCGGGGATAAGTAAAACCTGTCCCGCAGTTCTGTTTCTTTCGCAAATCATAGGTAAACTGAAACCTCCCTTTGCTGAGATAATACCACAACAAAAGGAGGTTGTCCAATAAAATCGTTCGCCTTAAAAATACTTTAAACGACATTTCTTTTCATTATATAATAGGATCCTTTGCGATTTTTGCCGAAGGACGTGGGAATTTAGCCGGTGTTGACGAAACCTTTTTGATAACAATAATGTTTCTTTCGCCTGCATCCTCAAGCTCAAAGGTATGCTTTTCTTCAATCTTTCCGCCGAGAGTTCTGATAGCCTTCTGTGCCTGACTGATTTCTTCGTCAGCCTTAGCTGCCTTCATAGCTATAAAGCTTCCGCCGGGCCTAACAAAAGGAAGGCAGTATTCGCTTAAATCTCTCAGGTTTGAAACTGCTCTGGCTGTTGAAAAATCATATTTTTCACGGTAGGCTTTGTTCTGTCCGCCGTCTTCAGCACGTGAATGCACAACCTCTGCTTCGAGTCCGAGCTTCTCAAGAATATCCTTTATAACATTCAGCCTTTTATTAAGACTGTCCATAAGAGTCATCTGAAGGTCAGGTCTGGCAATGAGCATAACCACACCGGGAAATCCTGCACCGGTGCCCACATCAATAATCTTTGCATTTTCTTTGATATCAACCTTTGAAAATATAGTAAGACAGTCCAGAAAATGCTTGATTGCAATTTCCCGGGGCTCAGTTATAGCAGTGAGGTTGATTTTTTCATTCCATTCAACCAGCAGCTTTCCGTAAATATCAAAGCGCTCCAGAGCTTTTTCGTCTAATGTAATTCCGTAGGTCTCAGCCTTTTCCTTTAATAAGGGGAGAGGTATAAACATGTTATCACTTCCTTTTTGCAAGGTAAATAAGAAGAACTGATATATCAGCAGGGCTTACACCGCTGATTCTTGATGCCTGGCCAAGATTAGCGGGTCTTATTTTATTAAGCTTTTCCTGAGCCTCCATACGAAGTCCCACTACATCGGTGTAATCTTCAATCATATCCAGCTTTCTTACTTCAAGTCGGCGCATTTCTTCAACCTGGGCAAGCTGTCTTTTTATATAGCCCTCATATTTAACGGCTATTTCAACCTGCTCAAAGATTTCATAGGGCAGATCAGGTCTGTTTTTATCTGCAATCTTCAGTGCTTCATAATCAAGCTGAGGTCTTTTCAGAAGCTCAATGAATCTGCAGCCCGTTGTGAGGGGAGATGTTTCACGTGAAACAAGTATACTGTTGACCTCATCTGAGGGAGGAACAGACAGAAGGGATATTCTTTCCTTTTCCTCCTCAATAAGTCTGAGCTTTTCCTGAAGTCGCTGCCATTTTTCTTCAGACACAAGCCCTACACGGTATCCGTACTGAGTAAGTCTGATATCTGCATTGTCCTGACGAAGCAGCAGACGGTATTCTGATCTTGATGTCATCATACGGTAAGGATCAGAGCAGCCCTTTGTTACAAGGTCGTCGATGAGAGTACCGATATATGAGGATGCTCTGTCAAGAATAAGCGGCTCTTCGCCTTTGATGCTGAGCGCTGCATTTATGCCGGCAATAAGACCCTGAGCGGCAGCTTCTTCATATCCGCTGGAGCCGTTGAACTGTCCCGCTCCGTAAAGACCTTCGAAATCCTTGAACTCAAGGCTTGCTTTCAATGCAAGAGGATCAACACAGTCATACTCTATAGCGTAAGCAGTACGCATAACCTGAACATTTTCAAGTCCCGGTATAGTTCTGAGAAATTTAAGCTGAACATCTTCGGGAAGAGATGATGACATTCCCTGAAGATACATTTCTTCTGTGTTTTCACCGCAGGGCTCAATAAAAAGCTGATGGCGCTTCTTTTCAGAGAAGCGGACTATTTTATCCTCGATTGAAGGGCAGTATCTGGGACCGACACCGTCAATCTTACCGCTGTAAAGAGGGGAGCGGTGAATATTTTCAAGGATGACCTGCTTCGTATCCTCGTTGGTATATGTAATATAGCAGGGAAGTTTATTTTCGGGCTTATACTCACCGTCGAAGGAGAAGGGGACAACCCTTTCATCTCCGTCCTGTCTTTCAAGGTTTGTAAAATCAATGCTTCTGCGGTTTACTCTTGAGGGAGTACCCGTTTTGAAGCGGCGGGTGGGAATACCGAGAGCCTTCAGAGCCTTTGTCATATCGTTTGCGGCAAACATACCGTCAGGACCGCCGTCATAAACAACATCGCCAACATATATTTTACCGCCAAGAAAAGTACCCGTTGCAATAATAACACATTTACTGCGGTATATAGCCTCAAGGCGGGTAACAACCTGCCACTTGCTTTCATCGGTACGGGTAAGGTCAGTAATTTCAGCCTGAACAATTTCAAGACCCTCCTGCCTTTCCATAACGTGCTTCATATATTCGCTGTAACGTCTGCGGTCAATCTGTGCGCGCAGAGAATGGACAGCAGGTCCCTTTCCCAGATTAAGAATACGGCTCTGCAGAGTATTGGCATCGGCAGCTTTACCCATTTCACCGCCGAGGGCATCAATCTCACGGACAAGATGACCTTTAGAGGTTCCGCCGATTGAAGGGTTACAGGGCATATTGCCTACCCAGTCCATATTTATTGTAAACACACCGACGCTGACACCCAGACGTGCCGCTGCAAGACCGGCTTCAATACCTGCATGTCCTGCGCCGATAACGATAACATCATATTCCTTTGCAAAATACTTCATTTTATCACTTGCCTTCAGTATATAGAATAGCTTTAGCTTTTTTCTTTTTTTTCAACAGATTTGTGAAAAATACCGTTGAAAAGATACCCTTTTCTGTTGAATGGAAATATTTATGATGTACTCAGCATCATTTTTCAGAATTCCATCAAACAGAAACGGAAATTCGTTGTTTAAATTCTATTATAGAATTATATATAGATTTATTATTCGTATATGGAATTATTATTGCTTGTTAAGCACAATTGCTGCAATTTCTGCAGGTTCTGAGACTATATAATCAGCTTTACAGTCTTCAAGCTCCTTTTTACTGCCGAAGCCCCAGAGAACACCGCAGCTTTTCACTCCGGCAAGGGCTGCTCCCTCAATGTCATAGAATCTGTCGCCTATCATAATGCAGCTTTCCTTATCTGTAACGCCGAGCTTTTCCATTGCTGTTTCAATCAGATCCTTTTTTGAAGGGTGGCTGCTGCCGCCTATTGCAATACCTACGGTGACATCAAAAAATTCGCTTATACCGAGGAAGTCTGCAACCTCTCTTACAAAACGCTCGGGCTTACTTGAAGCAATACCGATTTTCATTCCGCCCTGCTTCAATTCAGAAAGAAGCTCCTTTATTCCCTCATACATCGCACATTCATAGATACCCTTGACCGAATATCTTTCTCTGTACTTTGCAAGGTAAACCGGTGCCTCTTCTTCGCTGACCCCGTAAAAGGTGATGTAGCTGTATTCAAGGGGAGGTCCGATGAACTTATCTCTGTCAGAAAGGTCGGGAACCTCTCTTCCCATCTGCTCGAAGGAATAAGCAAAGCTTTTTATAATACCCTCTGAGGTATCGGTAACTGTTCCGTCAAAATCGAAAATTACATAGCTGTACATAGAAAACACAGCCGATTCATAAAAAATACAAACCGGCTTCTCCTGTTATTATTTTATTGCGGCTCTTTCAATAGCCTTCTGCATAAACTTTTCTGTCTTCACGCAAAATCTTTCGTGAGTACCCTTTCCGATGATGCCTGCATTGTCGTAGGCTTCAACCTCAAAGGATACCTTTCTGCCGTCAAAAGAGGTTACGGTTGCAACAGCTCTAACCTCCACACCAACATAGGTTGCGGCAAGATGCTGAATATCAAGGGCTGTACCTACGGTGGTTATACCCTCGTCTGTATATTTATCACAAAGCTCGCTTGCTGCCTGCTCCATAAGAGCAACCATAAATGGGGTTGCGAAAACCTGCAGTGAGCCGGATTTTGCGCTGGCTGCCGTAAGCTCCTTTGTAACTGTTACCTTAACCTCGTGTTTATTTCCTATTTCCATATATAATACCTCTTATCAGAAAGATCTGAGCAATGAGAAGAAGGGAGGATTTTCCGCTTCAACGGGAATATTGCTCGTACCGTATACAGCCATCTGTATTCTCTTTGCTGCAACGGGAAATTCAATAAACACCACAGAGCTTCTGCCTACATATCCGGTTTTGAATACGCTGCTGTCGCTGATGGTGGTTTCTTTTATAGGATAGCTGAGCCATCCGCCGGTAAGAGCCTTCATCGCATAGGAAACGATTTCACTCTTTGTAAGATTTGTTCTTACGTAAGGAAGCAGAGCATCAAGCATATTGTTGATTTCACCTATTGATGCACCCTTGACGCTGTTGATAAGAGAAGTGATAACCATTCTCTGTCTTCTGGTACGGCTGACATCTGAATCGGAATCGCATTTTCTTATTCTTGCGAAAAGAAGGGCCTGCTTGCCGTTCAGCTTTACATTTTCACCGGAGGGCATACTGATTTTTTCGGTCTTTCTTATATATGCCGCTTCGTATTCCTGCACGGTGACCGTAAGACCGCCAAGCTCATCAATAATATCCTCAAAGGTGGAAAAGTCAACTGTAACATAGTAATCGATGTTGATTTTGAAATTGCTTTCAAGAGTATTTATAAGGCAATCTGCTCCGCCTCTTGCATAAGATGAATTTATTTTGTTGTAGGTTTCCGTACCGTATATATTACAGTAGGTATCCCTGAAAAATGAGGTCATATTTATCTGCTTTGTTGTTTTGTTCAGGGAAAGCAGAATAAGAGTATCGCTTCTGCCGCCGTTTGTAAGACCGCTTCTGCTGTCAAGGCCGATAAGAAGAACATTTATAACATTGCTGTCACTCATGGGCTGAATTTCATTATGCGCCCATTTATAAAGATATTCTCTGCCGGTCTGGGAAACAACCTTTTCCATTTCCGCTTCGTCAACCGGGTCATCATCTGTGCCGATGTTGTTACCGATGTATATCTTTTCTTCCTCTTCGTTTTCTGAGGGCTGTGTGTTCAGCACCGTGGGGTCATCACCTGTGACCATAAGATCAAGCTTTGCGTTTATATAACCTACGGCTAAGGCAATAAGCACAAGAAAAACAGAAAGGATGAAGCAGATGTTTTTCACTCTTCTTTTTTTATCAAGCCATATAAAGTTAAGAAAGGCATTTTCCTTTTTTCCTTTATTGCTCATCGGTTACACTTCTTTCTTAAGAATAATATTTCCGTTTTTTATTATTCTGCGGATTCTGCTTCTGAAGAAGCTTCACCCTCACCCTCTGTATTTTCCTCTGTGTTTTCCTCTGCATCCTTTTCGCCCTGGATGTTTACTGCAGAAACAACCTTTTCACCCTCGGAAAGCTTCATAACACGTACACCCTTTGAGGTACGGGAAACTGTGCTTATCTGAGAGGAGGGGATTCTGATAATAATACCGTCAGAGGAAATAAGAATAATATCATCCTCATCGTCAACAAGAATAACTGATGTAACAAGACCGTACTTTTCAATATGGTAGTTGATAACACCCTTACCTGCTCTTGACTGAAGTCTGTATTCGTCGTGCTCGCTGAGTCGTCCCAGACCGGTTTCGGAAACGGTAAGAATCTTCTTACTGTTGTCCTGACCCTTGCTGATTACGCACATGCCGATAACCTCGTCGCCCTCTTTGAGCTCAATAGCCTTAACACCTCTTGCAGTTCTGCCGATGGGTCTGCAGTCGGTTTCATTGAAGCGGATTGACATACCGTTTCTTGTTGCAACAAGAATATCGTCCTCACCGTCGGTAAGCCATACCCATGCAAGCTCATCGCCTTCATCAAGGTTAATGGCAATAATACCTGTTTTACGGAGATTTCTGTACTGCTCAAGATCTGTACGCTTGATAATACCCTTTCTTGTAACCATACAGAGATACTTTGTCTCTTCACCGCCGAAGTCGGGTACCTTTATCATTGAGCTTATCTTTTCTTCACTTTCAAGAGGAAGAAGGTTAACAACATTCATACCCTTGCTCTGTCTGCTGCCCTCGGGAATTTCGTAGCCCTTGAGTCTGTATACCTTACCCTTGGTGGTAAAGAACATAATAAAGTCGTGGCTTGAGCAGGTGAACATCGTCTCGGCAACGTCCTCTTCTCTTCTGGTCATACCCTTTACGCCTCTGCCGCCTCTTCTCTGAAGTGAGTAAGCATCTGCAGGCTGACGCTTGATATAACCCATATTTGTAAGAGTATAAACACATTCCTCTTCGGGGATAAGGTCTTCAATATCAACCTCACCGCTGATTGCAGCAATTTCAGTTCTTCTTTCGTCTCTGAACTTGTCACCGATAGCCTGTGCCTCTGTCTTTACGATTTCTCTTACCTTTGCTTCTGAAGCAAGGATTTCGTTATATTCCTGAATCTTGAGGTTAAGTGCGGCTAATTCTTCTTCAATCTTTGTTCTTTCAAGACCGGTCAGCTGTCCGAGTCTCATCTTTACAATAGCATCCGCCTGAATTTCAGTAAGACCGAATCGGTCAATAAGAGCCTGCTTACCGCTTGCCTGGTCCTTTGATGCACGCAGGATTTTGATAACCTCATCAATAAAGTCAAGTGCAATCTTGAGACCCTCTAAAATATGGGCTCTTTCCTGAGCCTTCTTAAGGTCGTAGCGTGTTCTTCTTACAATAACCTCTTCCTGGAAGCGGACATAGTGCTCAAGCACCTGCTTGAGGGTAAGAATCTTAGGCTCACCGTTTACAAGGGTAAGCATAATGATACCGTAGGAGGTCTGAAGCTGTGTAAGTGAGAAAAGGTGGTTGAGAACAACCTGAGGATTTGCATCACGCTTAAGGTCAACAACCAGTCTCATACCCTCACGGTTTGAATAGTCGTTGATGTCGGCAATGCCTTCAATCTTCTTATCCTTTACAAGGTCTGCAATAGCTTCAATAAGACGGCGTTTGTTTACCTGATAGGGAAGCTCGGTAACAACAATGGAAAATCTGCCGTTTTTGTTTTCAACAATTTCCGTTCTTGCTCTTACAACGATTTTGCCGCGGCCTGTTGCGTATGCTGCTCTGATACCGCTTCTTCCCATAACAATACCTGCTGTGGGGAAGTCGGGACCCTTGATAAACTGCATAAGCTCCTCAAGATCACAGTCAGGATTATCGATGTAATAGCACATACCGTCAATAACCTCACCGAGATTGTGGGGAGGAATGTTTGTTGCCATACCTACGGCAATACCCGTTGAGCCGTTAACAAGAATATTTGGAAAACGTGAGGGGAGTACGGTAGGCTCCTTAAGACGGTCGTCGTAGTTGGGAGCAAAGTCAACAGTATCCTTATCTATGTCTGTGAGCATCTCCATAGAGATTTTGCTCATCTTGCTTTCTGTGTAACGGTAAGCAGCCGGGGGGTCACCGTCAACTGAACCGAAGTTACCGTGACCGTCAACAAGGATGTATCTTGTTGAGAATTTCTGTGCAAGACGAACCATCGCATCATAAACAGATGCGTCACCGTGGGGATGGTAGGAGCCGAGCACGGAGCCTACGGTGTCAGCGCACTTACGGTATGCCTTTTCGGGATAAAGACCGTTTTCGTGCATTGTGTAAAGAATACGTCTGTGAACGGGCTTGAGTCCGTCTCTTACGTCGGGAAGGGCACGGGAAGTAATAACCGACATTGAATAGTCCAGGAAGGACTTTCTCATTTCTCTGTTAAGATCAACATCGATTATAGTCTGGTTTTCATAATTTAAATTTTCCATTTTATCACCGTCTGTTTCTTATTTTGGCTTATATTTTCTGATATTTATCTGAAAAAAGGTTTTCTATAAAATTTCTGAGCATACTGTCCTCTTCTTCACCGATTGCCCTTTTCGGAATCACAATCAGATTAAAGGGAGCAGTATTTATAAAAAAGTGGCTGTCGTTTTCAAGTATGCCGATAACATCCCTGAAGCGGTAATGTCTTTCACTTACTTTTCTGCCGTCTTCGGCCCTGTGCCTGATTGTTACAATATGGTCCTCATAAAAATCTACGGTAACCGGCAGATAGAATCTTTGAGTTTCAAGATCCTTCTTTAAATTTTCACCCATTCCTATAACGGGAATAAGCACGGCTGCAGCATAAAAGCAGAATAATGAAAGAAAAACCCACAAATCAAATAACATGCTGATCACAGCCATAACTGCAAAGGGTATAAAAGACCTTTTTATTCCTGCTATCAGCAATCCCTTCTGCATCAGCCTGCTGTAGCATGAAATATCCTCTTCGTAAGGTACATAGCACACAGACATACTTTTCATGCTTATCTACCTCCCTTACAGATAAATCTGTTCACGAGCTTTCCCTTCAGAATTGAGCATACATTATAATAATTACCCTTGATAATCATAGAGCAGGGTATGCTGAAAACTGAAATGTTGTTTTTTATTACCAATGTAAGAAGACCCTGATTTTCTTCGCAGAAAGCAACCTCATCATAGGAAAATTCAGTCTGAGAATATGGTAGGGTTGCAACAAAGCAGTTTTCATAGAAAACTATCTGTACAGGTGTTTTTGTCACGCTGACTCTTGCTTTGTTTTTAACCTCTGCTCTTTTTACGTTTGCCCTTACAAAAAATACCGTTACGGCACATTGAATAACAAAGCACATAAAGTATATGTTATCCTTCATAATGATGCCTGCCGCTGTGAACAGCACTGTCGCAAGAGCAAAAATTGGAAAACAGAACTTCAAAATTTTGTTAATTCTGAGAAAGCCGCATTTTTTCTCTGCTGTTTCAACGGATTTTTCATAAAGAAAGGGATCTTCACGGTAAACTATTCCGTATGGAGTCATTTTATCAAATCCTTAAAAATTCGGAATTCGGAATGGCGTATAATATATCATCAAATCACATCCATATATTCCGCCGAATTTACGAATTTTATATATAATAATTTTATTTAGCTAAACCTGACGCGGCGTGTAAAATCTTTGAGTTTGCATTCTTTTAGGCGCAATTCCGAATTTTTAATTCCGAATTCCGAATTTAATTAAACGTCCAAGTTCTGAACGTACTTCGCATTCTTTTCAATGAATTCACGTCTCGGCTCAACCTTGTCACCCATAAGGATTGAGAAGGTCTCGTCAGCCTGGATAGCATCCTCGAGATTTACTCTGAGCATAATTCTGTTTTCCGGATTCATTGTTGTTTCCCAGAGCTGCTCGGGGTCCATTTCACCAAGACCCTTGTATCGCTGAATATCAGCACCGGGCATTTCAAGCATCTTTCTGTCTCTTTCCTCATCGGAGTAAGCATATTCGTGCTTTTTACCCTTGCTCAGCTTATAAAGAGGAGGCTGAGCTATATAAACATATCCGCCGTCAATGAGGGGACGCATATATCTGAAGAAGAAGGTCAGAAGAAGTGTTCTGATGTGAGCACCGTCCACGTCGGCATCGGCCATAATAACTACCTTGTGGTATCTGAGCTTGCTTTCGTCAAAATCCTCAGCAAAACCTGCACCGAGTGCAGTAACAACGGGAAGAAGCTTTTCGTTGGAAATAACCTTGTCGGGTCTTGACTTTTCAACGTTGAGCATTTTACCCCAGAGAGGAAGAATAGCCTGAATTGTTCTGTCTCTGCCTTCCTTTGCAGAGCCGCCTGCAGCGTCACCCTCTACGATATAGATTTCTGTCTTTGAGGGGTCCTTTTCGGTGCAGTCGGCAAGCTTGCCGGGAAGTGAGTTACTTTCAAGAGGAGACTTTCTTCTTGCGGCCTCTCTCGCACGTCTTGCAGCCTCTCTTGCTCTTGAAGCGTCAAGGCTCTTTGAAACGATAACCTTTGCAACTGCAGGATTTTCTTCAAAGAAGTCTGTAAGCTTATTATAAACTGTGTTTGACACAAGCTTTGTCATTTCGGTGTTACCCAGCTTACCCTTGGTCTGTCCTTCAAACTGAGCCTCGGTAAGCTTAACGGAAATAACTGCAACAAGACCCTCACGGCAGTCCTCACCGGTGAGCTTTGTATCAGCATCCTTAAGATAGCCGTATTTCTTTCCGTACTCGTTGAACACCTTGGTAAGAGCAGTCTTGAAGCCTGTTTCGTGAGTACCGCCGTCAACAGTATTAACGTTGTTGGCATAAGAGAAAATTCTTTCCTTATAGCCGTCGTTATACATAAGGGCAACCTCGGCACTTCTGTCCCCGTCAACGCAGGAGAAGTGGATAACCTTATCATGTACGGCAGTAAGACCGTAGCTTTCGTTTATGTGCTCAACAAAGGAGCCGATACCGCCCTCATAGCAGAAGTAATCCTCAAGGATATTATCGGGATCACGCTTATCTGTGAGAGTGATAGCAAGACCTGCATTAAGGAATGCTGACTCACGAAGGTGGTTTTTAAGTGTATCGTAATCGTAAACTGTGGTTTCCTGGAAAATAAGAGCATCAGGCTTGAATTTTACAAATGTACCTGTTTCCTCGGTATCGCCGATAACGGTAAGATCAGTCATGATATTACCTCTTTCAAAGCGCTGATGATGGATATGTCCGTTCTGTGAAACCTCAACCTCCATCCATTCGGAAAGGGCGTTAACAACCGATGAACCGACACCGTGAAGACCGCCAGATACCTTATAGCCGCTGCCGCCGAACTTACCGCCGGCGTGAAGCACTGTAAGAACAACGGTAACTGCAGGAAGTCCCTGCTGCTCGTTGATACCTACGGGAATACCTCGGCCGTTGTCTCGTACGGTAATAACGTCACCGGGGAGAATTTCAACCTCGATGTGGGTACAGTAGCCTGCAAGAGCCTCGTCGATGGAGTTATCCACGATTTCGTAAACAAGGTGGTGCAGACCTCTCGGACCTGTTGAACCGATATACATACCGGGACGCTTTCTTACAGCCTCAAGTCCTTCAAGAACCTGAATGGCATCAGCGTTATACTCCTCGGTAACAACGGTGTCCATTACCTCGATTTCCTCTTCTTTTACTATTTCCTGATTTTCAGCGTTAGCCTTGATTTCATCCATGGCTAAGACCTCCTTAATTTCAATTCGCAATTCGCAATGCACAATGCGCAATCGCGGGACAGTTATGAAATATCCCTGCGCGGCATTCCGCCGAATTTACGAATTTTTTTATTTATATTAAAGTTTAATATTAACTGATTTGTAAGCTTGATTTATAAAGTATTTCTATTCCAACCTGACGGGGCGGAATAAAGCCTCTCTGTTTTCGTTTTTTCCCCCGCGATTGCGTTGTAGTGCTCCGTAGGAGCTACCTCAGTCTTGCCTCTCCTGAAAGGTAATTCCCTCTGTTAGAGGGAGTGTCACGAAGTGACGAGGGTGTGCCCGTTTTCGGAGAAAAAGGTGGCACCCGAAGGGTGACGGAGAGGTTCTGCGCATTGTTTTTGCTCGCCGCAAGGGCGTGACTTTCTTGAGAACCCCTCAGTCAGGACTCCGTCCTGACAGCTCCCCTTTCAAGGGCGCCGAGAATTAAAAAAACTTTTCTGTTTTTTATTTTGGGAGACCACACGGAGTCTCCCCTACTCGGCGGACTGCTTCTTTCCGTTTCCACAAGCTTTACCCGCGATTGCGCATTGCGAATTGCGAATTGCGCATTATTTAAAGGGGTCTTCTGTTCGTTTAAGAAGGGTAGGAGTAGAAATCTGTGAAAGATAAATCACAACTCCGCCCTGCTTATCGTTACAGACAATGAAGCTTTTCGGCAGCTCGTTTGAAACCTCAATAACTCTGCCTTCCTTCTGTGCTTTTGAAAGATAATCCCTTGTTTTTTTTGCAACGGTAGTATTATCAAGGTCAAATATACCTATTATTTCTTCAAAGGTTATTACAATGTTCTGACCGAGGTGTAGGTACATTTTATTTCTCCTTTTTACTTACTGCTTGCTACTTTTCCGTTTTCTATTTCAAAAGATTTACCAAACTTAAGATTCTGAACAGCCGACGGGTCGCAACAGGTGATAAAAACCTGCCAGTCCCTTATGTGGTTAAGAATGTAGTTCTGTCTTGAAGTGTCAAGCTCACTCATAACGTCGTCAAGAAGTGCTATGGGCTGCTCGCCTGAAAAATTACGGATAACTGCCGCTTCCCCTAATTTTAAGGAAAGTGCCGCAGATCTCTGCTGACCCTGAGAGCCGAAGGAACGTGCCTGAAGACCGTCTATTGTAATGGAAAGATCATCTCTGTGAGGACCTACTGAGGTAAAGCCCGTTATTATATCGTTTTTGCGGGACTGATAAAGCTGATTTTTCATATTTTCATATAATTCCTGCTTATCGTCACCGTAAACAACTGTCTGCTGACTGTATTCAACCTTAAGCCTTTCCTTACCTGATGAAAGTCCTGAATAAATTTCATCGGTAAAGGAAGAAAGCTTGTTTATATATCCTATTCTCTGACGGATAATCTCCGATGCAAAGAAGGCAATCCTTTCTTCCCATATATCAAGGGTATCATAAAGCTCAGAATGAAACTGAACATCCTTTAAAAGCACATTTCTCTGTGCCACCGCCTTGTTATACTGAGAAAGAGTAATACCGTATTTCGGTTTCAGCTGACTTATGGCTATATCAAGAAATCTTCGTCTTTCATAAGGACCTTCCTTTACAAGGGAAAGATGCTCCGGTGAAAAAACAACTGCAAGAAACTCACCCATTATGTGGGATGCACTTTTAAGCTTAACACCGTTGAGAATAAATTTTCTTCCCTCGCTTATTTCAAGCGAAGCAGACTGATCTCTTTCAAAAGCATTGAAATCCATATAAAGATTCGCTTTTGTGCTGTTGAAATTTATCAGCTCGTTATCCTTGGAGGAACGGAAGGATCTGCAGCCTGTAAAAAGCCACATACCCTCAAGAAGATTTGTTTTACCCTGGGCATTTTTGCCGTAGATTATGTTAACACCCTCGCAGGGCTCCATATTTATATTCTGTATATTACGGAAGTTTTTAACTTCAATCTGTTTTACATACATTTACTTCACAACCTCGTAAATAACCTTTTCAAATTCGAAGCTATCTCCATCGTGAAGCTTTTTACCTCTCATAAGACAGGTTTCTCCGTTAACCTTTACAAGACCGTCGAGAATAACCATTTTTGCCTGTCCTCCCGTTGAAACTGCAGAGGAAAACTTAAGAGCCGCATCAAGACGGATATTATCTGTTGTGATTTTAACGGGTACCCTTTTTTTCTCGGGTACGGATTTAACTTTAACCTTTATTTTCATTTATAAAACCTCTTTATTCAAGATTTTATTCTGTATTTTTAATTGCTTGCCTGCCCTGAAAGGTAATTCCCCTGTTAGGGGAATTACCTTTCAAGGGAGCCGAGTAACCAAA